>JBJXGY010000144.1:0-28165 GCA_046160185.1 Gaiella sp. | reverse complement strand
GATGGGGCGGCTCCCGGGAGCCGCCCCTTCTACCTCGCTCGACGTCACCCACGCACGACCACGCTCAGGATGCGTCGTCGTCGTCCTTGTTGTCGTCGTCCCCGTCCTCGTCCTCGTCCCCGGACTCGCCTCGTGTCAGCAGGAGCAGCTGGCCGTCCTCGACGGTGCCGGCTGCCGGTGCCTTGGTCGGCCCGTGTGCCTGGACGTCGAAGAGCCAGGCCTCTCCCTTGAAGAAGTCGGAGGCGTCGATGATGCCGCTCGTCTCCCAGACGCCGGGGCCGACGGCGACGCCGTCGCGGCCGGGCGGGTCGAGCTCTACGATCCGCTTGGCGGAGCCCCGATCGATCCCCTCGCGTCCGTCCAGCTCGAAGCGCCAGATGGAGCCGTCGCGACCCTTTGCGGCCATCACCGCTCGTGACTCGCTGGTGCCGTCCTCCTGCACCATCAGGTAGCGCTCGCTGACGTCGATGTTGTCCGGGCTGAGAGCGGTATCACCGCCGGCGGCGATGACCGCGTCCGCGTTGACCAGCACCTCGAGCGTGGCACGCCCGACGGGGTTGCGCCGGTCGAGGGTAAGCGAGTAGATCCGTCCGAGGGTGTTCGCACCCGCGGCGCCACCTGTTGTCACGAAGAAGAACTCGTGGTCGCGGCGCGGGTTGAAGGCGCCGTCCTCGGGGCGGGCGAAGATCATCGCCCCAAGGGCGTCGCTCGCGGCCTCGAGCTCCGAGTCGGACATGGCGTGGGCGTTCGGGACGAGAACCCACTCACCGTCCAGCTTGCCGCTCTGGAACGCCGCCTCGCTGTTGCGCGCGGGAGCCTTCGAGCGGAAGACGTAGAGCTTGCCGCCGGTGAGCCCGTTGCGCTGGAGCACGGTTGCGCCGCGGCGGTTGTCCTTGACTCCGACGTAGAGGTAGAGCTGGCTGTTCGTCTCCGCCGGGTTCTGGCTGGCCGGCCCGTCCTCCATGCCCATGACCACGGTCAGACGGCCGGTGCCCTTCTGCACGAGCGTGTTCTCCCACGGGAAGCGGCCGAGATAGGGCAGCCCGTGCGCCTCGTTGTCGAAGATCGCCACCGAGAGGCCGCCCTTGCCGTCGAACGTGGACGATCCCCCGGACTCCTCGTTGGCGAAGTAGATCGGCCGGTCGAAGCCATGCTCGCGGCCGGCGAGCGACCCCGAGCAGAAGCGCGCAAAGGATCGCGTGGTGTTGTCGGCGGCCGCAGCCGGTCCGACGTAGGTGTCGTCGAGATACACCTTGTCGTAGGCGCGCTCGGCGCTGAGCACCCGCCCGCGCGGGCCGAGCACGAGCCGCGAGACGAAGGCGCCGCGGTTGTCGGGCGCGCCGATGACCGGTGTCGAGGCGACGTTGAAGCCGAGCTCGTGGCTCATGTAGAGGATCGTCGTCCCGAAGCGCCCGCCGTGAGCGCCCAGACCGTCCGGGATGCCCACCATCTGGTACCGCTTCGCCGGGCTGCTCGTCTCGGGGACCGTCTCGCCGACCGAGAGCAGCGCGGTCGTCTTGTACCCACCGTCGATTCCTTTCGCGTACTCGTTCACTCCCGTCCCCGACGCGACCGCTGCCGCCGCCGCAACCCCCGCTGCGGCAAGCGCCGCCGCAAGCATCGTGATCGTCCTGATGCCCATTGCATCTCCCCTTTCGCGTGTTGGCGCAGAGCTAGAAGACCCTGTCAGGGCGAGTCTTCCGTCACCCGCCTCGCGCGTGGTCGTCCGGGCGGTGACCGAGTTGTGACGGTACGGTCACCCGGACACGGTGCAATGCGCCCGCTCTCGTCCTCGCGCGGCCGTGGTGAACGAGCGGGCGCTCAGCGGGCGCCCAGCAGCGTCCGCACCTCGTCCAGCGCGCCCTCGGGCACCCGGTAGAACGCCCAGCTCCCGCGCTGTTCCCGCTCCACGAAACCGACCTCGAGCAGCACCTTGAGATGGTGGCTGACGGTGGGCTGCGTCAACCCAAGCGGTTCGGTGAGGTGGCAGACACAGGCTTCCTTGTCGGGCTGAGCGTGGATCAGCGCGAGCAGCCGCAACCGTGCCGGCTCCCCGAGCACCCGCAGCGCCGCCGCGGCGCGCTCGGCCGTCGCCTGGTCGAGCAGCTCACCGCCGAGCAGCGGCGGGCACTCCGGGATCGACGGTCTCTCGTTCACCACGGCGAGATCATTGACATCGACCGTGGTCGATGTCATCGTTCAGCTGGTCATCGATCGCCATCGATGGCCAGCGTATCGAGATCCTGCTTCCCATGGAGGACGACCGATGAGCAACGTGCTCGATCCGATCACACGCCAGCACGTCGAACGCGCCGCAGCGGCGCTGCAGGACGAGTTCAGCGGCATCTTCGGGGTGGAGACGATCGCGCGCTTCATCTCCGAATCGCTGGCCATGCTCGGGAGCACCCGGTTCAGCGACTTCGTGCCCGTGCTCGCCCACCGGTTCGCTCGCGAGCGCCTCCGCGCGCTGGCTCAGGCCGACGGGCTGATCGTCAAGGAGCAACCCGAGGTGCTGTTCGTTTGCGTGCACAACGCCGGTCGCAGCCAGATGGCCGCGGGCCTGGTCACGCTGCGCTCAGAGGGTCGCATCAACGTCCGTTCGGCCGGCTCCGCGCCAGGGGAGAGCATCAACCCGCTCGTCGTGCAGGCGATGGCCGAGATCGGAGTCGATCTGGCCGACGCTTTCCCGAAGCCGCTCACCGACGAGGTCGTGCGTGCCGCGGACGTGGTGATCACGATGGGCTGCGGCGACGCGTGTCCCATCTACCCCGGGAAACGCTACGAGGACTGGGATCTCGCCGATCCCGCGCAGGCCGAGACGCTGGAGGGCGTGCGGGCGATCAGGGACGATGTCGACCGCCGTGTGACCGTGCTGGTCGGCGACCTGCTCGGCGCGTGACAGCAGCGCTCCGCCGGAGCCTCCTTGCGGAGGCGATCGGCACGTTTGTGCTCGTCTTCGCGGGCTGCGGGGCGATCATTGTCGACGCGAAGACGGAGGCTCTGGGCCAGCTCGGGATCGCGCTCTGCTTCGGGCTGGCGATCATGGTCATGATCTCGGCTTTCGGCCATGTCTCCGGTGCGCATTTCAACCCCGCCGTCACGATCGCGTTCGCCGCCACGCGCCACTTTCCCTGGCGGGACGTCGGTCCGTACGTGCTGGCGCAGGTCTCTGGTGGGCTCGTGGCGGCGCTGCTGTTGCGCGCCAGCCTCGGCGACATCGCCGACCTCGGGGCGACGCTGCCCTCAGGCTCCGACGGGCAGTCGTTCGTGTGGGAGGTCGTGCTGTCCGCTCTCCTGATGCTCGTGATCGCCGCCGTGGCCACCGACACGAGGGCGGTGGGCGAGCTCGCCGCGGTCGCCATCGGCGGCACGGTGGGCCTCGATGCGCTCTTCGGCGGCCCGGTCTCGGGCGCCTCGATGAACCCGGCCCGCTCGCTCGCACCTGCGCTCGCCGGAGGCGAGTTCACCGCGATCTGGATCTACCTCGCAGCGCCCGTCATCGGCACCGTCCTGGGAGCGTTCCTCTACAGCCTGGCCAGGGAACCCGCGCAAACGTAGGCACAACGACGGAGGGCGCCGCGATGGGCGCCCTCCGTCATCGCTCGGGCAGCGAATCGTTACTTCTTCGACGCCTTGACCGCGAGGTCGAAGGTCGTCCGGGCCCGCTTCAGCTGAGCCGGGGTCAGCGGCACGAACTGGGAGCGCTTGGCCACCGCGACCTCGTTGTCGAAGATGTAGTCGAGGTAGGCCTGCACCTCCTGCCGCTTGAAGGCGGAGCCCTTCGCATACATGAAGAGCGGGCGGGCAAGCGGCTTGTAAGTTCCGTTCTGCGTCGCGGACACCGACGGCGTCACACACTGGTTCGTCTTCGGGTTGCGGATCTGCACGGCCTTGAGACGGCTCTGGTTCTCCTCGTAGTACGAGAAGCCGAAGTAGCCGAGGCCACCCTTTTCCCCGGAGACGCCCTGGACGAGCACGTTGTCGTCCTCGCTGGCGTTGTAGTCGGAGCGCGACGCCTTGGACTTGCCGTTGATCGCCTCGGTGAAGTAGTCGAAGGTGCCGGAGTCGGTGCCGGGGCCGAACAGCTTCAGCGACTGGTCCGGGAAGCCCGCGCGCACGTCCTTCCAGTTGTTCACCTTCGAGCCGGGCCCCCAGATCTTCTTCAGCTCGTCGACCGAGAGGCAGGTGGCCCAGGTGTTTTCGCGATTGACGACAACCGTCAGCGCGTCGTTGGCAATGGTGAACGCACGCCAGGAGCCGAGGTTGGCGGCCTTGCACTTCGCCGCTTCCGAGACCTTCATCGGGCGGGACGCGTTGGCGAGGTCGGTCTCGCCACGGCAGAACTTCTCGAAGCCGCCGCCGGTGCCGGAGATGCCGATCGTGATGCGCACGTTGCTCGCGCCCGCCTTGCTGAACAGCTCGGCGGCCGCTTGCGCGTACGGCCCGACCGTGGACGAGCCGTCGGCGACGATCGACCCTTTCAGGCTCTTGAGGTTGTACGTCGGGTTCTGGGCGCTGCTCGCGGCAACCGCCGCCGACGCAGCGACGCCGATGACGCCGGCCACGGCCAGCCCGGCCACGAGGCGCCTCCTTGCAGATGAGAACGTCATGCTCCTCCTACTCCCCTTGAATCGGACGTTGCAGGTCGCCTCAATGGTCGCGCCCTCACCGTCTCGGATGGGATGAATCTAGGTGACGGTCTGGTGGCGATCTGGTGAACACGCACCGGCGCGGGCGGCCCGTTGATCCATGCGAGCGTGCCCGTGATGCACGGGCGCTGGTGCTCTGTATCTGACTGCAGCCCGACGTCGGTTTTCCGGTCGCCGAAGCTCCCGTGCCGACCGGGCAGCCGGGTTCAGTGACTGGCGTCGCCGAACTCGTGAAACTCGCCGGTGACGAGAAACGCCGTCTGCTCGCCGATATCGACGGCGTTGTCGCCGATGCGCTCGATACACCGCGCGACGACGATCATGCGCATGCCCCATTCGGCCGCCTCGGGCGAGCTCGTCATGGCCAGAACTTTCTCGACGACGCGGCGATTCGTGCGGTCGATCAGCTCGTCGAGATCGTGGAGCGACCGTGCCCGCTCGAGATCGCGGTGGGCCAGGGAGTCGAGCGCGATCTTCACCATCTCCTCCGCGCGCTCCCCCATCTCCCGCAGCCCCTCGATCAGCTCGCGCCGTTGCTCGAGATGCGCCGAGAGCTTGGTCAGCTTGGCGATCGTCACCGACTGGTCGCCGACGCGCTCGAGATGGATCGAGTCGTGGAGCACCGCGAGGATGAGGCGCAGGTCGGATGCCACCGGCGCCTGCTGGGCGATCAGGATCTCGATCGTCTTCTCGATGCCGTGATAACGAGCGTCGATCTCGTCGTCGTACGCGATCACCTCGTTGCAGAGCTCGACATCCTGGCTCTGGAGGGCGTCCACCGCTCCGCGCACGGCACGCAGTGTCACCTCGCCCAGCTCTTGCAGGCTCGCCTCCAGGGCGTGGAGATTGTTCTGGTACTCGACGCGCATGGCCTCCATGGTCTAGCCGAACCTCCCTGTGACGTAGTCCTCGGTGCGCCTGTCGGCCGGGGTGGTGAAGATCTTCGTGGTCGCGTCGTACTCGACCAGGATCCCGTGGCGCCCCTTGCCGTCGTCTCTCAGCTCGACCGAGAAGAACGCGGTCATGTCGGCGACGCGAGCCGCTTGCTGCATGTTGTGCGTGACGACGATGATCGTGTAGTCCGTCTTCAGCTCGTGCATCAGGTCCTCGATGCGTGCCGTCGCGATCGGGTCGAGCGCCGACGCCGGCTCGTCCATCAGGATCACATCGGGCTCGGTTGCGAGTGCGCGCGCAATGCAGAGACGCTGCTGTTGACCGCCCGAGAGCCCGAGCGCGCTGTCCTTGAGCCGGTCCTTGGCCTCGTCCCAGAGCGCGGCCTTGCGCAGGCAGCTCTCCACCCGCTCGTCGAGCCCGTCCTTCATGCCGAGCACGCGCGGCCCGAAGGCGACGTTGTCGTAGATCGACTTCGGGAAGGGGTTCGGCTTCTGGAAGACCATGCCGACCCGGCGGCGCACTTCCACCGGATCGACCTCGCGGCCGTACAGATCCTCGCCGTGGTACAGGATCTTCCCCGTCATCACCGCGCCGGGGATCAGGTCGTTCATGCGATTGAAGCAGCGGATGAACGTCGACTTGCCGCAGCCCGAGGGGCCGATGAACGCCGTCACCGTGTTCTTGTGGACGCTCATCGTGACGTTGGAGAGCGCCTTGTTACCGCTGTAGTGGACGTCCACCCCCTCGACCGTGAACACCACCTCGCGCGCGAGGATATCGTCGAGCGTCGAGCCAAGCGTGATCTCGGCGATGCGGCCGCTGTCGATACGGGGTGTCTCTTGTTCCATCTGGGTCATACCGTTCCTCTCACCAGCGCTGCCGGTAGCGGTTGCGGACGAAGATCGCAAGGGCGTTCATGCCGAGCACGATCGTGAGCAGCACGAGGATGGCCGCGGCCGCCAGCTCCTGGAAGCCGGCGTCCGGCAGCTTCACGAAGGTGTAGATCTGCACCGGGAGCGCGGTGAACCGCTCGAGCACACCGGGATCGAACGTCACGTACTGCAGCGCGCCGATCAGGAGCAGGGGGGCGGTCTCGCCCACCGCCCGCGAGAGCGCGAGGATGGAGCCGGTGGCGATGCCGGGGATTGCCGCCGGCAGCACCTGCCGCGAGACGACCTGCCACTTGGTGGCGCCGAGCGCGAACCCGCCCTGCCGGATCGAGTCGGGAACAGCTCTGATCGCCTCTCGCGCGGAGATGATCACGGTGGGCAGTACGACAAGGGTGAGGATCATCGCGCCGGCAAGCACGACCGGGCCGAGCCCGATGCCCCGGACGATGAAAGCGAGGCCGAGGATGCCGTAGACGATCGAGGGGACGGCCGCCAGATTCTGGATGTTCAACTCGAGGAGCCGGTTGTACCAGCGCTCCTTGTGCGCGTACTCCTCGAGGTAGATGGCAGTGCCCACGCCGATCGGCACCGTCAGCAGGAGCAGGATCACCGCGAGGTAGATGGTGGCGAGGATCGCCGGCCTCGCCCCGGCCTCCTCCGGGACGGTGGAGGGCGGCAGGCTGAACAGCTGCTTGGAAAGCCCTGGGATGCCGTCGATCCCGATCGAGATGAGGAGCCACGCCAGCGTGCCGAAGGAGACTGCGAGGGAGAGCACCATCACGCCGACGAACAGCCGGCTCTTCATCCGCCGCGACATCAGTCGTAGACCTCTCGGAACTTGCGGACGAGACGGATCGCGATCATGTTCATCACGAACGTGATCACGAACAGCGTGAGACCGACGGCGAAGATCGTCTTGTACTCGATCGAGCCGGTGGGCAGATCGCCGTTGCCCGTGGCGCCGATGAACGCGGTGAGGCTCTCGGCGCCGAGGCGTGGGTCGGCGGTGACGCGGGCCAGCTGGCCGACGGCGATCAGGACGATCATCGTCTCGCCCACAGCCCGGGAGATGCCGAGCACGAAGGAGGCGATGATGCCGGAGGTAGCTGCGGGCACGACAACACGCAGAGACGTCTGCAGGCGGTCGGCGCCGAGACCGTACGAGCCGTCCCGGAGCGCCTGGGGCACAGCGGACATCGCGTCTTCAGACAGCGAGGCAATGGTCGGGATCAACATCACGCCGATCACGAGGCCGCCGGAGAGCACGTTGAAGATCTCCACCTCGATCCCGATCGAGCGCAGGAGCGGCGTCACCGCGGTGAGCGCGAAGTAGCCGAAGACCACGGTAGGCACACCTGCCAGGATCTCGATCATCGGCTTCAAGGTGTTGCGTGTGCGCTCGGACGCATACTCGGCGAGGAAGATCGCCGTGCCCAGGCCGAAGGGGATCGCGATCAGCAT
This sequence comes from Gaiella sp., assembly GCA_046160185.1. Lineage (GTDB taxonomy): Bacteria > Actinomycetota > Thermoleophilia > Gaiellales > Gaiellaceae > Gaiella. The sequence continues at coordinate 20,271 of JBJXGY010000144.1, read as the reverse complement.
CGCCCAGAAGGTGATGGTGAACGTCGCGGTGATGAGCGGGACCACGCCGAAACTGGCGGGCTCGAAGAGCGGCGACCAGTCCCGGCCGGTCAGGAAGTCGACGGGGTTGATCTCGCGGAAGAAGTCAAGTGCCGGCAGGAGCAGCGAGAAGACGATGCCGATCGTGGTGGCGATCGAGATTGCGGCGCACAGCCCGAGCGCGATCTTGACCACGATCTCGGTCGTGCGGCCGCGGGAGGAGCGCAGAGTTGTGACGCCAGGGGGTGCGTGGACTGTTGCCGGCGAGACGCTCACGTCCGGTCAGCCTGACACCGGACCGCACCGGCAAGGGGGTCGGCCGGGTAAAGAAGTCGTGTCGGACTGGTGAACCTGCGCCGGCGGCAAGGCTCGGTCCCTCGCGCCCTGGTCTCTGACGTCAGTCAGACAACGGTTTTTCCCACCAATGACCCGCGGCCGGGCGAACACCCGTGTCAGACTGTCATTCTGACACCCAAGCGGAGGGTGCGAAGCGCCGGGTGCCTGACTTCTCCACTCCGCGCGGTACGAGAGCGCTACGCGCGGGGGAACTCGCAAACGATCTCCAACCCGGCGCCGCGGCCGCCGTGCGCGTCGACGGTGCCGCCTGCTTGCGTGACGATGTGCTTGACGATGGCCAGCCCGAGCCCGGTCCCCCGAGAGGCGCGGGCGCGGTCGGACCGATAGAAGCGTTCGAAGATGCGTCCCAGCTCGTGTTCCGCGACGCCGACGCCGTCGTCCACGCCGCGCAGCGTGACGCCGTGCTCCGTCCGCTCCACCGACAGCGTGAAAGTGGCGCCGGGCCCCGCGTAGCGGATCGCGTTCTGGGCGAGATTCTGGGCGATCACGCGCAACAGGCGCGGTCGCATCTCGACCTCCGCGGTCTCGTCTCCCTCGACCACGAGCCGAACGCCCGCACGGCTGGCCCGCTCCTCGAACTCCGCGACCACGGCCTCGAGCTCCGGCAGCACCACGACACGGCCCAGCGAGACAGCCCTGGCCCCCGATTCGAGCTCGCTGAGGAAGAGCACCTCGTCGATGAGCTCGCGGACGGACTCGACCTCGACCCGAGCCTGCTCCACCAGAGCCTGCACATCTTCGCCTGGCAGCGCTGCCGTCTCCAGCAGGGCGAGCAGCCGCGCCAGCGGCGTGCGCAGCTCGTGCGAGACGGCCGCTGTGAATCCGGTGCGCAACTCCTCGTACGCTGTCATGTCCCCGACCGCGCTCAGATACACGAGCCGCTCGCGCCTGCCGTTCGTCTCGTAGGGAACGACCAGCGGCACCACGCCGCGGTCACCCGACAGCAGACCGACCGGGATGCGTTCGCCCTCCGCGACGTCGGGCAGGGTCTGACGGGCGCGGCGGCTGGCTACCAGCACCCGGTCGAGATCGTCGAGCACGACGACCGCCTCACGGCTCTCCTCGATGAGAATCCTCGCGCGCTGGGCTTCGGGAGTCACGTCGGCCAGTGTGACGGATCCACGTCGTCACCTGCCTGCTTCACCAGATCTTCACCGGAAGGTGACCGTATGCCCTCTCCTCCAGCACGCCCGCGCGCGATGATGTGGAGAACGTGACGAAGGTGTTGATCATCGAGGACGACAATGTGATCGCGCAGGGGATGACTCGTCACCTGCAGGCCGCAGGGTTTGACGCCGTCGGCGTCGTGAACGGCGAGACCGGAATGGCGCGCCTCCGCTTCGAGCACCCTGATGTGTGTGTGCTCGACCTGATGCTGCCCGGCCTCGACGGCTGGAAGGTGATCGAGCAGGCCCGAGCCGAGGGGATCGGCACACCGATCCTGGTCGTGTCCGCCCGGGGAACCGAGCACGATCGGGTGCACGCGCTCGAGATCGGTGCCGACGACTACCTCGTCAAGCCGTTCTCGATGAAGGAGCTCGTGGCGCGTGTCGGCGCGGTCGCACGTCGCGGCACCCGGGAGGCCGAGCAGCGACGGGGTGACGAGATCGTCGTCGAAGAGTTGCGCCTCGACCCGAGGAACGTGCAGGCGTACGTCGACGGCAAGAGCGCGGAGCTCACGCCGACAGAGTTCCGTCTCGTGTACGCGCTCGCGCTCGAGATGGGTCGCGTGCTCACACGGGACGAGCTCCTGCAGCGCGTGTGGGGCCGTCGCGCCTCGCACCGCGACCGCACCGTCGATGTCTTCGTCCGCAAGCTGCGCGAGAAGATCGACGCCCGCTCGTCGGCACACACTTTCCTGCAGACCCGCTACGGCGTCGGCTACAAGCTCGAAGCCGAGCCGAAGTAACCCGCTCTTCACCGACGTAGGATCCGGGTCATGCCCGAGACACCAGAGGCTGCCTACGCACGGGCGCTGCTCGCCGCCGACGCCGAGAGACGGCTGCCCCTGCCAGACATGTCCGATTGGGGCACGTTCCCGTTCGAGCCGCGTGACCTGATGACACGGGCGCTCGAGCCCCTCTCGGACGAGCCGCAAAGACGAGGTGAAGAAGGACCGGACTCGTGTTGGAGATGCAAGGAGGGAGCCGAGCGGGCGATCTGGAGCGATGAACACTGGCTCCTGATCGCCCCGGAAGCACCGTCAGGCCTGCCGGTGGTCGTCCTGCTGTCCCCCCGCTTGCACGTCGATTTCGGCGAGCTCCCGGACACGCTGGCTGCGGAGCTCGGGCCACTGATGGTCCGCATCGATCGAGCGATCCGGGCGCTCGGCCACATCGGCAGAGTCCATATCGGAAAGTGGGGAGAGGGTGGATACCACGCCCATCTCTGGTTCATCGCGAGGCCGGCGGGATTCGGCCAGCTGCGCTCGAGCTTTGCCGAGTTGTGGGACTCGGTTCTTCCCCCAGTGCCGGAACCCGGCTGGAGGGCAGATCTCCGCGCCCTCGCTCGAGCCATCGCGGCCGAGGGCGGAAGCGCCCATATCTGACCCCCGGCCTGGGTCGCGCAACGGGTGTCCCTTGAACGAGGGGTCTCACCGTCCGCCGAGGCTGCCGATCCCGTGACGGCCACCCTTTTCCCACCGCCCCTCTGGAGACCACATGGCCCCGTTCGGCAACCGCGACTTCGGCAGCGACCCACTCGACGATCCGACGACAGACGAGCGTTGGCTCGATCTCGACGGCGGTCGCTCCACCAGCGTCCTCGACAGCGCCTCGATGCGCTCAGCCCTCGGCGGCGAAACGCGCCGCGTGATCCTTCGGGTGCACGGTGGCGAGGACATCGAGATCGGACGAAGCGACGGGCGCGAGCCCGCTGTGCGGATGGCGCGAGACATGATCCGTGCAATCGAGGATGCGCAATCCCGGGGTGAATGGCCACAGATCGCCGATCGCTTCGTGCGGCCCGGCGCGATCGTCTCGATCGACGTCCAGCGGCACTAGCCTCAGGCGCCGTAACGCGCCCCAGGAGGGGCAGGCCAAAGACCCCTCGAATCGGGGACGCGGACCCGGGCGACTTCGTGCGATACCTCTCTGTAACGGAGCTCGCGCGGTGCTCCGGCCACCGATCTTCACCAGGAGGGACGCCGCCGTGACCCTGCTCGAACCGCCTCCAACCGCTCCCGTTGAATGGGACTTTCCGCCCTCTGCAGTTCGCCGCATCGTCGTTCGTCTGGTCGACGGGGACGTCGTGCAGATCGGGACCGCACCCACGCTCGACTCCGCCCGCGTGCTCGCGCGCACGGTCATCGCCGAGTTGGATGAGCCGTCGCGCGAGTGGCCGCTGGTCGGCAACCGGCTCGTCCGGCCCGAGGCGGTTCTCAGTGTCGACGTGCTGAGAATCGACGGCCTCACGGACGACTGAGCCGCACCCGCCGGGCTGTGAAGCCCGTATCGTTGAGCCGATGAGTGAGCTGGTACTTTCGCTCGAGCGCTTCGAGGCCGGCGAGCAGGCGGTGCTCGACCGTGAGGCTGTCTTGACCGCGCTCTCTGCACACGGCGCCGTGTTCGACGAGCTCGGCTGGGCCACTCTCGCGTGCGCGGACGGCGGCCAGGCAGAGATCAGCGTGTCGTCATTCGACGACGTCTACGAGGCTGTCGTCTACCTCGAACAGCTGACGCCGGCATTGTCGAAGGTCTTGTTTGAAGCAGTCACCGCGGCATCCCTGTGCGTCACCGTCGCGGCGGTTCCCGACGCGCCGGTCCTTGCCGCGTCACCCGCAGCACTCGAGGGACTGCCGGATGATGACGAGCGCCCCCAGCCGGCGGTGTGCTGGAGCGCCGACGACTTCCACACGATGCTCCGCCACGCCGCGGGCTCCCTGGCCGACGATCCGCTCGTGCCCCCCATCGTCGAGCATCCAGTCGAGACACAGCCCGTCGATCGCGCAGACCTGCTTCGCCAGGCCTTCAGCCGGTTTCGCAGGCCGTGACCACACCCCGCTGGCGAGCCGGAGCCGGTCTTCAGACCGGCTTGTCCGTTCCACAGCCGCAACACCCAAGAGCAAGGGACAAGCGAACACAACAACCGCGGAGCGGACACGCTCACCTCAACCGCTTACCGCAGCATCGGGGTAGCTACTTCAGCTGATCTCCCACGTGTCGCCACCCGCGAGGAGCGCCGCCAGGTCGCCTTCGCCCTTCTTCGCCTTGGCCGCCGCGATCTGCTCGTGCACGGCGTCGTCGTAGACCGCGCGCTGCACGTTGCGGAAGATGCCAAGCGGAACGGCCCCGCAGGTCTCGAACGTGAGGCGCGCAAGCGCGAACGCCAACCCGGGATCCTCGCGGCCCGGATCGTGAATGAGCAGACCACCCTCGGCCGCGTCGACCACGGTGAGCGTGCCGTCGGAGCGCATGCGGACTCCGCGATCGCCCCAGCGGATCTCTTCTCCCTCGCGCAGGTAGAGGCGATTGGCCTTGTCGTCGCGGACGACTTCCCAGGCGCCGTCGTTGTAGATGTTGCAGTTCTGCAGCACCTCGACGAACGATGAGCCGCGATGGGCGGCGGCGGCGCGCAGCACGTCCGTCAGCCCCTGCTTGTCGGTGTCGATGGCGCGCGCAACGAACGTCGCCTCGGCCGCGATCGCCACGGACAGTGGGTTGAACGGGTGGTCGAGCGAGCCGTAGGGCGTCGACTTCGTGACCTTGCCACGCTCGGATGTCGGCGAGTACTGCCCCTTGGTCAGTCCGTAGATCTTGTTGTTGAACATGAGAATGGTGAGATCGACGTTCCGGCGGAGCGCGTGGATCAGGTGGTTGCCACCGATCGAGAGCGAGTCGCCGTCACCGGAGACAACCCACACGGAGAGATCCGGCCGCGCGGTCGCGAGCCCGGTGGCGATGGCGGGCGCCCGGCCGTGGATCGAGTGCATCCCGTACGTCTGCATGTAGTAGGGGAACCGCGCCGCGCAGCCGATGCCCGAGACGAAAACCAGGTTTTCACGGGGGATCCCAAGCTCCGGCATGAAGCCCTGCACGGCGGCGAGGATCGCGTAGTCGCCGCAGCCAGGGCACCAGCGCACCTCCTGGTCGGACTTGAAGTCCTTCGTCGTCAGCTGCACCAGGCCATTCCCTTCGGTCACAGCAGTGCCTCGATCGCTTCCTCGAGCTCGGAGGCCAGGAAGGGCCGGCCCTGCACCTTGGTGTACGAGATGACATCGACCAGGAACTCCGCGCGCAGCAACATCGCCAGCTGGCCGAGGTTCATCTCCGGCAACAGCACCTTGTCGTAGCGCCGGAGCACCTCGCCGGTGTTGCGCGGGAGCGGGTTCAAGTGATGGAGGTGTGCGCGCGCAACCTGCTTGCCCGCGTCGCGGACGCGACGGACGGCCGCCCCGATAGGCCCATAGGTCGAGCCCCAGCCGAGCACGAGCACGCGGGCGCCGTCCGGATCGTCGACCTCCAGCTCCGGAATCGCCGAGGCGATGCCGGCCACCTTCTGCGCGCGGAGCCGCACCATCAGGTCGTGGTTCTCCGGGTCGTAGGAGACGTTGCCGTCGCCGTCCGCCTTCTCGAGACCACCGATGCGGTGCTCGAGCCCTTTGGTGCCCGGGATCGCCCACGGCCGGGCCAGCGTCTGGGCGTCACGCTTGTACGGTTGGAAGGCGACGCCGTCATCGGTCCCCGTCGCAAACGCCGGGTCGATCGCGGGGAGATCGTTTACGGAGGGGATGAGCCAGGGCTCGGAGCCGTTCGCCAGATAGGCGTCCGACAGGAGATAGACGGGCGTGCGGTACGTGACGGCCAGCCGCACGGCCTCGATCGCGGCGTGGAAGCATTGGGAAGGGGTCGACGCGGCGACGACGGGCACGGGGCTCTCCGAGTTGCGGCCGAAGAGCACCATCAAGAGGTCGGCCTGCTCCGGCTTCGTGGGCATGCCAGTGGACGGTCCCGCGCGCTGCACGTCGACGATCACGAGCGGCAGCTCCATGGCTATCGCGAGACCGACAGTCTCCGCCTTGAGCACGATGCCCGGCCCGGCCGAGAGCGTGACGCCGAGCGAGCCGCCGAAGGCCGCGCCAAGGCTTGCGCCGGCGGCGGCGATCTCGTCCTCGGCCTGCACCGTGACGACACCGAACTCCTTCATCCCCGCCAACTCCTCGAGGATCGAGGATGCCGGGGTGATCGGGTAGGCCCCGAGGAAAAGCTGCAGGCCCGACAGCTTCGAGGCCGCCACGAGGCCATAGGCGAGTGCGCTGTTCCCCGTGATCTGCCGGTAGCGGCCCGGAGTGAGCTTCGCCGCCGCGATCTCGTACGAGACCGCGAAGTCCTCGGACGTCTCGCCGTAGTTCCAGCCGGCCCGCAGGGCTTTCGTGTTCGCCTCGGCGATCGACGGGCGCTTCCCGAACTTGACGTCGATGAAGTCGAGCGTCGGCTCGATCGGCCGGTGGTAGAGCCACGACATCAGTCCGAGGGCGAAAAAGTTCTTCGAGCGCTCGGCCTCGCGCGGCGTGATGCCTTCGACGCCCCTCAGCGCTTCGACGGTCATCGTCGTCAGAGCGACCTGGTGCACGTGGAAGTCGTCGAGCGTGCCGTCCTCGAGCGGGTTTGTCGCATACGCCGCCTTTTGCAGGTTGCGGTCGTTGAAGGCGTCCATGTTGACGATGACGGTGGCGCCCTTCGGCACGTCACGGAGGTTGGTCTTCAGCGCCGCCGGGTTCATCGCCACCAGGACGTCCGGCCGGTCACCGGGCGTCAGGATGTCGTGGTCGGCGAAGTGCACCTGAAAGCCGGAGACCCCGGGAAGCGATCCTGCCGGTGCGCGGATCTCGGCGGGGAAGTCGGGGAACGTCGCGAGGTCGTTCCCGAGGAGTGCTGTCTCCGTGGTGAAGCGATCACCGGTGAGCTGCATCCCGTCACCGGAGTCGCCCGCGAACCGAATGATCACGCGATCGAGAGTCTCGATGCGCTTGGAGCTCACTGACGCATCTCCTTTGCCACCGCCCTAGAAGTGTAGAGCGACGGTCGCGGTCATCGCTCCACAACGCGGCGAACCGTCAACCCCCACGCCTCGCCGCCGGCAAAGAGCGCGTCGGGGTCGACGTCTTCGCGCCAGCCGAGGAAGTGAGGAACGGGATCGGCGGGCGTCGCGCCGAACACGGCCTGCCGCGACTCCTGGGCGACTTGGAGCAGGCTGCCGTCCTCCTTCTCCTCCCGGCGACGCTCGGCCTCGTCGGCGGCCGGTCCCTCTGCGTAGCCCTTACCCATCGCCCCGGTGACGACTCCTTGCCGGGACGAGCCCCGACACCGTGACGAGCACGAGATAAGCGACGGCCAGCGCGACCGTGGAGGCGAGAAGCAGCGCCACCGCCCGTGAGCCGGGGTCGGCTGCGTACCCGGCGAGCGCGTCGAGCACGCGCGACGGGTCGGTGACGGCATCCCAGCTGTTGAGTCGGTCGATCCGGCCGAGCACGACGCCTACGCTCGAGAGCACGAGGACGGGCAGCGGCAACAACCACGACACGGTCTTCCCGAGCCGGTCGGCCACGACCCCCTGCACGAGGAGCAACGAGGCTAGCCCGAGCACGAGCCCAGTCCCGGCGAACCCCGCCACCAGGGCCGCGTCGCTCCAGATCGGCGCGCCGGGGATGCGGCCGACGTGGACGAGATCGGTCGCCAGGTACGGCGCGTTCGGCAGAAAGAGCAGCCACGCGAGCCCGACGGGAAGCAGCACGACCCGGGCGGCGCCTCGTCGGTGCCCGTCCACGAGCATCAGCGCCGCAATGAACGGAATCCACGCGAGGAACAGGTTCCACCCTAGGAAGTGGTAGCCGGCGAGCCCGGTGTGACGCATACGCAGCCAGAGCCCCGCAAGACACAGGCCCGAGGCGAGAAGCAGGACGAACACGGTGCCGGCCCGGCGATCGCTCACGTTCCGATGGTAGCTCGCGTTCGACCACCGACGACGACCCGCATACGATCGCGTGGTGAGCACCCCCGGACTACCCAGGTCTCGCATCGAGCTCGACCTCGCAGCCGTTCGTCACAACGCCGGCGTGCTGCAGGCGGCGCTCGGTACGTCGGAGTTGTGGGCCGTCCTCAAGGCAGACGCGTACGGGCACGGCGCCGCCGACGTCGGACGAGCGGTGCTCGAGGCCGGGGCGTCGGCGCTCTGCGTGGCAACGGTGGGCGAGGGCGAGCGGCTCCGATCGGAGTTTTCGACGGCGCGTGTGATCGTGCTTGGCCCAGCTGCGCCCACCGATATCCCCCGGGCGGTCGCCGCCCGCCTGGAGGTGACGAGCGCGGACGGCACCATTCCTGGCGGCGTCGACGTGCACCTCAAGCTTGATACGGGGATGGGCCGGTGGGGCACCGACCGGCTCGGGGAGTTGCCGGCGAACGTGGTCGGGGTGATGAGCCACTTCGCCACGGCCGACACCGACCCGTCCTTCGCGCGCACGCAGCTCCATCGCTTCGAAGCGCTGACGGAACATCTTGCAGTGCCGCGTCACATCGCAAACAGCGCCGGGTTGCTCACGCTCCCCGACTCTCGCCTCGACGCGGGTCGCGCCGGCATCGCGCTCTACGGCCTGAGCCCGTTCGGCGGCGACCCCGCCGACCATGGCCTGCGCCCCGCGTTGTCCTGGCGCTCGCACCTTGCCCAGGTCAAGCAGCTGCAAGCGGGCGAGAGCACCGGGTACGGGAGGCTGTTCGTCGCCGAGCGGCCCACCTGGGTCGGTCTCGTGCCGGTCGGCTACGCCGACGGCTTCCGCCGCGGCCTCACCGGCACGTCTGTCCTCGTAGACGGCGAACGGCGAACCGTGGTGGGCACCGTTTCGATGGACTGCTTTGCCGTCGAGCTCCCGGCCGAGATGGCCGTGGGCACACCGGTGACCCTGATCGGCGACGGTCTCCTGGCCGAGGAGCACGCGAAGGCCCTCGACACGATCACCTACGAGCTCATGACCGGCTTCTGCTCCGCTCCGTCCCGCGTCGAGCGGGTCGTCACCGGCTGAGCCTCCGTTACCGCCATGCCGCCGAGCGCAAAGACGACGACGGCGAGCCAGGGGATGCCGATCGCGTCGCTCTGCAGCGCGAGAAGCGCCAGGGCGGCCAGCGAGGCGACGGCCCAGGGCTCACGCCGCGCACCTGCGACCATCGCGCCAAGCCAGCCGATGAAGACCAGCGCACCAGCAAGTCCAAGATCGACACCAAGCTCGGTGTAGGTGGACTCGCCGGCCTTGATCTCGACGCCCGAGCGCTTGGCGGTGACGCCGGTGTTGCCCACCCCGTAGCCCCAGGGATGCCGGAGCATCGTCTCCACACCGTCGCGAAGGTTCCGCAGGTGACTCCGTGTCGAGGCGTCGTTGCTCGAGAGAGCATCGCCGGTTGCGCCCTCTCGGGCGGCGTTGTCCCGCAAGCAAGCGAGCTCCTGGCTCGTGTAGCGGGTGGCGGGTGCGATTGAAGGGAAGACCTGGACGAAGACCAGCGCCACCGCGACGGTGGCAGCGGCCGCCACCAGATAGCCGCGCCGGCGGCGAACGAGGCCCAGCACTGCCAGGCCGAGCGCGAGCGCGAGGAATGCAGCACGGGTGTGCGTCCACAGCAGGCCGGCGCCGATCGGGACGGCAGCGGCCAGTCCAAGTCGCGACGGACGCCACGCGACGAGCCCGAGCAGAACGACGACGAGGGTGTAGGACGTGGCGAGCGGGCTCCAGAAGACCGAGACGAGCCGCCGCAGCGGGCTCGTCTCGTCACCGGAGTTGAGGATCCAGTTCTCCGGGAGCCCGCCGAAGCAGGCATAGCCGATCCCCAACTGGTCGCGGAACCAGCCCGGCACCGCCGAGTCGCGCCAGAACGAGAGGGGCACGCCGTACACGTCGATCAGGCCCCAGACTGCAAGCGCCACCGCGCCGGCGGCAACGATCGGGCGCAGAAGACGGCGGGCCGCCGCGGGCTCGAGGATGACACGCCCGAGCAGATACCCGCCAACAGGCAGCAGATGGTGCCGCGCGGCGAGGAGCTCGCCGCGCGCGGTCGCGTCGCCGTCCCCGAGCCAGTCCTGCGGCAGGAGCCAGTAGAGCAGCACCAGTGCGCCGTAGGCGAGGGCGAGCCAGTCGACCAAACGGAGCTCGATGCGGCCCCGAACGAGCCACAGCCCCACGGCGACGGCGGCGACGAGGACGGCGTCCTTCCAGGCGGCGATCGCGTCGAGGGCTGCTCCCTCGATTCCGAGGCCGTATAGGCTGACCATCGCGAGGTTGTGCAGGAGCAAGCCTGCGGCAAGCACCGCAAGCCCGAGCGCCGGCAGTCGCCGCGTCACGTGATCGCCACCAGGGTCATCCCGAAGTCGTGAACACGCACCGGGCAGGGAAAGAGCTCTCGCAGGGAACGGGTGGTGAGCAGACGATTGTCCTTCGCCCAGCCCTTTCCGGCGAGGTCGTACGCGCGATGGGAGACGGCGTCGGGCAACCAGTGAACCAGCGGGAGGCGCGTGTGGAGCTCGAGCGGGAAGCGGCGGTTGGGCGTCGTCAGGAACACACGCCGGCCGACACGCACGGCCTCCTCGACGAATCGCCGCTGGCGGTCGCGCCCGCCGACGTGCTCGATCACCGCGTTCGAGAAGACCACGTCAAACGCGCCGTCGGGAAACGGGAGCGCGCAGGCGTCGCCCTGCACATACGTCAGACCTGGATACGCGGCCCGGAAACCCTTGCCGTCGTGCAGACCGAGCGCGGTGATGCGCTCTGGCCACGGGTACAGCTCCTCGAAGAAGTTGTGCGTGGCGCACCCCGACTGTCCGCCGTGCCCGCCAAAGCCGACCGCGTCGACGCCGACGTCCAGCACACTCGTCTCCTCGTTCGGCGCCAGCTCACGCAGGAAGAGGGCCAGCTTGCCTCTGCGGGAGCGCAGCGAGATCGCGTCGGCCACGGACATCATGGCGACGGTAGCGACAGCGCACGCGGAAGGTAGGCTCCGGCGCGTGCTGGAGGCAATCGTGATCCCGCGCGGCCCGTACCGGTTGTCGCTGATGACCCGAGGCCGGATGTGGGAGGCACCGCAGCCCGGCGGCACAGTGGCCCGCGCCTATCAGCGCCGCGACGGCGCCGTCGTGATCCAGGCCGCCGACGAGGAAGGTCTTGCGCTTGCGCGTTTCCAACTTGCGCTCGACGATGACACCTCGGAGTTCCACGCCCGATTCGGCCGCGATCCGCTCGTCGGCCCGTCTGTCCGAACGTTCAAGGGTTGGCGGCCGCTCCGCGTGGCGACCGTCGCGCGGGCGGCGATCAGCGGCTTCTGCGGTCAGCTCGTCGACACGCGGACTGCGAGGATGCTCGAGCGCGGCGTCCTCGCGCGCTGTGGCACCCCGACGCCCACCTGCGGTGACGTGGCCTCGCTGGCACCGGCCGAGCTGGCGCGGATGGGGCTCGCCCAGCGGCGGGCGACCGCGCTCGTCCACCTGTGCCGCACGCTCGACCTGGAGCGGCTGCGTGGCCTCGAAGCCGAGGCAGTGCGTGCACGGCTGCTCCGTGAGCCGCAGCTCGGCCCGTGGACGCTCGGCGTGATCGCCACCGACGGGCTCGGCCTCTACGCGTTCGGGCCGGCCGGCGACCTCGGTCTCGTCAAGCTCGTCACCGCGCTCACCGGCCGGGTCGCCTCGACGGAGGACACGCAGGAGTTCCTGGCTTCCTACGGTGAATGGCAGGCGCTCGCGGGAAACATGTTGATGCTCGGCTGGGGTCGCGGACTTGTGCCCGGTGCGCACCCGGATCGGGCGCGTCTCGTCCGAGTGCGGGCGCGGCGCGCCGCGTAGACTCAGCGCGTGGCCATCGACCAGCGACGCATCGCCGTGCTCGGCGCGGGCAAGATCGGCGAGGCGCTGATCTCGGGCCTGCTCTCCTCGGGTTGGCGCACGACTGACGAGATCGTCGCCTCGACGAGGAGGGCCGAGCGCGCGGAGGAGTTGCGGGAGCGCTACGGGATCGAGGTGTTGCTCTCGAACGCCGAAGCGGCCAAGGGGGCGGCTCTGGTGGTCGTGGCGGTCAAGCCACAGGACATCGAGCCGCTGCTCACCGAGGTAGGCCGGGCGATCACGGCCAAGCAGACAGTGCTCTCAGTGGCCGCCGCGATCACGACCGCGCGCATCGCCCGGCACCTCGCATCCGGCGTGCCCATCGTGCGCGCGATGCCGAACACGCCGTCGACCGTGCATGAGGGGATCGCCGGGCTCGCGGGAGGCGACCACGCCTCCGATGCGCACATCACGCTCGCCGAGGAGGCCCTCGCCCACCTGGGGGCGGTCGTCCGCGTCCCGGAGCGCTACATGGATGCCGTCACCGCGGTCTCGGGCAGCGGCCCTGCGTACTTCGCTCTTCTCGCCGAGGCGATGATCGAAGCGGGGATCCTACTCGGGCTCTCGCGCGAGATCTCCACCCAGCTCGTAGTACAGACGATGCTCGGCACGGCAAAGCAATTGCGAGACCAGAAGCTCCACCCGGTCGAGCTGCGCGAGATGGTCACCTCACCCGGTGGCACGACCATCGCCGCCATCCACGAGCTCGAGTCCGCGGGCGTCCGAGCGGCCTTCCTCAACGCAATCCAGGCCGCGATGAAGCGCGCCAAAGAGCTCGCTGCCGACGAGGAGTAGAGCCAGGAGTACCCACCTGACTGACCGATCAGTCAATGCCGGAGGTACACTCGCCCCATGCCGAGGACGCTCCGCGAGGTCGTCTACGTGGACGGTGTCCGCACCGCGTTCGGTCGTGCGGGTGCCGACGGCTTGTTCGCCCACACGCGCGCGGACGACATGGCCGTACGGGCTGTGCGCGCGTTGCTCGCGCGCAACCCAGAGGCCCCGCCCGACAGGATCGGCGACGTCGTCCTGGCAGCGACGGCGCAGGTGGGAGACCAGGGTCTGACGCTCGGTCGCGACGTGGCGATCCTCGCCGGGCTCCCGCACACCGTGCCGGGCATGGCCGTCGACCGCATGTGCGCGGGTGCGCTCACGGCGACCACGATCGGGGCCGGCGAGATCGCGATGGGCGCGGCCGACCTCGTTCTCGTCGGAGGTGTCGAGCACATGGGCCACCACCCGATGGGCGAGGAGGTGGACTTCAACCCGCGCTTCGTGGCCGACCGGCTGATCGACCAGAGCGCGGCCGTGATGGGCCAGACCGCGGAGAACCTCCACGACGAGCTGCCCCACCTGACGCGTGAGCAGGCAGACGCCTACGCGTTACGCTCGCAGCAGCGGGCGTCGGATGCCTGGGCCGACCCGGACGGGGTGTTCGCACACACGGTGGCGCCCATGACCGTCTTCACTCCGGACGGCTGGAAAGCGGCGGCGAGGGACGAGTTCCTGCGCCCGGAGACGACCCTCGACGGACTTGCGGGGCTGCGAACGCCGTTCCGGCCGGGAGGCCGGGTCACGGCCGGGAACTCCGCGGGGCTCACCGACGGCGCGACCGCCGCGCTGCTGGCGGACGAGACGACGGCGGCCGCGCTCGGCCTGCGCGCGCGCATGCGCCTCGTCGGGTTTGCCTACGCCGGCGTCGAACCGCACCTGATGGGGCTCGGCCCGATTCCCGCCACGACGCGCGTGTTGCAGCAGCACGGCCTCACCATGGACGACGTCGGGCTCTTCGAGATCAACGAGCCGTTCGCGGTACAGGTGCTCTCCTGGTGCGACGGCCTGGGCCTCGATCCGGAGGACGAACGCCTCAATCCGTACGGCGGAGCCATTGCCTGCGGCCACCCGCTGGCAGCGACCGGCGTGCGGCTGATGGCCCAGCTCGCCTACGGCTTCGAGCGACGGCCGACGACGCGGTACGGCCTCACGGCGCTCTGCATCGGCCTCGGCATGGGCGCCGCCCTCCTCTGGGAGAACCTCGCTCGATGAGCGACAAGCCTGCGACCCGGTTCCATCTCAACCGAACCGAGACGAGAGTCGGACCGATCGCGCTCCTGACCATCGACAACGGCGAGGACTGGCAGCGGCCGACCGTCTTCGGCCAGACGGCTTTCGAGTCACTGCTCGCGCTCGAAGACGAGCTCCGCGCTCCTGACTGGGCGGGCCTGGTGCTGACCGGCAAGCCGCTCGTGTTCGCGGCGGGAGCCGATCTCGACGAGTTCCCGAAGCTGACCGACCGCGATCGGGCGCGTCATGCCGGCGAGATCGGCCATCGCGCCTTCGGCATCCTGGCCGAGCTGCCGTACCCGACGCTCGCCGCGATCAACGGTGCGTGCGTCGGCGGCGGGCTCGAAATCGCCCTGCATTGCGACTACCGCACGGTGTCGCCATCGGTTCGTCATGTCGGCTTCCCGGAGGTCTTCCTCAATATCGTTCCCGGTTGGGGCGGCACGCAGCTCGCTCCACGGCTCCTGGGCGCCGCGAAGGCGATCCAGCTGATCGTCTCGAACCCGCTCGATCAGAACCGGCTCATCGACGGTCGGGCGGCCGTCGAGCTCGGCCTTGCCGATGCGCTCGTCGAGGCCACGTGCTTCCTCGACGACTCACTCGCCTGGCTCGTCGAGCGCATCGAGGCCGGCGCCGGCAAGCGGCCCGGCGAGGCAGACCTCGCCGACGCCGCCGAGCTTTGCGGCAAGGCCCGGCGCAGGGTCGACGACAGGGTGCACGGGGCAGCGCCGGCGCCCTACCGGGCGCTCGATCTGATCGCGCTGGCGGCAACCTCGACGCTCGCCGAGGGCATGCGAGCGGAAGAGGAGGCCCTGGCCGAGCTGCTCCCCGGGCACCAGGCCCAGGCAGCCGTATATGCGTACGACCTCGTCGAGCGCCGGGCGAAGCGGGGCGTCGGTGTGCCGGACGTGACACCGCGGGCGATCCAGCGGGTCGGCATCGTCGGGGCGGGCCTGATGGCCACTCAGCTCGCAACGTTGTTTCTCCGGCGTCTCGAGGTACCGGTGGTGCTCACCGACGTGGAGCCCGAGCGGACCGAGGCGGCCGTAGAGGCGATCAGGGTGGACCTCGCGAAGCAGGCGGCAAAGGGCCGGCTCCCGGAGAGCAAGGCGCGGTTCCTCGGCACCCTCGCGACCCCAGGAAGCGACACGACCGCGTACGCCGGTTGCGATCTCGTCCTCGAGGCAGTGTTCGAGGACCTCGCGGCCAAGCAACAGGTCTTCGGTCAGGTGGAGGCCGTCGTCTCGGAGACCTGCGTTCTGGCGACGAACACATCGTCCCTCTCGGTCGCGGCCATGTGCGCGCAGCTCACTCATCCCGAACGACTCGCCGGCCTGCACTTCTTCAACCCCGTGGCCATCCTGCCGCTGGTCGAGATCGTCCGCACCCCGGCTACGGACGACGTGACTGCCGCCACTGCCTGGCAGGTGGTCAAGGCCCTCGGCAAGAGAGGGGTGCTCGTCGCGGACGCACCCGCCTTCGTGGTCAACCGGCTCCTCACGCGCATGACGTCGGTGCTGATGGGCGCGCTCGAGCGAGGGAACTCGCTGGAGGAGACGGACGCCGCCGCCCTGCGGCTCGGTCTGCCGATGCCGCCGTCCGCGCTCCTGGCATTGGTCGGGCCGCGCGTCGCGAATCACGTGCTACACACGCTGCACGACGCGTTCCCCGAACGCTTCCCGCTCTCGCCGACGCTCGACCGGCTGGCGGAGGGAGAGTTCGAGATCGTCGCCCGAGAGCACGCCCCGCGAACGGTCGAGCAGTTGCACGGCGACGTGCTCGAGGCCCTGGCGGACGAGTGCCGGCGCATGCTCGACGAAGGCGTAGTGGGCAGCGCTGCCGATATCGACACCTGCCTCCTGCTCGGCGCCGGCTGGCCCTTCCACCTCGGAGGCATCACCAAGCATCTCGACCAGACGGGTGTCTCCGAGCGTGTGACCGGGGGGCGGCTGGCCACCCGATGATTCGAGCAGGATTTCCTCGCGCGCACCCGGTCCGTCGGGTACTCTTTCCGGTACGGCACCGCTCGCGGCCATCGGGGATGCGCGAGCGAACCGGTTCCTTCCTGTAGACGCAGCGGGAATCCCTGTGCTGGCCTGAACGACTGTCCTGCCAATGGCAGAAACCACAACTCCTCAACCGACGTCGTCGGGGATCACCGACGAGCTTGCAGCAAGCGCGGAGCGCGCCCGGGAATGGGCGGGCGAGCCTTTCGTCCATCCCGGCGAGGAACCTGCCGTGGCCCTGGCCGCGGGTACCGCGCGGCGCGCCGCGCTCGACGAGGCGCTCGCCGAGATCGCGGCGGGAGCCGCCGCACCGTCCTCGCGCTGGAAGGTGCGTTTCAGCCTGATGCTGGGTCTCGAGCGCGTCTTGGCCGCGGAGACCCCGCGCACCGCGTCGGGTACCGAGCTTCGCCGTCACCAGGCGGATGCGCTCGCGGGAATGCTCACGGAGCTGATCGCGGCCAACCAGCGAGAGGCGGACGAAGCCGAGGCGAACGGAAACGGACACGGGAACGGCTCCGGCAACGGCAACGCCGCCGTCCTCGATGAGGAACTCGAGCTCGACGACGAGGACGACCTCGATGCGGGCCTCGTCGACGAGGATCTCGAGCCAGAACCTGCGGGTAACGACCCGGGCGCGTCGCGCCGCTACCGCTTCCGCCATCCCACGGCATCGGGCAAGACGATCGCCGCCGCCGGCTTCGTCGAAGCCTCACGCACGCTCGGCGTGCTGATCCTCACGCATCGCCGGCTGCTCATCACGCAGTTCCAGCGCGATCTCACGACCGAGGGTTACGCCGATCGGCTCGTGCCCGCGATCGAGCAGGGCGCGGTGTCTCCCCGCTCCGACCCGATCACGATCCAGACGTACGCGTGGTTCGCGCGGCACGGCACGGAGCTCTCGCGCGACGCCTACCAGCTCGTGATCTGCGACGAGGCCCATACCGCGCTCGGCGAGAAGACGAGCGCCGCGATCCGCGCGTTCTCCGACCCTCTCTACATCGGCATGACCGCGACCGAGGAGCTGATCGCGAAACAGGTCTCGGACGTGTTCCCGGCCTCCGTCGACGACCTCCCGCTCGCTGACGCCGCCCGCCGTGGGCTGATCGCACCTCTCCGGTGCCTGCGTGTGCCGCCGGTGGCCGCCATCAACTCGGTGCCGATCGTCGGCGGGGACTTCGAGGAGCGCGCGCTCGCCGAAGCGCTCGACCACCAGGCGCTGAACCAGGCAGCGGCGAGCCTGTACCGCGACCGCTTCGGCGGCACCACGCCCGGCATCGTCTACGCCGCCGGCGTCGACCATGCGTACAACCTCGCGCAGGAGTTCCGCGCGGCCGGAATCAAGGCGATGGCCGTCTCCGGCCGCACTCCGCCACGGGAGCTGGCGGAGACGCTCGCCGCGTACGAGCGCGGCGAGATCAACGTCCTCATCAACGCCCAACTGCTGGCCGAGGGGTGGAACTCCCCACGCGCCACGGTGTGCATGCACCTGGCGCCGACCGCGTCCCGCCGGGTGTATCAGCAACGCATCGGGCGAATCATGCGCATGCACCCGCGCAAGGAGGCGGGTGTGGTGGTCGACTTCGTCCCGAAGGGCTCGACCCACTCCGAGCGCGTGATCTCGCTCCACGCACTGCTCGACGCAGACTTCTACCGGGAGGGAGCGCGCGTCACTCCCGCTCCTCGCCGCCGCTCCGCCCGGCGCGCGCGCCGCCGGCTGTCACCGGCGCCCTGGCTCGTCCCCGTGACACCCGACGTCCGCCGCCGGCTGCTGGTGATCCAGCGCGAATGGCAGCGCGTCGACCCGAAGTTCCTGGACGACGACGAGCAGCGATTCTGGGCCACGATCGCAGGCCGCCAGATCCGTTTCGACCAGCGCGCCGACTTCGCACGCAAGTTCACCGAAGGCCGGGCGGGAAAGGGGGCGCTCGAGACGTTCCTCTCCGTCTGCGCGGCCGAGAATCCCAACCGGCGGCTGCGGATGACCGCCCTCGCCGACCGCGTGGGGGTGCCCGTGGAGCGAGCGGACTTCGACGACCTCGTGACGCTGGTCTCGCAGGGGCCGCCGTGGGAGAAGGACCGCGCCGCGGGCGCGCGAATCCTCCTGCGCGCGATCGCCGACGGCAAGGCAAACGCCCCGGAGCAGATCCTCGCGCGCTGGACGTGGCGTCTCGCCCGTTCGGTGCGCAAGACGCTCGACCGCCGCGCCAGCCAGGAGTTCCCCGAGGCGAAGCGGCTGCTGGGCGCGGTCGCCAACTCACGGGGCGGCCGGCACGAGGAGAACGTCGGCAAGCTCGTGAAGATCGCCAAGGCGCTTTCCCCCGATGTGGGCTCGGCTCTCCTCGCGTCGGCCGAGGGCTACACGCCAAGGGCAAACTCGCTGCTCGATCGTGCGCGCGAGGAGTACGGTGCGATCGAGGTGATCGCGGAATCACTCGCCGAGAGCCTCCCTGTGCCGAAGGCGCCGGCGCGCAAGAACCGCAGACGGCGGAAGCGGAGGCGCACCGAAGCACCCTCCGTGGAGCCGGTGACCGCCACCGAAAGCGAGCTGCCGACCGCGGGTCAGGATGGAGGGACCGGGTCCGCCGGCAGCGAGCCCGTCGCCGAGCCTGAGACCGCTGCCGCCACGCTGGACGCGGAGGCCTCGAGTGAGGGCGAGCCCGATCACAGCGGCCCGCCGCCGCGGCCACGACGCCGCTCCCGACGGCGCCCCGACGGCGCCGAGGCCGGCGAGGCGGCGGCGCAAGACGAGTCCGAGGCGCTCGATTCGGCGGCAGACGCCGCCTGACCGCTACTCGTCGCCGGGCCCGGGCGGTTTCCGCTCGCGCTCGCGCAGGAAGCGGGACAGCTCCGCCGCGAGTTGATCCCCGGTCGGCAGCTCCCGGCCCTCGATCGCGTCCTCCAGAGCCGAGGCGCGGTGCTCCAGTTCCTCGACGTACGCACTCGTCTCCGCATCGGCGGAAACCGCCTCCGAGACCTGGCGCACGTAGGACTCCTCCGCTTCGTCGAGCTCCCCGGTGTCGATCTCGACCTCGAGCAGCTCCGCCAGCCGCGTGCACAGGGCCTTCGCCCCGCGCGGGCTCGGCACCATGGACACGTAGTGCGGCACCGCCGCCCACAGGCTGACCGACGGGATGAGATGGCGCCGGCACGAGTCGTGCAGGACGCCGACGATCCCCGTCGGCCCTTCGTACCGTGAGAGGGACAGACCGAGCTCCTCCACCAGCCGCGGGTCGGTGGCGGCCGCCGTCACCGGCGCCGGGTGCGTGTGGGGAACGTCCGCGAGCAGCGCGCCGAGCGAGACGGCGAAGTCGGCACCGAGTTCGCGGGCCAGCCCGACCGAGAGATCGCTGAACGTCCTCCAGCGATAACTCGGCTCCACACCGAGCAGGATCAGTGCGTCACGATCCGTTCCCGGAATCGCTGCCGAGTAGAACGCGTTCTCCGGCCAGTCGATCCGCCGCGTGAGACCCTCGTTCAGCGACACGTGTGGCCGCACGGACTGGAAGTCCATGAATCGCTCCGGGTCGATGTCGGCGAAGCGCGCTCCCTCCCATTTCCTGACCAGGTAGCCGAGCGCAAGGGTCGAAGCCTGTCCGCCGTCGTTCCACCCGCGGAAGGCCGAGAGGAAGACGGGGCGCCGCAGCGCGGGGCGCTTCGTCACGCGAAGATCGAGATGCTCCATGAACAGAGCTTACGGAAGCCAGGCTTAGCCTGGATCCACCGATATGCGTGACCGCGGGGCGTGCGGCTGGGCCGTCAGGACGATGCGCAGCGGTGACGGGCGGGCCGAGGCCCGTCCGTTGCCGCTGTGACGTGGAGCGCACCGGCCGGGTGCAGGCCCCGCAAGGGGCCGAAACCCGGACGGGAAGCGGCCTGGCGAGCCCAGACGGACGCAACCGCCCGCGCAGATCGGTGGATCCAGGCTTTAGCGCACTGCCGCAGGCTGCCGGCGAACGGTGTCTCCAGCCGCGCCCGC
>JBJXGY010000143.1:0-49719 GCA_046160185.1 Gaiella sp. | reverse complement strand
TCCCGAAGATCGTCGAGCTGCGCGGCAAGTGGTTCACGCCGCCGTATCCAGCGGACACCATCGTCGAGGTCACCTCGCTCGCCTTGCCGGAGCTGGTGATCGAGATCGAGGCGATCGCCCTGGCCGGGTGACCGAGGAAACCGCCGCGGTTACCAGGGAAGCGCCGGCTCGCCGGCCGTCCAACCGCCGTCGACCGGGAGCACGACCCCGGTGACGGCGCGCGCAAGCGGGCTCGCGAGGAAGCAGACGGCGCCCGCGATCTCGTCGGCCTCGAGGATCCGGTTGAGCGGGATGCGCCTGGTCGCGGCTGCGGTGAAGACCTGGTTCTCGAAGAAGGCCTCGGTCATCGGCGTCAGCGTGAACCCCGGAGCCACGGCGTTGGCGCGGACGCCGTGCTCGGCCCAGTCGATGGCGAGCGATCGCGTGAGGGCCGCAACAGCGCCCTTGGCCGCGGTGTAGGCCGCCTGCATCGGCAGCGAGACGAGCGCCGCCTGCGAGGCGACGTTGACGACCGCCCCGCGACGCGCACGCAGGAGCGTCCAGAAGGCCTGGCAGGTGTTGACGGTTCCGACGACATTCACCTCGAAGTTTCGCCGGAAGTCGTCGATCGGGAGCTCGTCGACCGGCAGATTCTGGGTGAGCACGCCGGCGGCGTTGATCAGGACGTCGAGACCACCGTGCTCGTCCTGGATCCTCGCGGCGACCTTGTCGAGAGCGGCGCGATCCGTGACGTCGACCGGATCGGCGCCGTCGCGATCCACGACCACGACCTGCGCTCCGCTCCGCTCGAGCAGCGCCGCGCAGGCGGCCCCGATGCCGCTGGCGCCACCGGTGACGACGGCGGTGGCCCCGTCGAGGCCGGGTACGGTGAGGTCGCTCATGAGCTGGCTCCTTCGAAGATGTCGAGCGGGCAGAGGGCGGAGACGAGGGGGTAGGGGATGTCGACTACCTGAGAGAGCGTCAGATCGACACAGGCCGAGCAGAGGCAGTAGGCGGCTTCTCGGGAGAAGCCGTGCTCGCGCACGAGCCAGTCGATCATCGCCAGGAGTGCGTTTCGTGCCGCGACGGTGAGATCGAGCGGGTCGTGCTCGGGGATGCCGGTGGTGGCGAACCGCTCGCGGCCGGGTCGAGCGGGCGTCCGGTAGCTGGGGAAGCGCGTGGTTCCGCCCGCTCCCTTCTGCACGTGGAAGCTGACGGTCACCGAGGCGTCGATCTCGATGCCGGTGCCGCACACCTCGCCGTCTCCCTGCGCAAAGTGCACATCACCGAGGGAGAAGAGCGCGCCCGGAACGTGGACTGCGAGGTATAGCGTCGAACCCGGGACGAGCCGGCGGATGTCTACGTTGCCGCCGTTCTCACGCGGCGGGACGGTACGGAGACCAAGCGCTGCGACCGCAGGGTAGGCGCCATCCTCCAGGGGCGGCGCGACGGGGCCGCCCGCCGCCAGGATCGCTGCCTCGCGCTCCCGCTGCGCCGCCATCAGCACGTGAGAGGGCGCGACGCCGATCACGCCTGGATGAGGCACCGCTCGCACCGCGATACCGGGCAACGTCGACGAGCGGGCATACGCGCCGTCGAGCTCCCAGTGCACCACGAAGGGGTCCGTGAAGAGATCGGCGAGGAAGCCGAAGCCCGGGATGATGCAGTTCACGCCGTAGGTGGGTGTGCCGATGTCGAGGATTTCGATCGCGAGCAGATCCCCCGGTTCCGCGCCATCCACGAACACGGGGCCGGTCAGGGGATGCGCGGCGCCGATCGAGAGCGCGGCGATGTCGATACTCGTGCTCGAGGCGTTCAGTTGCCCGTCGAGGCCGTCCCGGGTGTCGAGCGTGATCGACACGCCAGGCTCGACGTGCACCACGGGATCGAGGTCGGGGTGCCAGCGGTTGTGGCCGTTCTCGGGCCCGATCCTCATAGGAGCTCCTTGATCCGGTTCGCCGTGGCCGTGGCGAGGGCGATCTCGTCGTCCGTCCAGGTGCGCGGCGCGCCCAGCTGGTGGAGAGAGACGATCGCCTCCACCTCGCCGGCGACGAGTATGGGCGTCACGATCTGTGCGGCGAGCCCACCGTAGGTGTCGAGCATCCGCTGATAGTCCGGGTCGTCGAAGGCGGTGCGCGAGTCGTGCTGGACAACCTGGTTACCCTTGCGGATCTCGAGCACGACCGGCTGCGTCGGCAGATGCACCGAGCGCTCGTCGCGGATCGAGCTCACGCCGGCAGCCAGCGCCTCCTCGACCACCGGGAAGGGATAGTCCCCCGGCAGGTCGCGGCGCAGGGTCGCCCGGCTGGCGCCTGTCTTCGCGATGAGCTCCTCGAGTGCGGCTGCGATCGTCATCGTGTCGCGATTATCACGGCTCGACGGCATCCCCAGGATCGAACCGACCCTGCGTGGGTAGCGAACCAAGGCTGTTCATTCGTGACGAGAGGAGATCCCTCATGCCGCCCACCATCATTCGTGCCTCCGACGTGCCGCTGCAGGACTTCGGTGGCGTCAAGCTCTACTCGCTGGCCAGCCCCAGCCAGGGCTCGGCCGACCACGTCGTGCTACGTGGCCAAGTCGCCGTTGGTGCTGAATTCCCGGCACACAGCCACGACCGTGACGAGATCCTCGTCTTCATCGCCGGTCGCGCCGCGTACACCATCGGCGGGGAGGCGGGTGTCGTCTCGGAGGGCGACGTCGTCGTCGTGCCGGCCGGCGCCGTCCACAGCTTCGAGGCGCTCGAGGACATCGACGCCATCGCGATCCTCCCCGCGGGCGCGCTGACGTCCGACCCGAGCGGAGCGCTCATCGAGCAGCGCGTCTGACCACGTCTCCAGACGCCGGTCCGGCGCATCCCTGCCGCGGTACGCTGGGCCGCGATGCGGGTTGCGCTGGTCGGCGTGGGGACGATGGGATTGCCCATGGGGCGGAACCTGCTCGCCGCCGGGCACGAGCTCGTCGCCTTCGACATCGCACCTGAGCGGGCCGCCGCGCTCGGCTGCACAACGGTCTCGTCGCCGGCGGAGGCGGCGGCCGCTGCCGAGGTGACGATCCTCTCGCTCCCTGCGGTGCAGGTCGTGGAGCAGGTGGTGCTGGGCAGGGGAGGTGTAGCGGAAGGTGCGGCACCCGGCGGCGTCGTCGTCGACATGTCCACCAGTCCGCCTGCCCTGGCGCGCCGGCTCGCAGCCGCGCTGGCCGAGCACCGCCTCGACTTTCTCGACGCTCCCGTCAGCGGCGGACCGCGCGGGGCGGAGGAGGCGACGCTGACGATCATGGTCGGTGGGGAAGCGGACGTCCTCGAGCGGACAAGGCCCGTGCTCGACACGCTCGGAAGCTTCGTCGTGCACGTCGGCGGCCATGGGGCTGGGCAGGTTGTGAAGCTCTGCAACAACCTGATGGCGGGTTGCAACATGGCAGCCGCGGCGGAGGCGTGTGCGATCGCCGAGCGGGAGGGCCTCGACCCCAAGCTCTTCTACGAGGTCGTGACGGCCTCGACCGGGGACTCCCGCGTGCTGCGCACACGCTTCCCGCTCGCCGGGGCCGACGAGCGCCATCCGGTCAACCGCGAGTTCGAGCCGATGTTCGCGCTCGACCTGATCGCAAAGGACCTGGGCCTTGCGCGCGAACTGGCCGCGGCGGCCGGAATCACAGCGGCGATGGTCGATGCGGCGTTGATCCGGTACGCCGCGGCGCAGGCCGAGGGGCTGGGGGGACTCGACTATTCGGCGGTCGTGAAACCGCTCACCGAGGAGGGATGAGCCGACGGTGCGGGGTCGTAGGGCGGAACGCTCCCCCGTCCTGGCGGTCCACTCTGCCCTCCGAGCCCGTCAGTGTCGTGGCCAGAGCGCCTGGCCAGGAGGCTCCTCGAATGGAGGTCGCCGCCGCCCGTAGAGGGTCGCCAGCGCCGACCGGCATGCCGCGCGCCGTGCACGACCTCGATCCCCACCGGCTCCGGGGATGATCGCACGTAGACCCAGCCGGAGCGTCAGAGCGGTGAGCGCGGCGGCGCGCGGGACCCGTCCGAAGTGCTTCTCCAGGTACTGCCGCCGTGCGTACGCGTCCTGTGACCACACGCGCGCCGACCAACCGGCCTTGTCGGCGTGATGAATGATCGTCATGGTCGGAAGATGCACGACCTGCCAACCGGCGGTCTTGATCCGCCGGCACAGGTCTACCTCCTCTGCGTAGACGAAGAACCGCTCGTCGAATATCCCTGCCGCCTCGAGCGCCTCCCGGCGGACGAGGAGGTAGGAGCCGGAGACCCAGTCACAAGGCGTCGGCCGCTCGTAGACCGCCATGTCGACGACGCGTTCTCCCATCCACGCGGCACGGACGGGCAGACGCTCGGCACCCAGGGCGTCGCCGATGTAGCGGGAGACGGTGGGGAAACGTCGGATGGTCGGAAACAGCTCTCCGTCCGCCGTGATCTGCTTGACGCCCGCGACTCCGATTTCCGGGTGCCGGTGCATGACGGCCAGGACGTCCTCGAATGTTCCGTCCACGACCTCCGTGTCCGGGTTCATGAAGAGCACGAAGGGTGCGTCGGTCGTCAGGTATGCGCTGTTGTTGGCATGCCCGAAGCCGTGATTGTGGCAGGTGACCACGCGCGCGGCCGGGAACTCCGCTGCGACGAGGTCGCTTGTGCCGTCCGTGGAGCTGTTGTCCGCGACAACAACGTCGAGTTCGACCTTCCCGGCCCGTTCGAACACCGTGGTCAGGCAGGGAGTGAGCCACCGCGCCTCGTTGGTCGAGACGATGATGATCGCCAGGTCGGCCACGACTGCCTCAGCGAGCGAGCCCGCGGGCGCGCAGTTCGGCCGTCGCCGCTTGAACGTGGTCGACGGACTCCTGTGCGTCCACCCAGCTGATCAGATTTCGCATGCCGTCCTCGAGGCTGATGGAAGCCTGGAATCCGAGCAGTCGCTTCGCCTTGGACGTGTCGGCGAAGCAGTGTCGTATGTCCCCGGCACGGTACTGGTTGGGAAACTCGAATGGGATATCGAGTCCCAATCCCGTCATGAGTGCGTTCGCGATGTCGAGGATCGTCACCTGGCGCCCTGTCCCGAGGTTGATCGCGTGGCCGGATGCACCGTCGGCCTCGAGCGCCTTGACGATTCCGGTGACGATGTCGTCCACGTGGATGAAGTCTCGAGACTGCAAGCCGTCTTCGAACACGATGGGGGAGTTCCCGTTCCGCAACCGGGACGAGAAGATCGCCGCGACACCGGTGTACGGGTTCGACAGCGCCTGGCCGGGCCCGTAGACGTTGAAGAAGCGAAGCGCGACAGCGCTGATGCCGTACGCGGCGCCCACGACGAGACACAGCTCCTCGTGGTCGCGCTTGTTCACGGCGTACACGGACGTCGGGATCAGCGGCTTGTCCTCAGCGGTGGGGCGCGGTTCAAGCTCTGCTCCGCACTGGTCGCAGCGGACCTCCCACGATCTCTCGGCGAGTTGGCTCTCGGGTCTCGGTCCAGGGGCTGAGCGACCGTGCTCGGGGCAGTCGTACTGGCCTTCCCCATAGATGGACATGGACGAGGCCACGACCAACCTCTCGGGTTTGTGGCTGCTGTTGACGAGGGTCTCGAGGAACTCAGCCGTGGCCTGCGTGTTCGTTCGTGTGTACCGGGCGATCTCGTACATGGACTGGCCAACTCCTACCGCTGCGGCAAGATGTGCCACCCTGTCGACGCCGCGCAGCGAGCGCGTCACGGCGTCCCTGTCTCCGACGTCAGCGTGGACGAACTCGATCTCGCTGCTGAGCGTGGGCGGTGCTCCGCGGTGCACCTGTTCCTCGAGGCTGTCCAAGACGACGACCTCGTCGCCTGCGTCGAGAAGCCGGTTGACGAGATGTGTTCCGATGAAGCCGGCTCCGCCGGTGACGAGTGTGCGCATAGACATCTGAGTATCAGCGGGAACGCGACACTTGGCAAGTCACCATCGCAAGGCCCGGCCGGTCGGCGGATACAGAGTCACGGACACCACTTGACGGATCAGCCGGGCGCCGCCATTGGATCGTCGCGGAAGTGGGTGCGGGTGTGGTAGAAGCGGCGTGGAGAGCTCTGCAAGAGATCAAGGAGGAGCGTGATGGCAGTGACCACCGATCCAGAACTCGTGCCCGACGCGATCCAGGAGATCGACGGCCTGAAGGTCTCGAAGAGCCCGTGGGGGCCCGACGACGAGATCGGGCGCCTCAACTGGGTGACGCCCGAGTCGACGCGCGCAGTGCTGGACCACCTCGACGGGCGGCACGTGTTCGACATGAACGTGGAGTACTTCATCGGCATGCCCTCCTGGGTGGCGGCAGGAGACCCTGCGTACGGCATCTGGATGACCCACACGCCGCAGGGCTCCATCAACGACAATCTGTCCGGCGTCGGCAGCCACGTCCACGAGAGCTACTCGTACTGTGGCGACTCGATCCACCTCTACACCCACTGCGGTACGCACATCGACACGCTCAACCACCTCGGTTTCCACGGCAAGTTCTGGAACGGGTGGACCGCCGACAAGCATCTCGGCTCGCGCATCTGGAACATCGGAGGCCCCGAGAAGTACCCGCCGATCATCGCCAAGGGCGTGATGCTCGACGTCGCAGGGATGCTCGGCGTGGACATGCTCGATCCCGCGTACGCGATCACGGTCAAGGACATCAAGGACACGATCGCCAAGCAGGAGCTCTCGATAGACAAGGCCTCGGTCGTGCTGATCCGCACGGGCCAGATGCGCAAGTGGCCCGACTTCAACGGGTACCTGGTGAACACGCCGGGCCTAGGCCTCGACGCGTGCAAGTACCTGTGTGAGGAGATCGGCGCGATGTGCATCGGAGGCGACACGATCGGCCTCGAGGTGATCCCGTTCGAGGAGAAGGACGTATTCCTGCCCGTGCACGCGTACATGTTCACCACCGCCGGCGCCCAGATCATCGAGGTCGTCGACATGGAGGAGATCGCGGCGGAGAAGCAGTACGAGTTCGCGTTCATGGGGATGCCGATGAAGCTGCGCGGCGCCACCGGAGCGCCGATGCCGAGCTACGCGATCCCGCTGCGAGGCTGAGCCCGGAGTGCCGCCGTCCACGGCTCGCCGTTACTTCTCGGCGAGTGCTTGCCCGGCGGCCTCGGCGGAGGTGACGAGGGGGACGATCTCGAAGGAGACGAGGTCGTCCCAGCAGGCGGTCCACTGCTCGAGCAGCGTGGGGTCGTCCGTCTCCATCACCTGCCAGCAGCGGCCGAGCGACGCGTCGATCCAGCTCTCGACGAAGACGAGCCCCTTGGGCAGCATGCGCCCCTGGTGGGCGAAGCGCCGGTAGACGGGCGCCGCCCCGTGCGTGAACGTCTCGACCACCATGTAGCGCATCAGCACTCGATCCCGAGCTCGCGAGCCAGACGCTCGGCCTCCTGGGAGAGCGAGACGAACTCCCCCACGGCTGCCGCGCTCTCCCGCAGCTTTCCCGCCCGGGCCGCCTCGCGCGCGGCCTCCAGACGGCCCATCGCCTCGCCGGATCGGGCGAAGAGCGTCGCCACCCGCGCCTCGATCCCATCCGGCACAGGAACGGCGCGATAGCGCTCGCCGCGCTCGCGGATGAGCGTCAGCGCCCGGTCGACCGACTGCGCGATCAGCTCGGAGTTGGCGAGCCCGACCGGGGACGGCACGTCGCGGAGCTTTGCGTCGTACTCCTCACAGATGGCCTCGATCCGGGCTGTGTACTCGCCTCTCGTCAGCTCCTCGCCGCCGCGGAAGAGGAGCACGACGACGACAGCAGCGACCCCGGCGAGGGTGACGGCGGCGGCGGGGAGCAGGAACCTGCGCATCTCACTCGAGCGTGTCGAGCGCGACACGCAGCGATCGCACGTAATCCCGCAGCGCCTCCGGGCCCTCCTCCGCCACCTGCACGGCGCGCGAGCCGACCACGACTCCGTCGGTCAGCGCGGCCGCCGAGACGGCCTGCTCGGGCGTCGAGATCCCGAATCCCGCGTACAGCGGTACACCGGGCGCGATGCGGCGCGCGCGGGCCGCGAGGCCTTCGAGCGCGTCCGAGACTGCTGTTCGTGCACCGGTCGTCCCGGTGACGCTGACGAGATAGAGCCAGCCGTCGGTGGTTGCCGCAGCCAACCCGATGCGCTCGTCGGTGGAGGTCGGCGCTACGAGCTGGATCCGCCGGAGCCCTGGCCGCTCGTCGGCGGGAAGGTCGGCGACGATCAGCCCGGTGGCGCCAGCGGAGCGGGCGTCCGCGACGAACCGCTCCCAGCCGTAGGCCTCGAGGATCGAGCTGTACGTCATGGGCACGAGCGGTGTGTCCCCCACGAGCGCGCGTGTCTCGGCCAGCATCCGCAGGCAGGCGGCGGTTCGCATGCCTTCGCCCAGCGCACGTTCGGCGGCGGCTCGGATCACCGGTCCGTCGGCGAGTGGGTCGGAGAACGGGAATCCGAGCTCCACCGTGTCGGCACCTCCCTCGACCGCGGCGGCTGCCAGCGCCGGCGTGCCGCCGCCGGCCATCAGGTAGATCACGAGCGACTTCATATGGTCATTCCACGGGCGCGCATCGCCGCCAGCGCCTCGTCGAGGTCTTTGTCCCCGCGCCCAGAGAGACAGACGAGCACAAGGTCACCCTCGACCGCGTCGATCCTTGCGAGTGCGTGCGAGGACTCGAGCGCCGGGATGATGCCCTCGGTGCGGGTCAGCCGCGCGAACGCCTCGAGCGCCTCGTCGTCGGTGCAGCCGACGTAGCGGACGCGTCCCGTGTCGCGGAGATATGCGTGCTCCGGGCCGACACCGGGGTAGTCCAGACCGGCCGAGATGGAATGCGCGTCGGCGATCTGCCCGTCCTCGTCGGCCAGCACGGACGACCGCGCGCCGTGCAGCACCGCCTGCCGACCCGACCCGAGAGAGGCCGCACCCGCCGCCTCGACGCCGACGATCTGTACGTCAGCGTCCTCGACGAAGCCTGCGAAGGTGCCGATCGCGTTCGAGCCGCCGCCGACGCAGGCCACGACGCCTTCCGGCAGCCTGCCCTCGGCCGACAGCATCTGCTCGCGAGCCTCGTGGCCGATCACCGCCTGCAGCTCGCGCACCAGCTCGGGGTAGGGGGCGGGCCCGACACACGAGCCGATGATGTAGTGCGTCGTCTCGACGTTGGTGATCCAGTCACGGATCGCCTCGCTCGTCGCCTCCTTGAGCGTGCGCGTCCCGAACTCGACCGGCACGACCGTTGCTCCGAGCAGGTGCATTCGGTCGACGTTCGGTCGCTGCCGGCGCATGTCCTCGGAGCCCATGTAGACGACGCACTCGAGGCCGAAGCGCGCGCAGGCCGTTGCCGTGGCGACGCCGTGCTGGCCGGCGCCGGTCTCGGCGATGATCCTGTGCTTCCCGAGCCGCCGCGCCAGCAGCGCCTGCCCGAGCGCGTTGTTGATCTTGTGCGCGCCCGTGTGGTTGAGATCCTCTCGTTTCAGGTAGAGCCGCCGGCCCGGCTGGAATCGTTCGCACAGCGTGAGGGGAGAGGGGCGGCCGACGTAGGTGTGGAGCAATGCGTCGAGCTCGTCGCGGAACGAAGGGTCGGCCCTGGCCTGGGCCCACGCTGCGGTGAGCTCGTCCAGCGCCGGGATCAACGTCTCCGGCACGTAGCGGCCGCCGTACGGGCCAAAGGTCGAAACCACGTTGGACGTCATGCGGCGTTGGCCTCCTTCACATAGTCGCGCACCTTGTCCGGATCCTTGATCCCGGGCGATGCCTCGAGCGACGAAGCGGCGTCCACCGCCCAGGGACGGACGGCGCGAATCGCCTCCCCGACGTTGCCCGCGCTCAACCGTCCCGCGAGGACGACCCGGCCCTTCGCCTCCGCGGCCCGTGCCCAGTGCGCCGGATCCGTTTCCTGCCAGGGCAGGTCGAGCACGCGCGCCACCGGCTCGCCCTGCCACAGGAGAACCGCCTCACGGCCCCGCACCTTGCCCTCTTCGACCGCGTGCACCTGGTCGAGATCGGCGCCCGTTGCGCCGGCGGCACCGACCCAGACCGCCACCGAGAGCACGGTGTCGGGCGTCTCCAGCACCGCGTCCGCGGCCCGCGGGCTCTCGGCTACGAGGATGAACCCGAGCAGATCGGCGCCCGCCTCGACGGCCACGGCCACGTCCTCCTCGCGGGTCAGCCCACACACTTTGATCAGTGGACGCCGCAGCAGCTCACGGAGCTTCGCCGCCGGGTCGGGCGCCTTCATCAACGCGGAGCCGACGAGGATCGCGTCAGCGCCCGCGAGCTCCGCGCTCGCACCCTGCGCGCGCGTGTGGATGCCGGATTCCGCCACCACGACCCTGTCCCCGGGGATCCGCCGCAGCAGCTCGAGCTGCCGCTGCCTGTTGATCGAGAAGTCCGAAAGATCACGCGCGTTGACGCCCAGCACGGGGGCGCCGAGCGCGATGCCGCGATCCAGCTCCTCGGCGTCGTGGGCCTCGACGAGCGTGTCGAGCCCAAGTCCGCGGGCGAACCGCATCAGATGCGCGACCGCCGCGTCGTCGAGATCTCGCAGCAGGAGCAGCGCGGCGCTCGCCCCGGCCTCCTTCGCAGTACGCAGATGCTCCTCCGTGGAAAAGAAGCCCTTGGCCAGGAGCGGCGTGGCGGTTGCCCCACGGGCGGCCCGCAGGTCGTCCCAGCTCCCCCCGAAGCGCTCGTCCACCAGCACCGAGATCGCCGCTGCCCCGGCGCGCCCGTACGCGGCTGCGATCGCGGCAGGGTCGGCGTCCGGGCGGAGGTCACCGGCCGAGGGCGACCGGCGCTTGATCTCGGCGATGGCCTGCAGACCGGGTTGTCCGAGCGCGTGTGTGAACTCACCCACGACTGGATTCCACCACCTGGCGCAGGCGTTCGGTGACCGCTCCCGAGTCGATCGTCGACTCGGCGAGACCGAGGCCCTCGCCGATGTCGGCCACGATCCCGGCCGCGGCGAGGGCGGCGCCGGCGTTCAGCACCACGGCGTCCCGCCGCCCGCCCCGCTCGCCCGCGAACAGGGCCCGCATCGCGGCCGCGTTCTCCTCGGGCGTACCACCCCGCAGATCCTCCGGCGGGGAGGGGTAGATGCCCAGTGCGCGTGGGTCGAGCTCCCACTCCTCGATCGAGCCGCTCACGACCTCGACCACGAGGGTCGGGCACGACGGCGAGATCTCGTCGGTGCCGTCGTCGGCATGTACGACGAACGCCCGCCGAGAGCCCAGTGCCGCCAGCGCCTCGGCGTAGATCCGGGCGAGAGCCGCGTCGTACACCCCGAACACCCCGTCGCAGGTCCCGGCAGGGTTGCACAGAGGTCCGAGCACATTGAACACGGTGCGCGTGCCGAGCTCCCGCCGGACAGGCGCGGCATGCCTCATCGCCGGATGATGGGCGCGCGCGAACATGAAGCCGAAGCCGAGCGTCTCGACGGAGGCGGCGATGCGCTCGGGTGTCTGCTCGATCACGAGCCCGAGCGCTTCGAGCACGTCCGCTGCGCCCGCGGGTGAGCTCGCTGCGCGATTGCCGTGTTTGGCAACAGCCGCGCCCGCCGCGGCGGCGACCAGCGCTGCCGCCGTGGAGATGTTGAAGGTATGCCTGCCGTCACCGCCGGTGCCCACCACGTCGATGGTGTGGCGGCCGATGGTGACCGGCACCATGCGTTCGCGCATCGCCTCCGCGAACCCGGCGATCTCCTCGGCCGTCTCGCCTTTGGCGCGCAGTGCCACCAGCAATCCGGCGATCTGCACCGGAGTGGCCTCGCCGTCCATCACGAGCCCCATCACCGCACGCGCCCGTGTGCGATCGAGTGAGCGAGCGGCGAGCAGGTCGTCCAGCGCCACAGCGATCACAGGAGGAAGTTCCGAAGCATCGCCGGGCCGTCGGGCGTGAGCACCGACTCGGGGTGGAACTGGACGCCCTCGACGGGATGCGTCGCGTGCCGCACGCCCATCACCTCGCCGTCCGCGGTTCTCGAGGTGACGGTCAGCACGTCGGGAACCGACGTTGCCGCGAGCGAGTGGTACCGGCCCACCACGAGGCGCTCCGGCAGCCCGCTGTAGACGGTGGCGCCGTCGTGGGTGATCTCGCTGGACTTGCCGTGTAGCAACGCCCGCGCCTGACCCACGGTGCCGCCGTAGGCCTCGACGATCGCCTGGTGCCCGAGACAGACTCCGAGCGTGGGCATGGTGGGGCCGAGCCGGCGCACGAGCTCCAGCGAGACGCCCGCGTCGGCGGGCCGACCGGGGCCCGGGGAGATGACCAGGCGGTCTGGCGCGAGGGCCGCGGCCTCGTCGGGCGTGATCGCATCGTTTCGCCGCACGATCACTTCGGCACCGAGCTCCTCGAGCAGGTGGACGAGGTTGTACGTGAACGAGTCGTAGTTGTCGATCATCAGCAGCTTCATCGCGTCGCCCCGATCATCGTGCAAACTCGCGCTCCGCGAGCTCGATCGCCGCCTCGAGCGCCGCAAGCTTGCGCAAGCACTCCTCGTGTTCCGCCGCCGGGTCGGAGTCCGCGACGACCCCGGCCCCGGCCTGCATGTGCGCGACTCCGTCGACGAGCACGATCGAGCGCAACGTGATGCATGTGTCCATGGTGCCGTCCGGGAGCGCGTAGAGCACCGCACCCGCGTAGGGCCCCCGCCGGAAGCCCTCGAGCTCGGAGATGATCTGCATCGCGCGCACCTTGGGCGCCCCGGAGACCGTTCCCGCCGGGAAGCAGGCCCGCAAGACGTCGAACGGGGTGACGCCCGGCCTGATCTCGCCCACGACCTCGGACACGAGGTGCGAGACGTGTGAGAAGCGCTCGACCTCCATGAACCGCTCCACGTGCACGGTGCCGGCGCGACAGACCCGGGAGAGGTCGTTGCGGGCGAGGTCGACGAGCATCACGTGCTCGGCCTTGTCCTTCTCCGAGGAGAGCAGGCGTTCCACGTCGCCCACGGTGGGCTCGGTGGTGCCGGCGATCGGATTGACGTGGGCGCGGCCGTCGACGCACGCGACGAGACGCTCGGGCGACGAGCAGACGAGCGCGAGTTCCTCGAGCTCGAGCAGCACCAGGTACGGGCTCGGGTTGATGCGGCGAAGCGCCCGGTAGAGATCGAGGGCCGAGGCGGAGGTGGGTCGCTCCGCCCGCTGCGACGGGACGATCTGGAAGGCATCCCCGGCCACGATGTGCTCTTGACAGCGCCGCACCATGGCCTCGTAGCGCTCCTGCGTGGGGAAGCGCATGAGCTCGCCGGACACTCCCCTCCGGTCGCGAGCGAGTGCGTCAGGTGAGACGTCGGCGGCGAGCAGGGTCGCGACATGGTCGGGGTCACCGGCAAGCACCTCCGCGACTCCTGCGCCGTGATCGAAGCGCACGAGCGTCTCGCACACGATCACACGGCTGGCAGGCAGGTCGCGCCCCTCCGGTGGCAGCTGCACTTTCGGCTCGAGCTTGACGACCTCGTCGTACGCGAGAAAGCCGACGACCGGCGCCCGCTCGTGCTCGGCCTCCTCGAAGCTGACGATGCGCGACCCCGTGCCCATCCACGAGTTGCGGCCGAGGCGGCCCTGCTCGACCGATTCCAGCAGGAAGCTGGCCCGGCTGCCCGGACGCAGGCGGAGGTACGCCCCGAGCGGAGTGAGCAGATCCGTGTTGATCGTGGTCGTCATCTGTTCAGAACGAAAAAGACCTCCTGCGGAGGTCTGGGCAAATCCAGGGTCGTGTGCCGCCTAGCCCACGCTCCCGCCTCGCCCGTGGCGCCGGAACCAGCACCAGATGGCCGCAGCGGAAGTCATCGTGTCCAGAGTAGGGCCCGCCGTGACCGAGCGTCAAGTAAAGGCGCGCCGTGCCACCGCGATCAGCCGCTTCCACGACGGGAGCGCAGGGCCACCGGCGGGGCTCACGGCGGCGACGAGCAAGCGCTCCCGGCCCGACACGGCGGCGATCGCCCGCGAACGGGACTTGCCGACGAGGCCCCCTCCCGTCGCCGTTTCCCAGCGGATCGCCTGCCTTCCGAGGCGCGGCACGCGCGTGGGCGACCACCGCTTCGCTGCGCGCTCCGTGTCCGCGTACCACTGCGCGGGCTGCGCCGAGGAACGCGCGACGAGCACGTCGGCCAGTCCGCGCGGTGTGAAGATGCAGGCACCGTCCCGCACGGCCGTGCGCGTGACCGGGACTCCGAGGAGCCGGGCGACCTCGCCCGGCGAGATCGCCTCGCACGTGGCCAGGCGCGCAGCGTGGGCCGCGCCGGCCCCGCCCACGGCGATGGCAGCAGCGAGCAGGGTGGCGGCGCCCAGCGATCGCATCCACGACTACTCTGCCAGCGATGCGACGTTCGGTGATCCTGGCGGCCGTGCGCACGCCGTTCGGCAAGCTCGGCGGCGGGCTGGCGAAGCTCTCGGCGGTCGATCTCGGCGCGATCGCGATCCGCGCCGGGCTCGAGCGTGCCGGCATCGACCCGGTGGAGGTCGGCTACGTCGTGATGGGGCAGGTGCTGCAGGCCGGCGTCGGCCAGGCGCAAGCGCGGCAGGCTGCGATCGCCGCGGGCGTTCCCAAGGACGTGCCCTCCGACACGATCAACAAGGTGTGCGCTTCGAGCGCACGCGCGGTGCAACTCGCCGATCTGATGATCAAGGCGGGCCGGCACGATGTGGTCGTCACCGGCGGCATGGAATCCATGTCGAACGCCCCCTACCTGTTGCCCAAGGCACGGTTTGGCTACCGGCTCGGTCACGGCGAGGTGCTCGATCACATGGTGTTCGACGGGCTGACGTCGACCTTCGACGGCCTACACATGGTGGCGCAGGCGTCCAGTGTCTCCCGCGAGCTCGGGCTCTCACGGGAGGAGCAGGACGCGTGGGCGTTTCGCTCGCACCAGCGAGCCGCAGCCGCCCAGGCAGCCGGTCGATTCGACGACGAGCTCGTCCCGGCCGGCGAGCTGACCGCCGACGAGAGCGTCCGCGCCGACACAACGCTCGAGAAGCTCGCCTCCCTCCGTCCTGTCTTCGATCCGGACGGCACGACCACGGCCGGGAACGCCCCTGGGGTCAACGACGGGGCGTCGTGCGTCGTCGTCTGCGATGAGGGCTGGGCGCGATCCCGCGGCCTGGAGCCGCTGGCCACGATCGTGGAGCATGCGTACGTGGCCGACGAGTACGCGTTTCTGGCCCGCACGCCGGCAGGCGCGGCCGCCCGGGCGCTCGAGCTCGCGGGCCGGGCCGCCGCGGACGTCTCCCGTGTCGAGATCAACGAGGCCTTCGCCTCGGTGTCGCTCCACTCGACGCGGCTGCTGGGTGCGAACGAGGACATCGTGAACGTCAACGGTGGGGCCGTCGCGCTCGGGCACCCGATCGGTGCCTCGGGCGGCCGCCTGGTCGGCACGCTCGTACACGAGTTGCGGCGCTCGGGCGGCGGGCTCGGACTGGCGGCGATCTGCTCGGGCGGTGGCCAGGGCGACGCCCTCCTGCTCGAGGTGTGACCATCGTCGGCCGTCGCGCCGTAGCGCTCACGATCCTGCTGGCCGCCTTCACCGGTGCGCTCGCGTCGTCCGCCGTGGCGGCCGAGCCGCCCTCGTGCCCGAACATCCCGGTCAACGAGCGGATCGAGCTTGCGCCGATCGTGTTCGTCGGCAGGATCCTCAGCGAGCGTCCGGGCCCCGGCACGCTCACGATCTATCGCTTCAGGGTTCTGCAGCCGGTGAAGGGTGAGCTCGGCCGGGAGGTCGAGCTCCGCGGCCCCGAGCTCGTCGACGCACGAGGAGACATCCTGCCTCGGGGCGTCGACCTCGGCGTGGTCGCGGGCCGGAGCGAGGCTACGCCCACGGTCGACTCCTGCGGCATCACCAACCCGACGTTCCTGCTCGCGAACGTCGACGAGCCGCGTGGAAACGGCATCAGGCTCATCGTCGGCATCGTCTGGTTTCTCGGCGTGATCGGCCTGGCCCTCGCTCTGCTCCGTCGCCGCCGCCGGCGGGGGATACTCCCGGCATGACATTCGAGCGTGTCCTGGTCGTCGGTGCAGGGCAGATGGGGGCCGGCATCGCCCAGGTGGTGGCGGTCTCGGGCCGGTCGGTCCTGCTGTACGACGCCCAGGAGAACGCAGTCGAGCGCGGTCTCGCCGTGATCGCCAAGAGCCTCGCCAAGCTCCACGAGAAGGGTGGGCCGGAGCCCGATACGGTCCTCGAGCGCATCGAGCATGTGCCCGAGATCGCGCCGGCCGACCTGATGATCGAGGCGGTCGTGGAGGACGCCGAGGTGAAGAAGGAGATCTTCCGGCGCGCCGACTCGGTGTTCCCGGAGGCGGCGGTGCTGGCCACGAACACGTCGTCGATTCCGATCACCGAGCTGGCGGCGGTGACCAGGCGTCCCGACCGTGTGATCGGCATGCACTTCTTCAACCCGGTGCCGGTGCTCGCGCTGGTCGAGGTGATCCGCGCCGTCCAGACCTCCGACGAGACCGCGGAAGCGGTCGCGCAGCTCGCGCGCGACCTGGGCAAGACGCCGGCCGAAGCCCGCGACTTCCCCGGTTTCGTCGCCAATCGCATCCTCATGCCCTTCGTCAACGAAGCCGCCTACGCAGTGCTCGAGGGCGTGGCCGAACCCGAGGCGGTGGACACGATCGCGAAGCTCGGGTTTGCGCATCCGATGGGCCCGCTGGCCCTGGCCGACCTGATCGGCCTCGACACCTGCGTCGCGATCATGGAGGTGCTGCATCGCGGCCTCGGCGATCCGAAGTACGCACCCTGCCCCCTGCTGCGCCAGTACGTCGCTGCCGGCCGCCTCGGCCGGAAGACCGGGCACGGGTTCTACCGATACACCCAGGAGTGAGTTGTGGACAGCCGTCTCCTCGCCTACCTCAAGCTGCAAGAGCCGACGGACGAGGAGGTGGTCGAGCTGCTCTACGCGCTCATCCTCCGACGTGCTCCGGAGGACGAGGCCCGCGAGCGCTGCCTGGCGAAGCTCGCCGAGGGGACGCTGTCGGTCGCGACGCTCGTCCACGAACTGGCGGGGGCCACCGAGTTCGAGCGGGTCAGGCTCCTCGACGACGCCGTTGCCCTCGCAGCCGGAGCACGGGCGCGCGGCGAGCGGCCGCGCCTGCTGACTGCCCCGGCCGGGACGGACGAACGGCTGATCGAGATCCCCTGGGTACTCTCCCGTGTACCGCCGGACGGCCCCGTACTCGAGGTGGGCTACGCCTTCGCCGAGCCCTCGTACCTCGCCGCGCTCATCGCTGCGTGCCGGGGGAGGCTGACCGGAGTCGATCTCGCCGTGGCCGAAGTTCCCGGGTTGGAGGCGATCGAGGCCGACGTGCGCTCACTACCCTTCGCGGACGGGAGCTTCAGGACGATCCTGCTCGTCTCCACGCTCGAGCATGTAGGCGCGGACAACGCGCACTACGGCCACGCCGGGTCGACCGACGAGGGGGCACGAGTCGATGCGCTGCGGGAGCTGCGCCGGGTGCTGGCGCCGGCCGGACGGCTGCTGGTGACCGTCCCGACCGGCGAACCGGGCGATCACGTCTGGTTCCGCCAAGAGGATGTCGCCGGCTGGACGAAGCTCTTCGCCCAGGCAGGCCTCTTCGTCGAGGAGCAGGAGGTATACGAGCTGGGCGAGGGGGGATGGTGCGCGGCGCCCACCTTCGACGCCGAGGGCGTTCACTACGGCGAGCGCGGCCCGGCGGCGTCGGCGGTGCTCTGTGCCGAGCTGTCCAGCCGCTCGCTGTCGTCCCGCCTGAGCCCCGACGCGATCACGCGAACGGCCCGCCGCAAGGGCGCACCATTCTGGCGGCGTCTACGCCCCCGCGTCTAGTGCGGCGTCTACGCCGCACTGGATGATTGATCGGTGATTGGGGTGCGGTCGGGGGCGTTCACGACCAAGCAGCGTGCGGTGAACGGCTGGGGCCATCTAGAGTCGCGGCATGGCCCGCGATCGCGACGAGCCCGTCCGCCTGACCCGCATCTACACGCGCGGCGGCGACGCGGGGGAGACCTCGCTCGGCGACGGGACACGCACCTCCAAGCTCGACTCGCGGATCGCGGCGTCCGGGAGCGTGGACGAGCTGAACTCGGCGCTCGGGGCGGTGCTGGCTCTCGAGTGCCCGGCCGAGATCGTCGCGGTGCTCGAGCGCGTGCAGAACGAGCTGTTCGATCTGGGGGCCGATCTCACGGTGCCGCCTGAGGTCGAAGGGCGGCTCCGTATCGAGCAGGGTCAGGTCGACGCCCTCGAGCGTGACTGCGACCTCTTCAACGACCGGCTCGCCGAGTTGACGAGCTTCGTGTTGCCGGGTGGTACGCAGGCCGCGGCCGCACTCCACGTCGCCCGGACGGTGTGCCGGCGCGCCGAGCTGGCTGTGCTCGGAGCCGCCACAGCCCACCAGCTGAGCCCGCCCGTCTGCGTCTACCTCAACCGCCTCGCCGACCTGCTCTTCATCCTGGCCCGCAGCGCGAACGCTATGGCTGGGAGAGACGAACCGCTCTGGAGACCCGGCTCCGGCTGGGCCTAGCCGGGCAGAGGTCAGATGGCGCGGCGCTTGGAGGGCGGCCCCCACTTGGAGCGGCGCCCGCGGGAGCTGTAGACGAGCCGAGGCGCGGCGACCTTCATCCCCGTCTCCTCGAACCGCTCGCGCTGCCCGTTGAGATGTGCGACGCGGCTGACATCGGCCTGCTGCTCGGGAAGCACGAGCGTGATGCCGGTCCCGGAGCGTCCGGCGCGGCCGGTGCGGCCGACACGGTGCGTATAGGCCTTCCCGTCCTCCGGCGGATCGAAGTTGATGACATGCGTCACGTCATCAAGGTCGAGACCACGGGCCGCGACGTCGGTCGCGATCAGCGTCGTCACCTTGCCCGACTCGAACTGCGCCAGAGCTCTGGTGCGCGCGGATTGGGGCTTGTCCCCGTGCAGCGTCTCGGCCACGACGTCGTGCTGACGCAGCCGCTTCTCGAGCCGTTCGGCACCCCGTTTCGTCCGCACGAACACGAGTGCCAGCCCGCGCTCGGCACGGAGCAGCTCGACGAGGGTCTCCACCTTGTTCTCGGCGGTCACCGGTACGAATTGGTGCGCGATCTCTCCAGGTTGCGCCTCTGACGGCAGGGCCGCCTCGACGCGGACCGCCCCATGCGTGTACGCGCGGGCAAGCTCACCCACCTCGCCGTCGAGCGTGGCGGAGAAGAACAGTGTCTGCCGGTCGTCCGAGAGCCGCCGCACGATCCTGTCCACCTGCGGCTTGAAGCCCATGTCCAGCATGCGATCGGCCTCGTCCAGGACGAGGATCCGTACCTCGTCGAGCGTCACCAGGCGGCGATCGATGAGATCCTGCAACCGGCCCGGCGTGGCGACGAGCACGTGGCACTTGGCGGCGCTCTTCGCCTGCGGCCCGAGCGCGACCCCGCCGACCGCCGTCGCGACCGACAGGCCGCGCGCCTTGGCCAGCGTCGACAGCTCGTCTGCGACCTGGAAGGCCAGTTCCCGTGTCGGGACCAGCACGAGCGAGGACGGCCTGCCATGGCTGCTGTCGGTGAGCTGGACGATCGGCGCGGCGAACGCGAGCGTCTTGCCCGAGCCCGTCGGCGACTTGGCGAGCAGGTCGCCACCGGCGAGCACGATCGGGATCGCGCGCTCCTGTACCTGGAAGGGCGCGGTGATGCCGCGCGCCTCGAGCGCAGCGACGAGATCTGCGCTCACGCCGAGCGCAGCAAAGCTTGGTGATTCCACGTTTTCTTCGACTCCTCAGTTGGATTCGAGATCCGACACGACCCTCGAACCCGTTGACTGGAGCCGAAAGAAGCAGATCTCACGGCGCGACCCCATGTCGCACCTCGTTGCCACGGTAGCAGAAGCGTTCTCTCCAGGTAGCCTGGGCGGCATGGCACCGATCTCCTTTGCCCGCGGGGCGCCGACTCCTGCCTGCATCGACGAGGATCTGATCGCGGACTGCGCGCGCGCGGCGCTCGCGCGCGATGGCAAGACGATCCTCTCGTACGGAGCGGGCGGAGGGTATGGCCCCTTACGGGAGCTGATCGCCGCTCAGCATGCTGTCGACCCTGCACGCGTGATCGTGACCGCAGGGGGGTTGCAGGGCTTCGTCTTCTACGTTGCCGCGCAGCTGGCGCGCCGACCGGGACGCGTCCTCGTCGAGGCGCCGACCTACGATCGCCCCTTGAAGCTGCTGGGCTGGGAGGGCGTCGAGGTGGTCGCCGTCCCGCAGGATGACGACGGTCTCGATCTCGAGGCCCTGGAGGCCGAGATCACGCGGGGCGGCGACATCTCGTTCCTATACGTCATCCCGACGTTCCAGAACCCGAGCGGGCGCACGCTGACGCTCGAGCGCCGCCGCCGGCTGGTCGAGCTCGCGGTCGCGCACGGGATCGACGTGCTCGAGGATGACCCGTACCGCCTTGTGCGCTACGAGGGCGCCCCGGTCGCCTCGCTTCACGAGCTCGAGGGCGGGACGCGGGTCACGTTCACGTCGTCGTTCTCGAAGACCGCCGCCGCGCCCGGGCTTCGCGTCGGCTGGTTCGTCGTGCCGGAGGAGCTTCGGGCGGCGGTGGAGGATCGCGCCTCGTCCACCTACATCTCGCCGTCGCTCCTGCCGCAGGCGATCATCCACGAGCTGTTCGTCCGGAGCGCCTTCGAGACCAACCTGGCGCGGGTCAACGGCCTGCTGCGTGCGCAGAAGGACGCGATGCTCGGCGCGCTCGAGCGCGAGATGCCGCCCGGCGTGAGCTGGAGCCGGCCCGACGGCGGCTACTTCCTGTGGGTCGAGTTCGGGCCCGGGGTGGATACCGCCGAGCTTCTCCGGTGGGCCACGGAGAAGGGCGTGACCTTTGTCAAGGGAGCCGACTTCTTCCCGGACGGTGCCGGGGGCACGAGCGCCGCGCGCCTCGCCTTCAGCTACGAGTCGCCGGAGCGGATCGACGAGGGCATCTCGATGCTCGCCGCCATGTTGGAAGAAGTGCCGCGAACCGTGGCGGCAGGAACCACCCAGGCGCGATAGGACTGAAGCGCCAGGGGTCTGGCCCCTGGCGTGTCTACTTGCGACGGAAGTGGTGGGAGAGCCAGCCGCCGACGAACCCTGCCGCAGCGGCCACGACGAGCGCCACGATCAGTGAGACGCGAGGGGAGAAGAAGACGAAGTCGACCTCGACCTTGCGCCGGTTGAGAACGAGAAAGAGGATCACGTAGAGGCCGATGGCCGCGAGCGCGATGAGCCGCCACGGGATGTCCCGACCGCCGGCTCGATCGGACGGGATACGCGGCGGCACGCCTCCTGTCGTGGGCTGCTCGCTCATGCCGTGATCGTGGCGGTCCGGCGGACGAGACCGGATGGCTGTGCGGTGCCGACGAGCACGAGGTTGGGTCGCGGCGGCTCCGGCCGTGGCGGCCCGAGGCGGCCCGTGATCGTCGCCGCCCGGAACGTGGGGCAGACGACGTCGCCGGGGATCGCGCAGAGGCTCATCTGGCGAAAGTAGCAGTCGGTGCAGTTCAATAGGTCGCGATTGCGCATGGCGTGGCTTGCTAAGAAGGCGTGGCCCCCGTCGGACTACGCGATTCTGGCGATGCCGAGCAGCCAGGGCAAGGGCAGTCGCCGCGGAAATGCGCGCAATTAGCGGAGTCGCGAGCGTCGGACCACCCGAAAGGGGGGTGACCGTTCACCGCTTCGGCAGGGCGGCCAGAGCTCGGAGCGCCTCCTTGAACGTGTGGCTGCCGATCACCCGCATCCCCTTCGCATACTTCCGCGCCTCCGCGAGATTCTCCACGGGCACGAGAAAGACCTCGGCGCCGCTTCGGCGAACACCCGTCGTCTTCTGCTTGATCCCGCCGATCGGCGCGAGCGAGCCGTCGAGCTCGATCTCCCCGGTCGCGGCCACCCGGTACCCGCGGTCGACGTCGCGACCAAGCCGCTGCAGGACCTCCAGGGCGAACGGCAGACCGGCGGACGGGCCGCCGACGTCGCCGAGGTCGATCGTCACCTCCACCGGCAGCTCGATGCGGGCCGCCTGCGCCACGATGATGCCGATCACGGGCCGGCCGGCCTCGCGGGGGGAGTCGATCGTGCGGAGCGTGAGCTCGAGCGTCTTCTCGCCGCGTTCGAAGGTGACGACCACCGATTCGCCGGGCCTCACGTTCCCGACCGCCTCCCGGAGCGCACGTGGTGTCAGGGCGCGGCGGCCGCCGACTTCGACGATCAGGTCGCCGGTCTTGATCTTGCCCTTGCTCGGCGACCAGTCCTCGACATAGTCGACGAGCACGCCGCGCGGCCGCGACTTGACCTCGAACCCCGCTTCGCGGAGCGCCACCGCGGCGGCGATCTCCTCGGAGCGCGCCATCTCCCTGAGCGCTGCGTCGTGCTGCTCGTCGAAATCCGAGCCGGGCGAGAGGTAGTCGTCGGCATCGATCGCGGTTGCCCCGTCCGGCTCGAGGAACGGCAGGACCTTCTCGAGCCAGGTCGAGCGACGCACCGAGACGTCGACGTAGAAGATCCCGCCCTTGGCGTCCGGCGCCTTGCCGCCCTCCACCTTGACCTTCCCCTGCAGGCTTTGCATGTCGCGCGGGACGTACAGAAACTCGCCGGTGGGGATCCGGAAGGAGAGGAAGGCGACCAGCGCCAGGACCGCGGCGAACCCGTAGAAGCCGACGCGCTTCATGCGATGGCCCGCCCTGAGCCGCCGTCGACGCGTATCACCGTGCCCGTGAGGTAGGACGCGGGCCGGGAGGCGAGGAACGCGACGACGGCTGCGACCTCCTGCGCTTCCCCGGTCCGACGCAGCGGGATCGCCGCCAGACGCCCGGCCGGCACACCCTCCGGATGCATCGCTCGCCCGCGATCGGTGTCGATCAGACCCGGCGCCACCGTGTTGACGGTGATGCCCTCGGGGCCGAGCTCGTCCGCGAGCGTCTTCAGCCAGCCGGCCACGCCGGGACGCACCGCGTTCGACAGCGCGAGGTTCGGAAGCGGCTCGGTGACCGACGTGCTCTCGATCGCGATCACCCGTCCGGCGTCGGAGGCCCTGAGGTGCGGCAGCGCCAGCCGGACGAGCCGGATGTGCGGGACGAGGAGCAGCTCGAACGCTGCTTCGATCGCCTCTGGCGTGAGCTCCAGCGCACGACCAGCCGGTGGCCCGCCGCCGTTCAGCACGAGGATGTCGATCCCGCCGAACGCGGCGACCGTCTTGTCGACGACGCTCTCGAGCGCTCGCGGGTTGGTGAGGTCTCCGCGTACCGCGAGCGCTCCCAGCCGCGCCGCCTCCCGTTCCAGGAGCTCCCGACGCCGTCCGAGCATGGTGACGTTGGCACCCTCTCCGGCAAGCGCCTCCGCGATCGCCAGCCCCATCCCCGACGTCGCACCGAGCACGATCGCAGTGCGACCGGAGAGCCCGAGATCCACGGCGGGGCTCCCCTCAGCTCGCCTTGAGGACGGATACGACGTCGGCGACAGCGGCAGCCGAGGCCTTCAGCATCTTCTTCTCGTCGGCCGTGAGCTTGAGGTTGACGATCCCCTCGATGCCGCTCGCGCCGAGCTTCGTCGGCACGCCCATGTAGAGGCCGTCGATCCCGTACTCCCCCTCGAGCAGCGCGGTGCAGGGCAGGACACGCTTCTGGTCGAGGCAGATCGATTCGACCATCTGCGCCGCTGCCTCACCGGGCGCGTACCAGGCCGACGTCCCGAGCAGGTTGACGATCTCGCCGCCGCCCTTGCGCGTCCGCTCGACCATTTTCGCGATCTTCGCCTTCGTCGTCAGCTGCTCCAGCGGCACGCCGCCCACGGTCGTGGCGGAGACGACGGGCACCATCTGATCGCCGTGGCCGCCGAGCACCATCGCCTGGACGTCACGAACGGACATTCCCGTCTCCCAGGCGATGAACGCAGCGAAGCGGGCGGTGTCGAGGATGCCGGCCATGCCGACGACACGCTCCTTGGGGAAGTTCGACGTTGCCCTGGCCACATGGC
Organism: Gaiella sp.; assembly: GCA_046160185.1. GTDB lineage: Bacteria > Actinomycetota > Thermoleophilia > Gaiellales > Gaiellaceae > Gaiella. Next base: position 25,833 of record JBJXGY010000143.1, on the reverse strand, counting down.
ACATCGCATCGAGCGGGTTCGAGACGACGACCAGCACGGCTTTGGGGGAGCGCCGGACGATCTCCTTCGTGACCGATCCGACGATCGCCTCGTTCGTCTGCACAAGGTCGTCGCGGCTCATGCCCGGCGAGCGCGGCCGGCCGGCGGTGATCACCACGACGTCGGAGCCCTTTGTCTCGTCGTAGCCGTTCGTACCCACGATGTTCGGCTCGAACCCCGCAATCGAGCCGGTCTGGTTCAGGTCCAAGGCCTTACCCTGCGGGAAGTTCGGAATGATGTCGACGAGCACCACGTCGGCGTAGTCGGCGCGGGCGACGGCGTACGCGCATGTCGCGCCCACGTTCCCGGCACCGACGACGGTGACCTTCTTGCGACCGTTCATGAAAGGCTCCTCCTTGGGGGCGTGTGCTCCGAAAAGACGCTGCGGGTCGGCGGCCGGCTGACGTCCGGGACAGGGAGCAGCCGTCCCACTGAGGATAGAGACGGGGCCTGCGGCGAGGCTCAGGTACCGTCAGGCCAACCCACCGCGACGAGAGGGAGCCCTGCGCATGAGCGAGTTCAAGCCGGGTCTGGAGGGTGTTGTCGCCTTCGAGACGGAGATTGCAGAGCCCGACCGCGACGGTGGTGCGCTGCGCTACCGCGGGGTGGACATCGAGGAGCTCGTCGGCGCCCGGCCTTTCGAGCACGTGTGGGGGCTGCTGGTCGACGGCGAGCCCGAGCCTGGTCTCGAGCCCGTTGCGCCATACGAGGGCGGCAATCTCACCGGCGACGCCCCGGCCGATCTGCAGTGGGCGGTGGCCCGGCTCTCCGGCGAGTGGGGGCTGCACAAGCTGATCGACATCGACGACGAGGAGGCGAAGCGCGACCTGCGCCGCCTCTCGGCGACAATGCTCTCGGTGGCGGCGCAATCCGCGCGAATCGCGGACGGGCATCGGAACCGTGTGCCGGAGGCGACGGTCGCAGCCGGCCGCACCGCAGCCGAGCGGTTCCTGCTCGAATGGCGCGGCGAGGCCGACCCAAGCCATGTCGAGGCGATCGACACCTACTGGATCTGCACCGCCGAGCACGGTCTCAACGCCTCCACGTTCACGGTGCGGGTCGTTGCCTCCACAGGAGCCGACTGCGGCGCCGCGCTCTCGGCCGGCGTGGGAGCGCTGAGCGGGCCACTTCACGGCGGCGCCCCGGCCCGGGTGCTGCCGCTGCTCGACGCCGCTGCGGCCTCCGGCGACGTGCGCGGCTACGTCACCGGCCTGCTCGACCGCAAGGAGCGGCTGATGGGATTCGGCCACCGCGTCTACCGGGCCGAGGATCCACGCGCCCGCCTGCTCCGTGGCACGGCCGCACGCCTCGGCTCGCCACGATTCGATGTCGCCGAGGAGCTCGAGCGCGTGGCCTTGGACGAGCTTGCCCGTCGCAGCCCGGATCGTGTGCTCGCCACGAACGTCGAGTTCTGGTCGGCTGTCGTCCTCGACGTGGCCGGCGTCCCGCCGGAGCTCGCACCCGCCATGTTCGGCTGTTCGCGCACCGCGGGCTGGTCGGCCCACATCCTGGAGCAGAAGCGGCTCGGCCGCCTCGTCCGTCCCTCCGCACGCTACGTCGGACCGGCGCCGCGGTCACTGTCGGCGGTCGGAGCCTGACGTGGGCCTGTCCGAGGCTGCCGCGCTCGCCGAGCAGTATGCCGGCGAAGGCAAGGAGAGGGAGCTCGCCGCGCTCCGCGTGGAATGGGACGACGAGATCGAGGCCGCAGCGCGTGATTCCGACTATCGCACGCGGGCGCTCGCCTACCGGTCGCTTGCGCAGTTTCGCTTCCGCAAGAAGTTCGAGCTGCTGCGCCGTGGCCTCGACGACGAAAGCCCCGGCGTCCGCGGCAGCGCGCTGCTCGCGCTCGAATCGTTCTCGCGCGGCCACCCTGGCGACATCAACTCCTTGAGGCCGCTCCTCCACGAGCTCGTTGCCCGCGATCCCAACCAGGCAGTGAGGCGCCTGGCGGCACTGTGTTTCAAGAACGGAACGCCGGCGCGTGAGACGATCCAGATCCTGGACAGCATCTCGGCCGACGACGAGGCGGACGCCGAGCTGCGCAAGACCGCCCGCTCGGTCGCCGCGCTGCTGACGAAGAAGGCCAAGGCGAGATGAGCCCAGGCAAGCGCCGAAAACCGCAGGTCGGCCTGATCATGGGCTCACGTTCCGACTGGGAGACGATGCGGCATGCCGCCGATACGCTCGAGGAGCTCGATGTGCCCTTCGAGCGACGTGTCGTCTCGGCGCATCGCACGCCCGACCTGCTGATGGAGTACGCCGGCACAGCGGAGGAGCGTGGGCTGCACGTGATCGTCGCGGGTGCCGGTGGCGCGGCGCACCTCCCCGGCATGGTGGCGGCGAAGACCACGCTGCCCGTGCTCGGGGTCCCCGTGGAGTCGAGCGCGCTCTCCGGCCTCGACTCGCTGCTGTCGATCGTGCAGATGCCGGCGGGGGTTCCCGTGGGAACGCTGGCCATCGGTCGTGCCGGTGCGGTCAATGCCGCTCTCCTCGCCGCGACGATCGTGGGCCGGACGGACAAGGTGCTGGCGGAACGTATCAGGGTGTTCCGTGCCCTGCAGAGCGAGGCCGTCCTCGCAGCGCCCGATCCCGCTGCGTGAGCCGTTCACTCACGGTCGGCGTGATCGGCGGCGGTCAGCTCGGCCGCATGCTCGGTCTCGCCGGGCTGCCGCTCGGGATCTCCTGCCGCTTCCTCGATCCGGACGTCGACGCCTGCGCCGGGCGGGTCGGGGAGCTGATCGTCGGGGCCTACGACGACCCTGCGGCCCTGGCTCGGCTGGCCGACGGGTGCGACGCGGTGACGTTCGAGTTCGAGAACGTCCCTGTCGAGGCGGCGGCAGTTGTGGGATGCCTGCCCGGTGCTGCGGCGCTTCGACGTGGGCAGGATCGGCTCGTCGAGAAGCGGTTCTTCCGGGAGCTCGGGATCGAGGCGGCGCGGTTCGGCACGCTTGCCGAGACCGGGGTGCCCGCTCTCGTCAAGACACGACGCCTGGGATACGACGGGAAGGGACAGCGTCGTGCGGACGTCGTCGAAGAACTTGGCCCTGACGAGGTGGCGGAAGCGATCGTCCCGTTTTCTCGCGAGCTCTCGATCATCGGCGTGCGTGCCCAGGACGGCGAGACTCGGTTCTGGCCGCTGACGGAGAACGTTCACACGAACGGGATCCTGCAGCTGTCCCGAGCCCTGGTCGCCTGCGCCCATCAGGCGGCGGCGGAGGAGCTGTGCTCGCGCCTGCTGGAGGCTCTCGACTACGTCGGCGTCCTCGCGGTCGAGCTGTTCGAGGTCGACGGCCGTCTGCTGGCGAACGAGTTCGCGCCTCGCGTCCACAACACGGGACACTGGACGCTCGACGCCGCCGTCACGAGCCAGTTCGAGAATCATCTTCGCGCCGTCCTCGGATTGCCGCTCGGCGATACACGAGCTACCGCCGGCGCGGTGATGGTGAATCTCATCGGCCGGGTGCCGCCGCTCGAGGGGCTGGCGGCTGTACCGGGCGCGCGCGTCCATCTCTACGGGAAGCAAGCGCGCCCTGGGCGGAAGCTGGGGCACGTCACGCTGCTCGATCCCGAGGTCGGGACCGAGCAGCGGTTGCTGGAGCTGATCGCCCGTCAGTGACGGTTGCAGACAGTGCGGGCGATCTTGTGGCCGCACGATGGGCATCGCCGCTTCGGCCGCCGCAGCGCCAGCTGGCGCTTGCGGATCCCGCTGAACACCATTGTCCAGCCTGCCGCGAGCATGACCGCGATCGCGGTCTGGGATGCCGGTTCCATACCGCCGTTATCGGCAACCGGCGCCTGAGAGATTAGGAGCGGGCCGCGTCGTCGGCGGGCCGCCGCCGCGCATGCGGGTGTGCCGCGAAGTACACGTCGCGGCGCCGCCGGTCGGAGACGTGGGTGTAGCGCTCCGTCGTCGCGAGGTCGGCGTGTCCGAGCATCTCCTGGACGCTCCGCAGATCGGCGCCGCCCTCGAGGAGGTGAGTGGCGAAGCTGTGCCGAAGCAGGTGTGGGTGCACCCGCCCGGGCTCGAGGCCCGCGCGGTCTGCGAGCTTGCGGAGGATGAGGAAGGCGCCGGCGCGGGTGAGCGCGCCACCGCGGGCGTTCAGGAAGAGATCGGGCCGGTGCCGGCGGTCGAGGTGGGAGCGGCCCATGGCCAGGTATCGCCGGAGTGCCTCGGCCGCCGGTCTGCCGAGGGGGACGATCCGCTCCTTGTTGCCCTTGCCGATCACCCGCACGATGCGTCCTTCGAGATCGACCGAGCTCCTCGCCAGCCCCACAGCCTCCGACACGCGGAGCCCGGCGCCGTAGAGAAGCTCGACCAGAGCGCGGTCGCGGAGCGCACGTGGGGTCGAGCCGTTCGCGGCCTCGATCAGTCGTTCGGCCTCGGCCGGCGAGAGGGCGCGCGGGAGCGTGCGCGGACGTCGGGGCGGGGTGAGGGCGGCAGCTGGGTTCTCGGCACGGCGGCCGAGAAGGACGAGGTGGGCGTAGTACGAGCGTGCGGCCGCGAGGCGGCGGGCGACCGTCGCCGGAGCGAGCCCGGCGGCGCGCATAGCCGCGAGCCACAGCTCGAGCTCGTCACTTGTCGCAGCGCCGGCGGGTCCGCCGCGATGCACTGCGAGCGCGGACAGGTCGCGCCGGTACGCGTCGACGGTTCGTGGCGAGCGCTGACCGGCGAGGAGCAGCAGGTAGGCGTCGAGGTCGGGATCGGCGATCGTCGTCGGCACGGCGGAGGTCCGGATTCGCCCTGCGCGTGCCGGTTCCTACCAGCGGGTCGAGGGCGTGTGGGCGGCCACCGGACGTTACGAGCGTGGGTGCGAGCGGTCGTACACGCGTCGTAGCCGCTTGGCGTCGACATGGCTGTAGATCTGCGTGGTGGAGAGCGAGGAGTGGCCGAGGAGCTCCTGGATCGTGCGCAGGTCGGCACCGCCCTCCAGGAGATGCGTGGCGTAGGCATGCCGCAGACGGTGCGGGTTGGGCGTGAGCTTGCGTAGCACGCTCGTGTCGAGGCGCCGGCCGCGCACGGAGAGGAAGAGCGCGTCCTCGGCGCCGCGAGCCAGCAGCGGGCGGCCGTCTCTGAGATACCGCGCCACGAGCAGCGCCGCCTCCTCGCCGAGCGGCACCACGCGTTCCTTGCCCCCTTTGCCGCGAACGTGGACGAGCTCGCGGTCGAAGTCGACGTCCTGCAGGTCGAGCCCCACCGCCTCTGCCGACCGGAGACCGCAGGAGTAGGTCAGCTCGAGCAGCGCCGTGTTCCTGAGACCGAGCGGGCCCTCGCCGGCCGCACCGTCAACCGCCTGCTCGATCTCCTCGAGCTTGGGAGTTTGCGGGAGGCGGCGTGACCTTCGCGGGCCGATCGCGGCACGCGGGACGCGCTCGGGGCCGAGCGCGTGTCGCAGCAGCGAGCGCACCGCCGAGAGTCGCCGGGCGACGGTCGCAGGGGCGAGCCCGCGTCGGCCGCGACCGAGCTGCGAGGCGTACTCCGAAAGCAGGCGAGCATCCACATCCTCCAGTCCTGCGCCGTGCGCGGCCAGCCAGCCCGAGAAGTCGCGAAGATCGCCCTCGTAGGCGCGGCGCGTCGCGGCTCCCGTGACCGCAGTCCGCAGGAACCGGTCGACCGCGTCCGCGGTGGCATTCATCCCTCGCCGATCCGGGCCTGAAGCCGAGCTGCGAGCACGGTGTTGTGCAGAAGATAGACGTCGGTGATCGGCCCGACGCCGCCGGGCACCGGGGACACGGCCTCGGCCACGGCGGCCACCGACTCGGTGTCGACATCACCCACCATCCGCACCTTTCCGGTCTCGGGATCGGTCTCTGCGTTGATGCCGACGTCGATCACGATCGCCCCGGGCTTCACCATCTCACCCGTGACGAGACGTGGCACACCTGCGGCGACGACGAGGATATCCGCGCTCTGAGTGTGCTCGTGCAGCCTGCCGGCCCGGGCCGTGTAGGCGTGGGCGCTGATCACGGTGGCGTTCCGTGCGAGCCCTAGCCAGAGGGCCGGCTTGCCGACGTTGTTCGACCGTCCGACGAGCACGAGGTCGAGACCGTTGTAGTACGAAGCCGGGTCGCCGCCCTTCGACTGGACGTACCGGTCGAGGAGCCAGAAGACGGAGGCCGGCGTGGAGGGGATGAACCGTGGCTGGCCGAGCGCGAGCAGGCCTGCGTTGTCTGGGTGCACGGCCTCGATGTCCTTGCGGGGATCGAGGCGGCGGTAGAGCCTGGCCTCGTCCATCTGCTTGGGGATCGGACGGAGGACAAGGATCCCGGTGACGCGGGGGTCGGCGTTGAGCTTGCCGATGGCGGCGAGCGCGTCTGCCTCGGGCGCATCTCCGGGGAGTTGCTCGCACGTGTAGTGGCACCCGAGCTCGGTCGCGAGCCGGCGCAACCGACGCTCGTACACACCCGAGGCGTAGTCGTCGCCGATCAGGATCGTCGCGAGTCCCGGCGGGTAGCCGTCCGCGACAAGCTGGGTGAAGTCGCGGTGCACCTCGGTGCGGAGCTCCGCGGCGAGCTCCTCGCCGTTGATCGCGATCGAGGCCACTAGTAGATCGACCGGTGATCGGGATGCTGTCCCCGGCATGTGCGACCGAGCAGCGCGCGGTGATCGGCTGGTGCCGGCACCGCGGCTGAGCGAGTCGCCGACGAGCGCCGCACGATGCGCCGTGTCGTGGGCGTCACCCGGACGTGCCGGAATTGCCGATCGATCACCTTGTTCACGATACCGCCGGTCTCTTACGGCACGATCTCGTGATGACCATACCGCTCCCTTCCGGCGCCGAGGCCCGCACGCGGAACGCAGGTGCTCCGTTGGCCGCGATTCTCGTGAACGGCGGCTCGGCCCGACCGCTACCGGGAACCTGGAGTGCCACGAGCGAGCTCCTGGCGACACGGCTCGCACCCGGGCTCGGAGGTTTCTCGTTCACCGAGGTGCGTTACCGCGTGAAATCCTGGCAGGCGCTCGACTCCTGCATCGAGGACGCGCTGACCGCCGTCGAGCACGTCGTCGCCGGCGGCGCACGCACTGTCGTGTTTGTCGGGTTCTCGATGGGTGGCGCGGTCTCGCTGGCGGCAGCAGACCACCCGCAGGTGGCCGGTGTCGTGGGCCTCGCGCCGTGGATCCCCGACCGGCTGCCGCTCGACGGGATCCGGGGGAAGCGCCTGGACGTGATCCACGGCACCTGGGATCGCTACCTCCCAGGGATCCCGGGCGTCAGCGCCACCAGCTCCCGGCGCGGCTTCGAGCGCGCGGTCGCCGCTGGTGCGACCGGCACCTACCGGCTGATCGCGCGAGGCATGCACGGAGCCGCACTTCGGCATCCGTGGCGTGGCCTGGTCAGGCTCCCGCGCTGGCGCGCCTGGGTCGACGAGACGGCGGTCGCCCTCGGGCGCTACGCGGTCTGACGGCGCCGTGCGCGCTGTGCGGGCGAGGGCAGCTTCACGTTCCAGGCGAGGCCCAGCCGTTCGAGCCCGTGGATCGTCCACCACGAGAGATCGAGCTGCAGCCGATCGAGACCGTGCCGAGCCGAGCTGGGGAAGGCGTGGTGGTTGTTGTGCCAGCCTTCGCCGAAAGTGAGCGCGGCGATGGCCCAGTTGTTCCTGCTCTCGTCACGAGACCGGTAAGGGCGGCGGCCGAACAGGTGACAGATCGAGTTCACGCTGAAGGTCGCGTGCTGGTAGGCGAACACACGCACCAGCCCGGCCCAGACGAATGTCTGCGCGCCCGCGCCTACATCGAGTCCCCCTGCCAGATAGCCGACCAGGAAGGGAAGACCGAATGTGAGCACGACCCACAGCAGGTACAGGCGGTCGATGGACCGCACGAGCCGGTCCTCGTAAAGGTCGCGCCCGTATTCGAGCCCGCGTTCCATCCCCTTCAGCGTGAACAGCCAGCCGACGTGTGCATGGACGAAGCCCTTGACCGCGCCCCAGGCACCGCCCTCGTGCCCGGCGTGGGGGGAATGCGGGTCACCCTCCCGGTCCGAGAGCGCGTGGTGCTTGCGATGGTCGGTGACCCATTGCGTGAGCGGGCCCTGCATGGCCATCGAGCCGGTGATCGCGAACCAGGCGCGGACGGCGGGGGTGGCCTCGAAGCTCTTGTGCGTGAACAGTCGGTGGAAACCCACAGAGATCCCGAGCCCGCAGATCGCGTAGAGCACTGCGAACGTCACGACGTCGATCCAGGACAGGGCGACGCCCCAGAGCAAGCCGGCTGCCGAGAGGACGCCGAGTGGCGGCACGCAGACGGCGATCAGCGTCACGATCTGGCTGAGCCTGCTCGTCCGTTCCCGGACGGTGGCGACCTCGACCGGGATCTCTCCGGCGAGCGCGTCGAGCGACGTCGTCATGGTTCGATCCCCGATTGCCGACGGCACGTCATCAGGCGATGACCATAGCGATGCCGACCGGGCGCGCGGCGTCCGGACGGCGGCCGTGCAAAGATCGTCCACGTGCCGCGCCCCTACCAGCAGACCGGCGACGCTGATTCGAGGCTGCGATGAGGCTCACGGCCGCCCTCACGCGCCGTCTCGTCTATGAGGCGCTCGACCACCTGCGTGGAGGTGAGCTCGTGCTGCGCTGGCCGGACGGGCGGGGCAAGATCGTGGGCGACGGCGACGGGCCCCGGGTGACGGTCGACCTGCACCGGCCGGACGCACTGTTCGACAAGCTCGCGCGACGCCCGAGGCTGGCGATTCCCGAGTCGTACGTCGACGGCGACTGGGATGCCGACGACCTGGTCGGCGTGCTCGGGCTGATCGTGCGAAACGTGGGCGGGGCCTCCCGGAGCCCGCTCGCCGACCGTCTGAGCTGGGTGGCGCGACTGCGAACCGACCGCGCAGAGCGCGAGACGGAGAGCAGGGCGAAGGGCGACGCCGAGCCCCCGCTCGAGGTCGGGAACGAGCTTTTCGAGCTGATGCTCGATCCCACCATGAGCTACTCGTGCGCCTACTGGGAGCGCCCGGATATGACCTTGGAGGAAGCGCAGAGAGCCAAGCTGCACCGGGTCTGCGAGAAGCTCCGGCTCGGTTCCGAAGACCACGTACTGGACCTCGGCTGTGGGTTCGGCGCGTTCGCCATCCACGCCGCGTCGGAGCATGGCTGCCGCGTGACGGGGCTCACGCTGTCTCGGGCTGAGCGGGAGCTGGCGCAGGAGCGGGTGCGCAGCGCCGGCGTCGAGGCGCTCGTCGAGATCCGCGAGCAGGACTACCGCGAGGTCGAGGGGCGCTTCTCCCGAATCGCCTCGATCGAGGTGCTCCCCACGCTCGGCCATGCCGACCACGAGCGCTTCTTCCGCGCGCTCGATCAGCTGCTCGGCCCCGACGGGATCGCCGTCGTGCAGACGATCGGGATTCCGGACGACCGCTTCGAGGGCCACCGGCGGCAGCCGAACTGGATCCAGCAGGAGATCTTCCCCGGTTCGCTCCTGCCCTCGCTCGAGGCGATCGCCAGGGCCGTGGCCAAGACGGGGTTGATCGTGCTCGACCTCGAGGAGATCGGGTACGGCTGCGCGGCGACGCTCCGTGCGTGGCGTGAGAACGTCGAGAACGCCGGCGACCGGGTTCGCGCGCTCGGTTACGGCGAGCGATTCGACCGGGTCTGGCGTTTCTACCTCGCCTTCAGCGAAGCAGCCTTCGCGGCGCGCGCGCTGCGCGACATGCAGCTGGTGCTGACGCGGCCCGGCAACAGCTCGCTCGAGCAGTATCCGGCACTGCGGTACAGGTACTGATCGCGTACCGCGTGATCCGCGCGGCCGTGCGGCTGCTGCTTCTCCTCGGTTGGCGGCTGCAGGTCGAAGGCCGTGCCCGCGTGCCTTCCGGCCCCGTCATCGTGGTCGCCAACCACGAGTCCCTGCTCGACGCGATCGTGCTCGGCTGTGCGCTGCCACGCCCGGCTCGGTTCCTGGCCAAGCTCGACCTGTTTCGAGGGCCGCTGGGGGTCGTGCTTCGGGCGCTCGGAGCGATTCCCGTGGCGCGCGGACGCGGCGACCGCGGCGCGGTGGAGGCGGGTATCGCCGCGCTGGCCGCCGGCGACGCTGTCGCGCTGTTCCCGCAAGGGACGGTGCTCGGCCCTCCCGACCGGCCCTGGCTGCGGGGGGCCGCACGGCTCGCCCTCGCGACGGGCGCTCCCGTGCTCCCGGTACACCTCGACGGCACGGCGAAGGCTCTCCGGCCCGGGACGCGCCTGCCGCGTCCCACCCGGCTACAGGTCACGATCGGTGATCCGGTGGTCGTGACGCCGGCACCCGTCTCGATCGCCGCGGCCCGGGAGCTCACCGAGCGCCTGCGCGAGGCGGTCGACGCGCTGCGTCCCGCCTGACCCCACTCGCGGCAGGCAGTCTTGGGCGACATGCCCGGTCGCCGCTTCGACAGATTCACGCACGACGAACCTCAGCCGCGAACCGCCGACCCCGTACGGCGAAAGGCGAATACGAGGCGGATCGTCCGCCTCTTCCGGGCGTACCGCCCTCGCCTGGGCGTCGTCTCGGCGCTGATCCTGCTCTCTGCCGGCCTCGGCGCCGTCTCGCCGTTCCTCCTGCGCGAGGTGCTCGATGTCGCGATCCCCGACCAGCGCACCGGCTTGTTGACGCTGCTCGTCGGCGGGATGGTCGCGATCCCGATCGTCACGGGGGCGCTCGGCGTGTGGCAGACACTCCTCTCCAATCAGGTCGGCCAGGCGGTCATGCACGACCTGCGCACCCAGGTGTACCGGCATCTGCAGCGGCTCTCCCTCGCCTTCTTCACACGCACGCGCACAGGCGAGGTGCAGAGCCGCATCGCCAACGACATAGGCGGCATCGACAACGTCGTCACCTCGACCGCCACCTCCGTGCTCTCCAACGTGTCCGCGGTGCTCGCCACGGTGATCGCGATGATCTTCCTCGATTGGCGCCTGGCTGCCTTCGCGCTTGCGCTGCTGCCGGTGTTCGTATGGCTCACCAAACGGGTCGGGGAACAGCGCAAGCGTGTGACGAAGGTGCGGCAGGAGAGCCTGGCAGACGTCTCCTCGCTCGTCCAGGAGTCGCTGTCGATCTCGGGAATCCTGCTCGGGCGAACGATGGGCCAGACGCGGGAGCTCGCCGATCGCTTCGCGCGCGAGTCCGACCAGTTGGCGGGCCTCGAGGTTCGGAGCCGCATGACGGGGCGCTGGATGATGGCGGCCATCCACACGACCTTCGCGATCATGCCGGCGCTTGTCTACTGGTTTGCGGGGATCGCGATCGCCCGCGGCAGCGAGACGATCTCCATCGGCACCCTGGTCGCGTTCACCACGTTGCAGACCAGGCTCTTCTTCCCCATCAGCGGCCTGCTCGGGATGCAGCTCGAGGTGCAGAGCTCGCTCGCGCTCTTCGACCGTATCTTCGAGTACCTCGACGAGCCGGTCGACATCGTCGAGGGCAGAAACGAGCTGCGAGGTCGTGCGGGAACGGTGCGCTTCGACGGCGTCTGGTTTCGCTACGACGACGCGGTCTGGACGCTGCAGGACGTCTCCTTCGAGGTGCGGGCCGGCACGAAGACCGCCCTTGTGGGAGAGACCGGCTCGGGCAAGACGACGGTCGGCTATCTCGTTGCCCGCCTCTACGACGCTACGCGCGGCACGGTCTCGATCGACGGCACGGACGTACGCTCGCTCACGTTCCCCGCGCTCGCCGGCGCCGTCGGAGTCGTCTCCCAGGAGACGTACCTCTTCCACGCCTCTGTGAGGGACAACCTCCGGTTCGCGCGACCGGACGCCACCGACGAGGAGATCGAGGAGGCGGCGCGGGCCGCGCAGATCCACGAGTTCGTGTCGACGCTGCCCGAGGGCTACGACACCATCGTCGGCGAGCGCGGCTATCGCTTCTCAGGGGGTGAGAAGCAGCGCATCGCGATCGCGCGGACGATCCTCCGCAATCCACCGATCCTCGTGCTCGACGAGGCAACCTCTTCGCTCGACACGCAGACCGAGCGCGCCGTGCAGGAGGCGCTCGAGCGCCTCTCGGCGGGCCGCACGACGATCGCGATCGCACATCGGCTCTCGACGATCCGCGATGCAGACCAGATCCTCGTGCTCGACGCCGGACAGATCGTGGAGCGCGGCACCCACGACGAGCTCTTCGCGCTCGGCGGAGCCTACGCTGCGCTCGCGGCGCGCGACGGTGGGGACGTCACGGCTCCCGGCGGCGGGTCGCACCGCTTCAGCCACGCCTCGCGCCAGTAGTGATAGAAGTCCCGCGGGCAGAACCAGACGCCGATGCTGTACTCGCCAGGGCAATACATGTCCTCGAGCAGGACACAGTCGTTCTTCAACTCGAGCATCCGTCCCGAATGCTCGTCGATGAGGCGTGTGACGCGTCCACGGACGCGGTAGCGCTTGCCGCATGCCCGCAGCATCTCGGTCGAGAAGTGGAGCCCCCGGTGCTTACCGTGCTCGTCGAGGGTTCGGCCGATCTCCTCCGCCGAGCGCACCTCGACCCACTCGCCGACCTGCAGATCGAGTTTCTCGCCGTCGATGCGGTCGGCCCCGCCGAGCGCCATCGGCAGCGGCTTGTAGCGGCTGAGCTTGATCGAGACGTGGATACGGAAGGCGCGGGCCATCACGCGTAGCAGGTGGAAGAGCGGCTGGTTCCCACTCGTCACCTCCTCGACGTACTGACCTACCGCCTTTTCCGGGAGGGGGCGTGAGGCCGAGAGCACATCGATGAACTGGCAGCGGTAGAGACGTGACCCGTCTTCCGCAGGATCCTTTTGCAGGACCGTCGTTCGTGCGAGCGCCGCCAGCCGTTCGAGGTCGGCCGGATCCGACTCCGGCAACTCCTCGCCGGGATCGAGCCGGGCGAGCCACGCGTCCTTCCAGAAGATCCTGCACTCCTGCTGGCAGCCGTCGTGCCCAGCTCCGTCGCAGCGGAGGTCGTCCAGGAACACGCAATCCTCGATCTGCCGGCTGCAGCTCTCCGGGGTGTACCAGCAGAGCTTCACGACCCGCCGGTACACGTGTTGGCGCCGGCCCACGAAGGGGATCATCTCGGGCATGAAGGTGACACCTTCGAAGGTGCCGTTCTCGTCGAGGGTCGCCAGGATCTCGCCGGCCGTTCGGACACGAACGAGCTCGCCGGCCTTCAGTCCAAGATGCCTCTCGACGTTCACCTCATCCCATCTTTGTGGTCCACGTTGCGTATGCAAGACCCACAGTAGCGGGCGCCCCCTCCGCCTCGGCGGCCGGCGTCGGCTCGCCCACTTGAATCCGACCGTTCCCCCGTCGCGGCTGGAAATCGTTGGCGTACGATGGGCGTGACACGCTTCGGATCCCGAGCCGGGGCCGTGCGTGACGTGTATGCACACCTACCCACTCAACGACCTCGAGCGGTTGCACGGCCTGAGGCCGACCGGACGCATCCTCGTCTCGCCCTCGACCGCGCTGCTCTACCAGCATGCCGTCAGCCGCGGCCAGGGCCGCATCGCGGAGGGTGGCCCGCTCGCCGTCGACACCGGGATCCACACCGGCCGGTCGCCCAAGGACAAGTTCGTCGTCGACGAACCCGGGTCGCGCGATCGGATCTGGTGGGACACGGTCAACGCACCACTCGCCGAGCCCCTGTTCGACGGGCTGCGCGCGAAGCTCGTCGCGTTCCTCGAGAAGCAGCCACTGCTCTACGTCGTGGACGCGTTCGCCGGGGCAGACCCGGCCCATCGCAGCGGCGTGCGTGTGGTCACGGCGTCGCCGTACCACGCGCTCTTCGCCAAGACCATGTTCATCGACGTGCCCGAGGAGGCGGCCGCCGGCTTCGCCGCCGACACTCTCGTCCTGCACGCTCCCGAGGTGGAGGCAGATCCGGCCGCGGACGGCACCCGCACCGGCACGTTCATCGTTCTCCACCCCTCGCGCGGCGAGGTGCTGATCGGTGGGACGCACTACGCCGGCGAGATCAAGAAATCGATCTTCACGGTGATGAACGACCGTCTGCCGCTCGAGGGCGTCCTCCCGATGCACTGCTCGGCGAACGTCGACGAGCATGGCCGTGTCGGGGTCTTCTTCGGGCTCTCCGGAACCGGCAAGACGACGCTCTCAGCCGACCCGCGCCGATCGCTGATCGGTGACGACGAGCACGGGTGGGGCGACGACGGGGTCTTCAACATCGAAGGCGGCTGTTACGCCAAGGTGATCAAGCTCTCCGCCGAGGCCGAACCCGAGATCTTCCGCACAACGCGCACATTCGGCACGGTGCTCGAGAACGTCGCCATCGACGAGCACGGGAACCTCGACCTCGACGACGACTCCAAGACCGAGAACACCCGGGCTGCGTACAAGCTCGAGCAGATCGCCAATGCGCTGGCGGAGAAACGCGCCGGCCACCCCTCGTCGGTGGTCATGCTCACGGCGGACGCTTTCGGGATCCTGCCTCCGCTTGCGCGGCTCACACGCGACCAGGCGATGTACTACTTCCTCTCCGGCTTCACCGCCAAGCTCGCTGGTACCGAAATCGGCGTGACGGAGCCGCAGCCGACCTTCTCCACCTGCTTCGGTGCGCCGTTCCTGCCGCAACCACCGCATGTCTACGCCCGCTTGCTGGGCGAGAAGCTCGACGAGCACCTCCACGTCGCCGTGTGGCTCGTGAACACCGGGTGGACCGGCGGGCCCTTCGGTGTCGGCAGCCGCATGCCGATCCGGGCGACGCGAGCCCTGCTCGACGCGGCCCTCTCCGGCGCGCTGGACGGCGTCGACTACCGCATCGACGACGTCTTCGGTCTCGAGGTTCCCTTGGCCGTTCCCGGCGTCGACCCGGCCTTGCTCGATCCGCGCTCCACGTGGGCTGATCCAGCCGCATACGACGTCAAGGCGCGCGAGCTGGCGGCGATGTTTCGCGAGAACTTCACGAGGTTCGAGAACGATGCGGGCGCCGCCGTCTCCGCCGCGGGCCCGCGGGTCTAGCCCCCCGAAGCGACAAGCGGTTGCCGGTCTGGCGGCCAGGGGCGATCAGGTAGCGTCAACCGCGTGGAAGGCACATTCGACGTTCTCGTCGTAGGCGCCGGCTGCGCGGGGATGCGCGCGGCGATCGAGGCCCACGACGCGGGCGCGAAGGTCGCCGTCGTCTCCAAGCTCCATCCCACGCGGAGCCACTCCGGCGCGGCCGAGGGCGGCATCAACGCGGCGCTCGGCAACAGCGCCGAGGACAGCCCGGAGCTGCACGCCTTCGACACCGTCAAGGGCTCCGACTACATGGGCGACCAGGACTCGATCGAGATCTTCACTGCCGAGGCGCCCGGCGACATCTACCAGCTCGAGCGCTGGGGTGCCGTGTTCACGCGAAACAGCGAAGGCAGGCTGCACCAGCGCCCGTTCGGCGCCGCCGGCTCGCCTCGCACCGTGTTTGCGGCGGATATCACGGGTCACGTTCTGATTCAGGTGCTCTACGAGCAGCTGCAGAAGCGCATGGCCGAGGGTCTCCAGGTATTCGAGGAGTTCTTCGCGTTCCGCCTCGTGGTCGAGGATGGACGCTGCACCGGTGTCATCTGCTGGGACCTCATGAACGGCGGGGTCAAGTTGATCCGGGGCAAGTCCCTGGTCCTGGCCACGGGAGGGCAGGGGCGCATGTACCGCGCCACGACGAACGCGTACGCATGCACCGGCGACGGCCTTGCGATGGCGATGCACGCGGGGCTCCCCGGTAAGGACCTCGAGTTCATGCAGTTCCATCCGACGACGATGTTCCCAAGTGGGATCCTCATCACCGAAGGGTGCCGGGGAGAGGGCGGATATCTGCTGAACAAGGACGGCGAGCGCTTCATGCAGCGCTATGCGCCGAATGCGCTTGAGCTCGCATCGCGCGACGTGGTGTCGCGCTCCGAGCAGACCGAGATCGAGGCCGGGCGCGGGATCAACGGCTCGGTTCTGCTCGACCTCCGCCATCTCGGCGACGAGAAGATCCGCACGCGCCTCCCGGGCTCCCGCGAGCTCGCGATGACCTATGCGGGCGTCGACCCGATCTACGAGCCGATCCCCGTGCGACCCGGTGCCCACTACTACATGGGCGGCGTGGAGACGGGTAGCTGGGGCGAGACCGAGGTGGCGGGCCTGTACGCGGCCGGCGAGGTCGCCTGTGTCTCCGTGCACGGCGCCAACCGCCTCGGGGGCAACTCGCTGATGGAGACGATCACGTTCGGCCGTCGCGCGGGACAGGCAGCCGCCGAGCACGCGCTCTCGCACGGTGGCTCTCGCAACGGAGCGGGCGAGGCGGCCCGGACGGATGCCGAGCGCTGGGTCAGGAGCCTGCTCGACGTCAAGGACGGTGAGCGCCCCTGGCAGATCCGCGACGAGCTCGGCGAGTCGATGCTCGAGAACTACGGCGTCTTCCGCTATCAGGAGAAGATGGAGCACCAGGTCGTGAACATCGAGGGGCTCCGTGAGCGCTATAGGCGCGGTGTCGTGATCGAGGACAAGGGCAATGTCTTCAACACCGACCTCACCCAGGCGATCGAGCTCGGATTCATGCTCGATCTCGCCGCGTGCATGCTGCAGGCGGGGATGGCGCGCAAGGAGAGCCGCGGTGCACACTCGCGTCCGGCGGATTTCCCCGCCCGCGACGACGAGAACTTCCTCAAGCATTCGATCTCGCACTGGCGCGACGGTGCCCCGGTGCTCTCGTACAAGCCCGTACGCATGACGAAGTGGGAGCCGATGGAGAGGAAGTACTGATGAGGGTCGGTCTCAAGATCTGGCGCTATGACGCAGCCACCGGCGATCGCGCGCTCAAGGAGTACGAGATCGAGGCGCCGGAGGAGGCGACGCTGCTCGACTGCCTCGACATCGTCAAGGACCGCCACGACGGGACACTGGCGTACCGGAAGAGCTGCCGCATGATGATCTGCGGATCGTGCGGCATGCGGATGGACGGCGCTGCCGTCCTTGCGTGCAAGGTGCGCATGTACGACGTGGCGCAGGCCGGTCGCCTGCCGGTGATCTCCGCCATGGGCAATCTCCCGGTCGTCAAGGACCTGGTCGTCGACATGGACCCGTTCTGGCAGAAGATGCGGGCCGTGACGCCGTATCTCCAGCCCCGCTACGACCAGGCGGAAGAGAAGGAGAACATCGTCGCGCCCGAGCGGACGAACGTGATCCACAAGGAATCGCTCTGCATCAACTGCGGCTGCTGCGTCTCCGAATGCAACTCGATGGAGTCCGACCCGGACTTCCTCGGCCCGGCAGCGCTGGCCAAGGGCATGCGGTTCGTCGGCGATGCTCGCGACGGCGCGACGATCGAACGGTTGGAGCGCTACTCCGAGGAGCACGGCATCTGGGACTGCACGCGCTGCTACTTCTGCAACGAGCGCTGCCCCAAGGGCGTCGACCCGCGCGACGCGATCGCCAAGCTCGGCGCGGAGGCGATGAAGAACGGTATCGACCGCGACATGGGCGCCCGACACGCGAAGTGGTTCGTCGTTTCCGCGAAGACGACCGGCTGGCTGCGCGAGACCGAGCTCGTCCCCAAGACACAGGGCGTCGTCCGGGCGGTCAAGGAGATGAAGTTCGCGATGACGCTGTTGCCGAAGGGCAAGGTGCCGCCGCCCTTCCCACCCCATGTCGCCGCCGAGGTCCACGAGTCTCGAGCCCTGTTCGACCTCGTCAAGGCACAGGGCCGCGACGGCGCGCTCGGGATCGTGCAGGGCGAGCGGTCGCTCATGCATCTCGAACACGATGCCGCCGGTGAGGGTCGTCACCCGTACGGCGAAGGCTCGTTCGTGCTGCCCCACCTTCCCGAGCAGACACCGGAGGACGATCCGAACGTGGTGGCGCTGCTCTCGACGCGACCCGGGTACGTGCCACCTGTCGTGCCGGCCTCAGACGACGCGCACGCAGGAGGGGACGCCGCATGAAGCGTATTGCCTATTACAAGGGGTGTCTGGCGTCGCTGTCGGCGAAGGAGCTCGACACCGCCACCCAGGCGCTTGCGCCGAAGCTCGGCTACGAGTTGCAGGAGTTGGAGGCCGTCACCTGCTGCGGCGCAGGCGACATCCACGAAGCGGAGCCGGACTACTACGTTCATCTCAACGCCCGCATCCTCGCCTACGCCGAGGCCAGCGGCTGCGACAGGCTGATGACGGTGTGCAACGTCTGCACGCTCAACCTACGCCAGGCCAATCATCAACTGCAGAACGACGCGGCATTGCTGCAGCGCGTGAACGACAACCTGGTGTCGGTCGGGGCGCCCCACTACTCCGGGCGGGTCGAGGTCATGCACTTCCTCTGGCTCGTCGCGGGAGAGAGCTTCGACAAGCTCAAGACGGTCGCGCACAAGGGCCTGCGTGGTCTCAAGATCGCGCCGTTCTACGGCTGCCAGATCCTGCGCCCGTCGAAGCTGCTGGGCTTCGAGGATCCGGACAACCCCGACTCGCTCGAGCGCATCATCACCGCTTGCGGCGGTGACCCGGTCGACTACCCGGCGAAGATCAAGTGCTGCGGCTTCCCGATCATCCAGGCTCGCGAGGACACGGCGCTGGCGGAGCTGATCCAGCCGATCGAGCAGGCCAAGGAAGCCGGGGCGGACGCGATCGTCACGCCCTGCCCGCTGTGTCATCTCTCGCTCGACGCCTGGCAGTCGAAGCTGAAGAAGCAGACCGGCAAGGACTTCCAGATGCCGATCTTCCATCTGTCCCAGCTGATCGGTGTCGCTGCCGGCCTCGAGGACTCCGAGCTCCGCTTCCGCCGGCACGTGGTGTCGATGCAGCCGGCGCTCGAGAAGCTCTCGCTCTGATCTGAGCGCTTGGCTCCTGGTTCCGGTCGTGGCGCTTCCAGCGCTGGTTGCCTACGGCTGGTTCGAGGCGGGCTGGCTACGGGAGCAGGTGGTGGAGGTTCTGGTTCCGGGCCTGCCGGAACAGCTGGAGGGATTGACGATCGGGCACCTCTCCGATCTCCACCTCGGTGCCCCTGGCTCGAAGGCCGCTCGGGTCGGCCGCCGCGCGGCGCGCTGGGTGGCGATGCGAGATCCGGATCTGGTGTGCATCACGGGTGACCTTGTCGCGCACCCTCGCGGCCTGGAGGAGCTGCGCGACATCCTGGGGCACCTTCGATCCCCGTTCGTGGTGCTCGGCAACCACGACGTCGGGGAGACCAAGGATCCGTTTTCGCAGGCCACGCATCTCCGAGCCACGGGTGCGACGATTTTGGTCGACGAGGCCGTCACGTGCACCGTACACGGGTGTCGGATCAACGTGGCCGGCGCGGACCCTCGGTCTCGGGCAGAAGCCCTTGCGCGTCTCAGCGATCCGACCGCTGCGTTCAACGTACTGCTCGTGCACCGGCCGGACGCGGCGGAAGGGTTGCCACCGCATCGCTTCGATCTCGTCCTGGCCGGACATCTGCACGCTGGGCAGGTCACGGTGTCGCTGGGCCGCCGGCGTCTCGGGCTTGCCCACCCATGGGCGGTTCATCTGGAAGGCCTGCGCGCGACACCCGCGGGGTGGCTCCATGTCTCGGCCGGCACCGGAACGACGTTCGTGCCGTTTCGTCTCAACGCCCGCCCGGCCGTCACCGAGCTCGTGATGCGCAAGCCGGCCGTGGCCGGTGGCGCGGAGATCACGCCCTGACGAGTGCCTTGAGCCGCCGCCGCACCCCGTGTGCGTGTTCCTCGACCGCGAACCGCACCAGCGGCAAGGCTAACCGGACGCGCGACCGCCTGCCGAGATGCGGAGCCGTTCGCTCCCAGACGCGTATCAGCGAGATCTCTCGCTGGACGTAGTTGCGCCACCCCGACTTGCCCGTGAATCGTCTCATTGCCGCTCGATTGGAGATTTGTTCCGCGAGCTGCCGGTGGGCGAGGAGTCTCGGGACGTGCACGAAGCGTCCCTTGACCGCCATCTCGCAGCAGAAGATGAAGTCCCCGAAACGGTAGGGCGCCATCAGCGAGGTGGTCGCCATGACCTCACGGCGGACGAGTGAGTAGACCGGGTCGATCCCACGGAGATCTCCCGTGTTGAACAGCCGGAACAGTTGCCGGATCCGTTCCACGGGATCGTTGCTGTCGACGTTCCCGAGCTCCGTGATGCGATCGACCACCTCCCACGGGCCGTCTGACGCGTGGTACTGCTGAAGCGTGGTGCACAGCACTGCATCAGGGCGCGAACCGAGGGCCTGGAGCGAGAGCTCGAGGTACTCGGGCTCGAGCCAGTCGTCGTCTCCGTACCATCGGAAGTACTCCCCCCTGGCGAGTCGAAACGCCTCGCAGAAGTTCTCGTTCTGTGCGAGATCACGTCCGGTCGGTACGTGTCTGATTCGGTGGTCGGACTCGGCGTACCGTGCGCAGATCGCCGTCGTCTCATCCGTGGAGAGGTTGTCGGAGATGAGCAGTTCCCAGTCTTCAAAGGTCTGCGCTTGGACGGACTCGATAGCGCGCGCGATCGTGGCCGCTCCGTTGCGGACAGGCATTCCGAGACTGACCGTCGGCCGCGTGTCATCCGACGGATTCCGGCTGGCACCGCTGTCCGCCATCACTCGGCAGAACGATATCCGATGACCGCCCGATCCCGGGTCGCGGGTCGGCATGTCGCGGTGCCTTGCGCCTGCGAGCGCATCCTGCCGGGCAGACGGCCCGCGGTCATGCCGATCCGTGGATCCAGGCTGAATACTGTGCGGTCGTGACCACGGCTGCAGACGACCCGTCCGGCGAGGGAGCGGATCATGAGGCGGGCCTCACGCGGTCCGACGTCGCAGACCGAGCGTCACGCGGCGCGATGCTCATCTCCGTGCTGGGATTCACGGGCCTCGCGGTCGGGTTTCTCGGAAGCCTCGCTCTCGCGCGGTTCCTGACGCCCACCGAGTTCGGCGTGCTGGCCGTCGGCCAGACCATCCTGCTGTTTTCGGCGGCGGTCGGAGAAGCAGGGCTCGGCGTCGCGATGGTGCGGTGGCAGACGGCCCCGACGCGGCGACAACTGCAGGAGCTCAGCGGCCTACAGCTCTGGACGACGTTGCTGGTGGCCGGTGCCGTCGCCCTCGTCGCGCTTCAGTTCGGGCGCATCGGAAGCGTGACCGCGCTGATGATCGCCTCACTCCCGCTCGTCGCGCTCCAGACGCCCGGTCGCATCCAGTTCGAGCGCAGCCTTCGCTACGGTCCGATCACGGTCGCCGACGGTGCTGGGCTGATCGCGTTCTACGCGTGGGCGATCGGGCTGGTTGCCCTTGACGCGGGTGTCTGGGGGGTCGCATCCGCGCCACTCGTACGCGGAGCGGTGGGCACGGCCGTGATCGCGGTGTCCGCTCCAGGCGGGCTCGTGCGTCCGGTGTTCGTCGATCCTCGGAGCCTGTGGCCGCTGATCTCGTTCGGCTTGCGCTTCCAGGGAAACTGGGTGGCGATCTTGGCGCGTGATCTGGTGATCAACGCAATCACCGGTTCGCTGCTCGGCGTGGCAAGGCTCGGCATCTGGTCACTTGCGCGACGCCTACTGGAGGCGCCGCAGGTCTTTTCCAACTCTCTCTGGCGCGTCACGTTCCCGGCGATGTCGCGGCTGATCGCCGGCGGCGGCGCGCACGACCCGTTCGTCCGTCGCTCATCCCGGTTCGCGTCGGCTGTGTTCGCCATGCCGCTCAGCGCGTTCGCGGGTCTCGCCCCGGCCGCGATCCCGACGCTGTTCGGGGAGGAATGGTCGGGGGTCGGCGAGATCCTGCCACTGGCGGCCGCCGCTCTGCTGATCTCGACGAGCACCAACTCAGGCCCTCCCGGGGGGTACCTGATGGCGATCGGCCGCCCGCAGGACACGCTGGTGGCGGTCCTCGCTCAGGCGGCGGTCTGGATCGGGGTCACGGCCGTGCTCCTCCGCCCCGTCGGCGTGGTTGCGATCGGGATCGGCTGGGTGGCGGGGGCATGCGTGGAGGCGGCGGTCATCGAGCGGGCCGTCCGCCGCGCCTGTGGGGTCTCGGTGGGCGCGTGTGTGCTCGCGCCGGTCGTCGCAGGTCTCGCCGGAATCGGCATCGGCGTCGTAGTCGACAGCCGGCTGGGTGCCGGCTTGACGACGTCCCTGGTCGCAGGAGGTGCCGGGGTCGCAACGACTGGGACACTGTTGATCCTGCTCGCGCGTGCGACGGTGATGGACGTTCTCCAGGTGATCCGGCACAGGCTGCTCCGGCGCACCTGAACCTTCGGTGAGCCGGTCCTGGTCTTCTGTGGGGCTGGCGAGCGCGGTGGAATCCGTTATCGTGGGGGTGCCTGGGCCAGGGCGGCGCCGTCACGACCAAAAGTGACTGCCGTCGTGCCGCACAGGCTTCGTCCGGCCGAACACGCAGGAGGGGATGATGGACCTCGGGCTCTACCTCAAGGTGATCAAGCGACACAAGGTGATCAGCGGGCTCGGCCTGCTCTTGTCCGTGCTCGCTGCCGCGTACATGACGGTGACGTTCGACGGGGGCCTGAAGCGGAAGGGGAGCGCGACCTACGAAGGTGTGTCGACGATGCTCATCACCCAGCAGGGTTCGCCCGAGTTCCGCAGCACGCTCGACGAGTTCGTGCCGGGGAAGGGATCCCCCGACGCGGTGCCGCGGTTCTCCGACCCCTTGCGGTTCCAGTATCTCGCGAATCTGTACGCGAGCATCATCTCGGGTGACGAGGTGCGGTCGAGGGTTCGCACGAACCTCGGCCTGCCGAAGATCCCACCGAAGGACGAGCCGCCGCTTCTCGATCCGGATTACACCGTGACCCCTGGCCGGGCTCTCGATGGGACGCCCCTGCCCACGCTCGTGATCGCAGGCCGCGGCACGTCCGACGAGATGGCGACGAGGATCACGAACGACGTGGCCCGGGTCGCCCGTCAGGTCGTCGCACAGAAGCAGCGGGAAGCGGCGATTCCCGAGTCGTACCGCATCGCCGTGGTCATCCTCGATCGAGCCGATCGGGCGAAGATCGTCAAGCCGAACTACCCCACGAAGGGCATCATGCTCTTTCTCGTCGGTTTGATGCTGACCGTCGGGGCAGCGTTCGTGGCGGAGAACATCACGCGCGGGCCCAAGCAGCCGGGCGAGGACGCGACCGGCGCGACCGCGACGGATGAGGGCGAGCCCGTTGCGCCGATACACATCGAGCCGAGCGCACGGCCTGCCACCCGGAAGACCGCGCGACCGAGAGCTCGAGCTGCGGAGACGGCGGCTCCACCTGAGGAAGCGGTCGCGCCCAAGGCCCGCGCGTCCTCGGCTGCCTGGCGACGGCCCTGACGGGGGCGCCGTCGGGCACGCCTGACAGCCAATGGAACTGACCGGGACCCGAGCCAGAATCGACTGGCGATGGATGGTGTGCGGGGCCCTCGTCGTCTTCCTGCTGATCCCGATCCGCCGCTACAAGATCGCGCTGGGTCTTCCGTTCCAACTCGAGCCGTATCGCGCCGTCCTGATTCTGCTCTTCGGCGTGTGGATGCTGTCGCTCCTCGGGGATCCACGCGAGCGATTCCGCCGCTCGGGCTTTGGTGGGCCCACGCGGCTGTACTTCCTCGCCATCTTCGGCAGCATCGTCGCGAACCCGTCACTCGTCAAAGAGACTTCGGGCTACGTCTCCAAGGCGGTCTTCGTCATGCTCGGCTTCTTCCTCCTGTTGTTCTTCGTGTCGAGCGTGATTCGCTCGATCGAGGCGGTTGATCGTGCGCTTTCCGTACTTGTTGCCGGAGGCGCCGTGATCGCGGTGCTCGCCCTCATCGAGTCCCGTTTCGGATGGTCGCCGTTCACCGATTTCGACCGTTACTTCCCTTTCCTCGCGCCGATTGGTAACGAGACGATCTCGCGTGGCGCGAACCTCCGCGCAATGGGCCCAGCGGAGCATCCGATCGCGCTGGCGGCGCTGCTGATCATGATTCTGCCGCTCGCTCTGTACCTCGCGATCAAGCGACAGTCACGGTTGGCGTGGATCGGCGTGATTCTTCTTGCTGTCGGCAGCACGTCCGGTGTGTCGCGTACGGCCGTTCTGATGGGGGCGACGATCGTCGTGTGCTTCCTGATCGTCAAGCCGCGGGACTCCGTGCGCTTCGTGCCCGTGCTCGTCCCGTTCCTTGTGCTCGTCAACTTCGCGACGCCCGGGACGCTCGGCACGCTCAAGTCCTCGTTCTTTGGTGAGACGTTGAGCAACCAGGGGCGCACCGAGGACTACGGGCCGGCGTTTGACGAGTTCGCCCGTGTTCCCATTTTCGGACGCGGATTGGGAACACGTATCACGACCGGCACCCCCGCCGACGTCAATGCGGACATCCTCGACAACCAGTGGTTGGGATCGTTGCTGGAGACCGGACTCGTCGGTGTCGTCGCGCTCGTCTGGTTCGTCGGGTTGTACGTGCGGCGCCTGGCGAGCGCCGCGCGGCGCGACACCTCTACGGACGGCTGGCTCCTCATGGCACTGAGCTCGTCCGTTGCAGCCTACGCCGTCGGCATGTTCTTCTTCGACTCGTTCTCGTTCATTCAGGTGACGCTGCTGCTGTTCTTCCTGCTCGGCCTTGGTTCGGCGCTCGTCATCGGCGAGCACCCGATCCTCGACCGAGGGCCTCGATCCCACGCCGCCGCAGTTCCCGCCAGCGCTGTCGCTCGCGAAGATAGGCGCGAGCGTCGCGGTCGGCGAGTCTCGGCTCCCGGCGCCAAGCCGATCTGATGTAGCCGGAGATCATCGCGGCTGCTGCCGGCTCGCGGAGTGTTCGGTAGAGAGCCCGCGCGACGAGATAGGTGATCCGGTACCCCATGAAGTACGCAACGTCGCCCTGTGCCGACCACGCGGCAGCCCTGCTCCGGTCGCGGCCACCCTCGAGTCGGTGGTGGTAGAAGGGGAGGTCGAGGATGGTTGTCGTCTCCCAGCCGTGGACGTTCGCCTTGAGCTCGTCCACGCCGTCCCATCCCATGCGCTCCTCGAGAGGGGTGATCTCGTCCAGACACGCCCGGCGGTACGCGCGAGCGGCGCCCCAGACGCTCGTCCGGGTCCCGTACAGCTGCCTCCACGCTCCGTCACGCATCTCCCAGGCGCTGCCGCTCGCCATCCCGAGCCGCGG
The DNA here is from genome assembly GCA_046160185.1 of Gaiella sp. GTDB lineage: Bacteria > Actinomycetota > Thermoleophilia > Gaiellales > Gaiellaceae > Gaiella. The sequence continues at coordinate 823 of JBJXGY010000143.1, read as the reverse complement.
CTCCCTGGCGAAGAAGGCAAGGAGCCGTTCGAAGTAGTCGGCCGGGAATGAGCAGTCCGCATCCACCTTGACGACCACGGCCGCCTCGTCGGTCGTGAGCTCTTTCAGCCCGACGTGGAATGCCCGTACGATCGGTCCCCCGCGCTGTAACGTCGGCGTCGGGCTGGAGAGAACGCCCACGAACGGATGGGTTGCCGCGAGCTGCTCACTGAGCTCGATCGTGCCGTCGTCGGAACCGGTGTCGACGAGAAGCCATCTGACCGGCCGTACCGACTGGTGCAACAGCGAATCGGCCAGTCGCGGGAGGTTTTCGAGCTCGTTCCGCACCGGTGTGATCACCGCGTACGTCAAAGAATCCATTCGCCTCACCTGTCCGCGGCTGGGGTGACGCCTGACTCGAGCTGGCGAAGCCAGATCTCGAGCATCAGGATTCCGAGAAGCAGCTGCGTGTGCCTCGAGGTCTGCTCCCTGGCGATCGTTCGGACGACGCCGGTGTTCAGGAAGGCGGCGACCCGTGCCTGGTCGTCGCCGAGATAGCGGTCGATCGCGAGCGGGAGCTGTGAGGTGATCCAGTCGCTCGACGCCTGCCGAAAGAAGCCGATCTTGCGTTTGTCGATGGTGTAGTCGGGGACGTGGCCGCGGGCGGCGTGTTTGAGGATGTGTTTGGCGGTTGTGCGGTGGATCTTGAGGTTGCTGGGGATGGTGGCGGCCCATTCGACGAGGTGGTGGTCGAGGAAGGGGACGCGGACTTCGAGGGAGTGGGCCATGCTGGTGCGGTCGAAGTAGTGAAGCATGTCGTCGGGGAGGGCGAGTTGGGCGTCGA
>JBJXGY010000142.1:0-39415 GCA_046160185.1 Gaiella sp. | reverse complement strand
GGGGCATGGTGGGTGCGTGCGAGGCCTGGACGCTGGGCGCGTAGGAACTGTGTGGGTGCCCGGCTTACGCCGGGCACCAACCCCTTGCTTACGTATCGGCGCGACCGAGGACGACGCAGCGTGCGTGACCAGAGCGTTCCGGCGGCCCGGTCTTCATCTTGATTCGAGTTCATAGGGGGGCCTTGGTCTTCTCGACCAGCACAGCCTCCGAGAGGCGCATCTCCTTGTCGATCGCCTTCGCCATGTCGTAGACGGTGAGAGCAGCGATTGTCGCGGCCACGAGAGCCTCCATCTCCACGCCCGTCTGCGCCGTCGTTCGGGCCGTGGCGGTGATCACCACGCGCGCCTCCTCGACCCTGAGCGAGACCTCGACCGACGAGAGCGGTAGCTGATGGCAGAGAGGGATGAGCTCGCTGGTGCGCTTCGCGGCCATGATCCCGGCCAGCTGGGCGGTCTGCAGAGCGTCGCCCTTGGGAAGCGACGACAACCGCTTCGCCGTCGCCGCGGCCATCTCGAGCACCGTTCGAGCCGTCGCCTCACGCCTGCTCAGAGCCTTCGCCCCGACATCGACCATGGTCACGGCCCCCGTCTCTTCGTCGACGTGCGAGAGGTCGCTCACGGCTTGAACATCCTCCTGCCGAGAGCGACGAGTTCGCGGCGGTGACGGGCGGCGGATCGTGCGCGGGCTGCCATGCCCTGACTGTAGAGCGTCGTCAGCGCACCGCGGAAGCCGTCCGTCGCGCGCGCGCCGTACGGGTACCACCAAGGCGGCCGCAGCCGGCCGCTGTCGCTGTCCAGGAACTTCACCTGTGACATGGCGTACAGGCCGTGCTTCGAGTGCGTGCGCCCGTGCCCCGAGGCCTTGGTGCCACCCCAGGGCGCCTGGCAGGCACCGTAGGAGTAGGCGTGGTCGTTCGTCCACACCGAGCCCGCCTCGATCGCCGAGGCCACTCTGTGCGCCCGCCGTGCGTCCCGCGACCAGACGCTGGCGCCGAGCCCGAACGGAGAGGCATTGGCGCGAGCGATTCCGTCTTCCTCGTCTTCTACACTGACAACGGTGACCACCGGCCCGAAGATCTCTTCATCGCGCAGCCTGGCCCGCTCGGGCTCGCCGAGCAGGATTGTCGGTTCGTGGAACCACCCGGGCAGTCCGGTCTCGGGGCGTGCGCCGCCCGTGGCTATCGTCGCACCGGCCTGTACCGCGTCGGCCACGAGCGCCTCCACCTCGGTGCGCCGGGCCTCGGAGATGAGCGGCCCGAGGTCGACCCCGTCCTTCATACCGTGCCCGATCCGCAGCTGGCGGGTGCGGGTTACGAGCCTCTCGACGAAGGCGTCGTGACAGCTCGCGGCGACGTAGATCCGCTCGATCCCGGAACAGACCTGACCGCAGTTCGTGAACGCTCCCCAGAGGGCGCCCTCGACCGCGCGGCCGAGATCGGCATCGTCGAGGACGAGCATCGGGTCCTTGCCGCCGAGCTCCAGCACTGCGGGGAGCAGGCGTTCGGCAGCAGCCGCGGCGACGGCCCTACCCGTTGTTGTCGAGCCGGTGAACAGAAGATGGTCGACCCCGGGATGGGAGACGAGGCGAGCCCCGACGATCCCGCCCGTGCCCTGGACGACGCTCACGAGCCCTTCGGGTGCGCCCGCACGCCGCAGGAGCTCCTCGATCCACGCGCCCGTGAGCGGGGTCAGCTCGGATGGCTTGAGAACGACGGCGTTCCCGGCTGCGATCGCCGTCAGCGCCTGGGTGAACGGGACACCGAGCGGAAAATTCCACGGCGACACGATCCCCACCACGCCGCACGGCTCATAGCGCAGGCGCGCCCGCTTGTGCGCGAGGTACGGCTGGCGCATCGGCAGCCGCTCGTCAGCGAGCAGGCGTGCAGCGTTCCGGGCAAGCCAGCGACTCACGTCGAGCGCCACGAAGACATCGGCGGTCAACGCCTCGAGCCGCGGCTTGCCCGACTCGGCGACGATGGCGGTCGACACCTCGTCGCTCGCCTCGAGCAGGGCTACCCCGATCGACCGGAGCAGGCGCGAGCGGGCGGTGAGCGGCTGCCGGGCCCAGACCCGGGCCGCGTCGCGTGCCGTCTCGACGGCCTGGTCGAGATTGTTGGGAGCCGACACGGGGACCGAGCCCACACGCTCGAGCGTGGCGGGATCCACCGAGACGATCGTGGTCTCGTACGTTTCGGTGACCACCCCCATCCCGGCTACCCCGCTGGTCTGGCCGGTCTCTCGCCGAGCGTGACGGACACGGTGATCCGTTTGCCGTCCCTGAGCACGAGGAACGGCACTTTCTGCCCGGGCGACAGCTTGCCGACGACGATACGCGAGACGTCCTCGGCGCTCCGCACGCGGTTGCCGGCGATGGCGAGGACGATGTCGCCGCCTGTCGAGATCTCGAGCCCGTTGTACGTGCGCAGGCCGGTTCCGCCCTGGAGCCCGGCCGTCTCCGCAGGTGTCCCCGTCTCCACGCGCGCGACGAGCGCTCCGTCGCTGACCGGGAGCTCGAGCTCCCGCGCGAGGCCGGGCAGGAGATCCTGGGTGGTGATCCCGATGTAGGCATACGCCGCGCGGCCGGTGGCGGCGATCTGCGCCAGCGCGCGCTTGACCGTGTCGATCGGAATCGCGAAGCCGACGCCCTCGGCGACACCCGAGTTGGTGTTGATCTGGGCGTTGATGCCGATCACCCGGCCCGCCGCGTCGAACAGCGGGCCGCCCGAGTTGCCCCGGTTGATCGGTGCGTCGATCTGGATCGCGTCGGCGACGTCGTAGCCGGACGTGAGGGAGGCGATCGATCGCCCGGTCGCCGAGACGACCCCGACGGCGAGGGAGTTCTGATTCCCGAAGGGGCTGCCGATCGCCGCCACAGGCTGGCCGACGCGCACTGCGGCGGAGCGTCCGAGCGGGACCGGCGACACGGCGTGATCGGCGGGATCGACATCGATCACGCCGACGTCGCTGAAGAGATCCCAGCCGACGACGCGCGCCGGCGCACGGTCGCCGTCGGCGTACTCCACGTACACCCGGTCGGCGCCCACGACCTCCGACGAGGTGGCCACGTTCGTGATCACGTGCGCGTTGGTGAGGATCGTGCCCTTGGCGTCGACCACGAACCCCGCCCCCTGCGCTGCCGAGCCCGCAACGCTCGCATAGATGGTGACGACCCCGGGAGAACGTGCGGTGTAGATGGCAGCCGGATCGAAGCCGTTACCGAGCAACGGCGGCGCCGTGGATGGCCCTCCGCCCGACGTCTCGGACACCGGGAGCACGACTGTCGTGGAGTCTCGGTCACCGCCGTCGTCGAGACGGTTGACACCGATCGCGACCCCTGCACCGACTGCAGCCGCCAGCAGGAGAGCGGAAACGCTGCGCACTGCACCCATCCAGATCACTGTAGTCGAGCCCACGCCGCCCACGGTGCGGCGGCCACAGCACTTTCACGTGAAAACGGGCGGGCTCTGCGCGCACTGCGCGTCGCGGTGGCTCCTGGACCGTCGCTCGCCAGACCGGCCAAGGGTCTCTGGAAACGACGCTCATGACGCTCGGGGCCTTCCAGAGGCACGAGATCGCCGGCTACTGCCGAGCGGGCGTCCCAATGCTCGCGGCGGCTGCCGGGAGGAGCAGCGTGAACACGGTGCGACCCGGTTCGGTCGTCAGCCGCACCTCGCCGCGCATGCGCTCCGCAAGCTCCTTCGCGATGGCCAGTCCGAGCCCGGAGCCCGAGGCGGTGCCACCCTCGGCGCGATAGAAGCGCTCGAAGACGTGCTCGACGTGCTCCCGGGATACGCCTGGACCGTCGTCCTCGACGGCGATGCCCACCCGGCTCCCCTCCCGTACCGTCCGCACGCTCACCGTCGCCCCGGCGTGCGTATGCACGAGGGCGTTCCCGGCGAGCGCCCGGATCACCTGCAGCACGCGCTCCTCGTCCGCGTCGGCGTGTGTCTCCGAGGACGGCTCCACGCCGATCGTCCTGCCGCCCGCGGCGGCCAGCGGGCTCAGCTCCTCGACGATCACACGGGTCACCTCGTTCAGGTCGACCTCCTCCACGACCACCCGCAGCCGCCCCATGTCCATCCTCGAGAGATCCAGCAGGTCACCGGCCAGGCGCTGCAGCCGGGCCACCTGCTCGCGCGTCGTCGACAGGAAGCGTGCTCGAGTCTCCTCGTCCAAATCCTCGTCGGCCAGCAGCTCGAGGAAGCCACCGAGCGCGAACAGCGGCGTCCGCAACTCGTGCGAGGCGTTGGCGACGAACTCGCGACGGGCGACGTCCAGACGCGCGAGGTGCACGCGCATGCGGTCGAACGCCGCCGCCAGCTGACCCACCTCGTCGCGCCCGTGGTCGAGCACCGGCTCGTCGAAGTCCCCGCCCTCGATGCGGTTCGCGGCGCGCTCCAGTCGGCGAATGCGGACGGCGTGGAATCCGGCGAGGATGCTCCCCACGCCCAGTGCGATCAGCCCGGCCGCCACCCCGGCAATCAGCAGTCGCCGCTCCACGAGGGCGATCGTCGCCTGGCTGTCCGCCAGCGGCGCCGACACCAGCACCACGACGTCGATCCCCTCGAGCAGCACCGCCGCCTCGGCCAGGCGGACTCCCTGCCGCGTGACCACTCCCTGCGCGATTCGCCCGGTCGTGACCGCGCGGAGCGCGATCTCGTCACCGGTCAGGGCATTCGCCCCCTGCGTGAGCGGTGTCAGCACGACCGGCGGGCCCAGCACGCCGAACACCGACAGCCGCTCGCCGAACGTCTCCGCAAACGACGCGGCGACGTCGTCCAGCGTCCCTTCTCCGATCCCCCTCTCCACGTTGGCGGCTGCGAGCGCCACGTCGTCTCGCAGGCGCTCGAGCCGCCCGTCCACGAGCCGCTGCTCGAGCGACGGCACCACCAGCAGATACGCAGAGGCAAGCGCGCCACCGACAATCACGACCAGCGACAGCGCGAACTTGCCGCGGATTCCGCCGGGAATGCTCATGCCGGATCCGAGAGCCGGAATGCGCTCCCGCGGCTCGACCGGGCGGTGACGGAGGCCGCCACGTGGGCGCCTCAGTCCTCGCGGAGGCGGTAGCCGACGCCGCGCACGGTGAGGATCAGCCTCGGCGCGGCGGGGTCTTCCTCGAGCTTCTCGCGCAGGTGACGCACGTGGACGTCGATCGTGCGCGGTTCGCGATAGTCGGCGCTGCCACGGATTCGCTCGAGGAGCTGACGCCGCGTGAAGACGACGCCGGGGCTTCCGGCCAGCAAGGTCAGCAGCTCGAACTCCACGAAGGTGAGCTCGACGGGCTCGCCCCGCACGTCGACGAGTCGCCGCGCGAGGTCGAGCACGAGGGGGCCGACGGAGATCGTCTCCTCACGACGGATGGCGAGGTGAGGTGTCGCCGCGCGCCGCAGCAGCGCCCGGATGCGCGACCGGAACTCCCGGATCGAGAAGGGCTTCGTGATGTAGTCGTCGGCGCCGAGCTCCAGCCCGAGCACCTTGTCCAGCTCGTCGTCGCGCGCGGTGAGCATGATGATCGGAACCGTGCTCGTCGCCCGCAGCCGGCGGCATACCTCCAGCCCGTCGACGCGCGGCAGCATCAGGTCCAGCACGACGACGTCGACCTCGTGCGCCTGGAAGAGCGCGAGGGCCTGCTCGCCGTCAGTTGCCTGCAGGACGCGGTACCCGTCACGCTCGAGAGGGAACGTGAGGAGCTCCTGGATCGAGCTCTCGTCGTCGACCAAGAGCACCGTCGGCGTGTGGCTCGTGATGCCCATCCGGTCGATTGTGACGGAAGGCCGCCGACCGGCGCGTCCTGTGCGCCCTTCACGAGGTGGCTCGAAGCGGCTGTCGCGCGGCAGGCGCGCGAAGCGCGGCTTTTGGGATCACAGGCTGGCTCCGCCGGCAGCCAGGCCAGTGCAACAAACGCGGTGCGGCGGCTCACCACGATCATTTCCCGCTCATCGTGGTGAGACGCCGCACTAGAGTTTCCCTCAGCAATGGAGCCCGTCCGGCCACGGACCGAGGGCGCACGGCCGCGGCGAGGCTCCGTCGTGCGCCCGCTCGACGTCCGCCTCGTCCGCAACGGCGTGATCCTGGTCGGGGTTGCCTTCGTGATCTTGCTGCTGACCGTCGCGCGAACCGGCGCGCTTCCCCGTCCGCAGCTGGCACCCGCGTTCGACGCGGAGGCCGCAACCGCCACCGCGGCCGGGCTTGCCCGCGAGTTCCCGACCCGCGTTCCGGGCACCTCGACCGCGCGGGAAGCCGTGGCCTCACTGCGTGAACGGCTCGATCTCGACCGGCTGGGAGCACGAGAGGTCGTGTGGCGCGAAGACCTCCCGGGTCTCGGGAAAGTCGAGCTCCGAAATCTCGTCGTGGTTGTGCGGGGCACGTCTCCCGAGACGATCGTCCTTGTCGCCAATCATGACAACGGTGGTCGACCGGGGTCACGAGACGACGCGGCGGCCGCCGCCGCGTTGCTCGAGCTGTCGCGCGCCTACGCCCGCTCGGGTACGACAGCGGCGCGGCCCGTGCCGCTGCACACGCTCGTGTTTCTCTTCGCCGACGCGGGTACGTACGGATCGCGAGGCCTCCGCCACTTTCTGCGCACGACCCCGCTCCGGGACGACGTCGCACTCGTCCTCGCGCTCGACGGGCTCGGCGCGGCCGTGCCCGTGCGGCTCGACTCGACGAGCGCGGCCCGGCGAAGCACCGCGCCCTTCATCGTCCGCACGGCCCGCGAACGCATCTCCGAGGAGACAGGCCGCAGCCCTCTTCGGCTCGGCCTCGCCGATCAGCTCGTCTCGCTCGCCCTTCCCTACGGGGAGGGCGCGCAGGCAGCCGCACTCGCCGAGGGTGTGCCGGCGATCAGGCTCGGGTCGTTCGCCGACAGTGTTGCGCCGGCCAACGCGCGACCCGACCTGCGACGCCTTCCAGCCCTCGGACGGGCCTCCGAGACCCTTCTCCAGTCCTTCGACTCCGCGATCTCGCTGCGCACGCCGACGGCTGCCTTTCTGCATCTCGACGACCGCGCGATCCGTGGCTGGGCCCTCGCTCTCCTCCTCGTCGCCGGTGCCGTGCCGTTCGTGCTCGGCACCATCGATCTCGTCTCGAGGTGCCGCCGGCTCGGCATCGACCTGCAACGCGGCCGCGCCGCTTTCACCCGCCGGCTGGCCGGCTGGGTCGCCGCTGTCGTGGCGGCCTTCGTCGCCGCATTCGCCGCCGTGCTTCCAGGGAACGGCGAGCCGCTGCTGTCGGCTGCCGGCCCGCTCGCCGATCTCCACTGGGCGACCTTTCTCGCCTTTCCGCTCGTCGCGGTGCTCGTCACCGCCCTCCTCACCCGTGGCCGCGTCCGCGCGACGCCCGACGACGCGAGCGCACTGGCCGACTACACCGTCGCCTTTGCCGGCCTGGCGGCATGCGCCGTCCTGACCGCGATCGCCAACCCGTATGCCCTCGTGTTCGTGTTGCCGTCGCTCTACGCCTGGTTCTGGCTACCGCAGTTGCGCGACCGGCCGCAGTGGATCGCCGATGTGCTCGTCGGCTTCGGGTTTGCGGGGCTGGCGTTCGCGATCGTCGGGCTGGGACGCATCGCGGGCGCCGGGCTCGACGCGCCGCTCTTCGGCATCGCCATGCTCACCACGCGGACGGTGCCGCTTCTGCAAACCGCAGCCTTCGTGCTCTGGCTCGCCGCGGCGACGCAGGTCGTCGCGGTCACGGCGGCCGAGCGGGAACGCCGCATCAGTCGAGGCGAAGCGCCGGGAGCACAGACCCGGCGGGTACAGGGCCCTCTCCGGTCGCGATCCTGACGATCGCGTCCGCTGAAGCGGTCGAGGCGATCATGTGGGACTCCTGTCCGTGTGCAGGCAACGCAACCGGGAGCCCTCCGGCGACCGCCTCGACGGTGGCGCGTGGGAAGTCCTCCCGTGCCGGGTGCCGGACGAAGCCGTCTCCCGCCGCCACGGAGAAGAAGGCGGGGCCAGGCGCTGAAGCTCCCTGTAGCGCCCGCACCGCAGGTGTCACGAAGAGGTGCGCGCCGACGAGCGCCGAAACCGGGTTCCCCGGGAGCCCGAACACGAGCGTCCGGCCGCGCTGCCCGAAGGCGAGGGGCTTCCCGGGTCGCATCGCCACCCCCCAGAACCTCTCCTCGACGCCCAGCTCGGCGAGGGTCGCGCGGACGAGGTCGAGCGGGCCGACCGAGACGCCCCCGGAGGTCACGACCATGTCGGCCTCCAGAGCCTGCTGCAACGCCTCCCGGTGCTCTTCGGGGTCGTCCCCGACCCGGTCGATCCGCCGCACCGTGGCGCCGGCGCCGCTGAGGACACGCTCGAGCATGAGACCGTTCGACTCGTAGATCTGGCCGGGGCCAAGGGGCGTACCCGGCGGGCGCAGCTCGGATCCCGTCGTCACGATGCACACCACCGGCCGCCGGCCGCAGGAGACGGTGGCGACGCCGGTGGAAGCAAGCGCCGCAAGCTGAGCGGCTCCCAGCTGCCGGCCGGAGGCGACAACCACGGCCCCGGACGCGACATCGCCCCCGGTCGGGCGAACGTTCGCTCCCACGGCAACGGCTTCCGTGATCTCGACGGTCTCACCCGCATCGGTTGTGAGCTCGAAGGGGACCACCGCGTCCGCCCCCTCGGGCACGACACCACCCGTGGTCACGCCGATCGCCTCCCCGGCGTCGACGCTCCGAGACGGAGGCGAACCGGCGGCAGACCGCTCGATCACCCTCAGCACTCCGGGCAGATCGTGTACGCGTACGGCAAATCCGTCCATCGCCGAGCTCGGGAATCGCGGCAGGGGTGACACCGCAACGATGTCCGTTGCCGCATACCGTCCTCCTGCGCTCGGGAGTGGCACGTCCTCGGCGGGTAGCGGCCTGACCGCGCTCAACGTCCGTGCCGATGCTTCGTCGACGGTCAACGGGTGCGCCATGAGAACACCGTAGCCGCGGTGGCTCCAGCCGGGGTACGCTCGGCCCATGATCTCCGTGGTCGTTCCCGTGTGCAACGAGGAGCTCGCCGTGGAGCCGTTGCTGGCCGAGCTGACGGTCGCCCTCGACGGAACAGGCGAGCGGTACGAGGTCATCTTCGTCGACGACGGCTCCACCGACGCCACCTTCGCCGCCCTGACCCGGGCGCACGCCGCCTACGACGCCGTCAAGGTGGTGCGATTGCGGCGCAACTTCGGGAAGGCTGCCGCTCTCGACGCCGGCTTCCGGCTGGCGGAGGGGGACGTGGTGGTCACGATCGACGGCGATCTCCAGGACGACCCCGCGGAGATCCCCCGGCTGCTCGCCAAGCTCAGCGAGGGCTTCGATCTCGTCTGTGGCTGGAAGACTGAGCGCCGCGATCCGCTGCGGCGACGGATTCCGTCCCGTGTCTTCAACCGCGTGACCGGCCTCATCTCGGGCATCCGGCTGCACGACATGAACTGTGGCCTCAAGGCGTACCGGGCCGAGGTCGTCGACGGGCTTCGCCTCTACGGGGAGCTCCATCGCTACATCCCTGTGCTTGCGCACTACCGCGGGTACCGTGTTGCGGAGCTACCCGTCAACCACCGCCCGCGTGGCCATGGCCGGTCGCGCTACGGCCTGGAGCGGTACCTGCGCGGGTTCCTCGACCTGCTCACGGTCACGTTCATGGGCCGCTACCGCTACCGCCCGCTCCATCTCTTCGGCGGGCTCGGGCTGCTCGTCGGCGCATGCGGCGGGGTGATCCTCGGCTACCTGACCGTCGTCAAGATCGGCGGTGGTGCCATCGGCCATCGCCCGCTCCTGACCCTCGGCGTGCTGCTCGTCGTCGTCGGTATCCAGCTCCTCTCGCTAGGGCTGCTCTCCGAGCTCCTGACCGTGCAGCACGAGGAGCGGCAGACCGGAGGTGAGCGGAGCGCGCCGCTCGTCGACGAGGTCCTGCGCTGAGAGCCGTCTACTTCGGGACGTACGACCGGGACTATCCGCGGAACGCACAGGTCATCTCGGCGCTGCGCGGAGCAGGGGTCGAGGTCGTCGAGCGTCATCAGCCGATGTGGGGCCGGCGCCACAACTGGTCGCTCGGGCTCGGGCAGCTGGCGCGGCTCGCGCGCATCGAACGGCGCCTCGGGGCCGGTCACGCCGAGCAGGCTGACGTCGTGCTCGTCGGCTATCCGGGCCACTTCGACATGCCCGCCGCCCGGCGCTTTGCCGGCGGCCGCCCCGTCGTGTTCAATCCGCTCGTCTCGCTCCATGACACGCTGGTCACCGACCGTGGTCGGTTCGGCGAAGGCTCCGTGGCGTCCCGCGTCGTCGCGGCCATCGACAGGCGCGCGTTTCGTGCCGCCACGAAGGTGGTCGCCGACACGCGCGCGCACGCTGACTTCTTCTCCGAGCGCTTCGGGCTCGCTTCCGACCGGCTCGCCGTCTGCTTCGTCGGCGCCGAGGATCGGCTCTTCAGACCCGGCTGGCAGCCGCCGTCCGACTTCCACGCGCTCTTCGTCGGGAAGCTGATCCCCCTGCACGGGCTGGAGACGATCCTCGAAGCGGCGAGGCTCATCCCGCACATCCCGGTGCGCATCGTCGGCAGCGGCCAGCTCGACAGGGTTCTCGATGCTCGGCCGCCGAACGTGCACTGGACGCCGTGGGTGGAGTACGTGGAGCTGCCGGGCCTCTACCAGACGGCGGGCTGCGCGCTCGGCATCTTCGGTGTCGGAGAGAAGACGGCGCGCGTGATCCCGAACAAGGCTTTCCAGGCGCTCGCCTGCGCATGCCCGCTGGTCACCGCCGACACCCCCGCAGCCCGCGAGCTCCTGCGTGACGGGGAGCATGCGCTCCTCGTACCGCCGGGTGACGCCGAGGGCCTGGCTGCGGCGATCACCCGGCTCGCCACGGACACCTCACTGGCGCAACGCCTGGGTGCTGCGGGTCGCGCCCGGTACGAAGCCGAGTCGAGTGAAGGCGTGCTCGGGCTGCGCTGGCGAGACATCCTCGAGTCCGTAACGTGAGGGTCGGCGCACCTCGCATCGCCGTCGGAGTGGCCACGGCGGCCTTCGCCGGTGGAATGTCTTTGCTCGCCGTCCTGCAGCACCGTGCGTTTTCGAGCGGCCGGTTCGACCTCGGCAACCTCACGCAGGCCGTGTGGTCGACGGCGCACGGCCAGCCGCTCGAGGTCACCAACCTCCGCGGCGAGCAGATGTCGCGGCTCGGCGCGCACTTCGACCCGCTGGTGGGAATCCTGGCACCGCTCTGGCTCGTGTGGCCTGACCCCTCGCTGCTCCTGGTCGTGCAGGCGGTTGCCGTGGCGGCCGGCGCCATCCCCGTCTTCCAGATCGCCTCGAGGCTGCTCGGGAGCGAGTGGGCTGCCGCCGGCTTCGCCGTCGCCTACCTCCTGTACCCCCCGACGCAGTGGCTGGTCACCGACGACTTCCACCCCGTTGCGTTTGCGGCACCGCTTCTGCTGTTCGCCCTGCGCTACCTGCTCGACGACCGGCTGCTTCCCTTCGCTCTCCTGGGCGGTCTTGCCTGCCTGACCAAGGAACAGGTCGGCATCGCCGTGGGCGGGATCGCGCTCTGGTACGCGTTCACCCGTCGGCGGCGCGCGGCGCTGGCGATCGCCGGTGGCGCCCTCGCGGTTGCCGCCGTCGCCATGTTCATCGTCGTTCCGTACTTCGCACCGGGTAGCGGGTCGCCGTTCGCAGGGCGCTACGCCGCTGTCGGCGGCTCGCCCTCCGGGCTCGTTCGCACGCTGGTCACCGACCCGGGGGAGGTCTTCGCGCAGGCGTTCTCGGGACGTGATCTCGGCTACCTGCTCCGTCTCGCGGGTCCGCTGCTCGGCCTGATGCTGCTCGCCCCGGGACTTCTCGCCGCCGCCCTGCCCGAGCTCGCGCTCAATCTCCTCTCCGACACGCGAACACAGACCTCGGTGCACTTCCACTACACGGCCGTCCTCGTCCCGATCGCCTTCGTCGCTGCGATTGCCGGCACCGCGCGGCTGTGCCGCCTGCGGCGCCTCGCGCCGCGCGTGGCGCTGGCAGTGGCGACCGCGACGCTCGTCGCGGGGTACCTGCTCGGGCCGCTGCCGCTCTGGAGCCGTCTTCCCGGTGGGTCGGAGCTCGGGACGCGCGACCACATCGTCTCGGCTCGTGGTGAGGCGGCAGCACGCGTGCTCGCCCGCATTCCGGGCGGAGACGCCGTGTCCGCAAGCAACAGTCTCGGGGCACACCTCTCCGACCGCCGCCGCATCTTCAGCTTCCCCGTGCTGGCGGATGCCCGCTGGGTCGCGCTCGACACCTGGCGGCCGAGCTACCGGGACGCCGTCGCCGACCCCCCTCGTTTCCGGGCGGCACTCGCGCGCCTGCGCACCGACGACCGGTTCGAGCTCGTGCTCGAGGACGGCCCGATCCTGCTCTTCCGCAGGATCGGGTGAGGATCAGGTCGGGATCGTCTGCGGCAGCAGGTACACGGAGAGCGCGAGCGCAACGGCGAGCGCCCAGCCGTCGTCGTCTCCGGCAACAACGGGCAAGGCCCAGGCGAGATACCACACTGCGAGATACGGGGTGCCCACGAGCAGAGCGCAGCAGCTGAGCCCGTACCGGGGGCGCCCTCGCGCGGCCAGCACCGTGAGCCATGCGAGCGCCACCAGAATCAGCCCGATGCCGGCCGCGATCGCCGCCCATCGTGGCAGCCCGAGCTGTTCGAGACGCGCCGGGAACGCGTAGCTCGTCTCGCGGGCCGCGTTGGCGGCGAGCGGTACGAAGCTCTCCAGCCACCCCGTGCCGTAGAGCGCGAACGACCCGGCGATCGCCATCCCGGCGGCGGCGACGTCAGCGCGCGTCACAGGCCGCCGCGTCCTGCTCCAGCGGGCAGCGGCGGCGAGCAGCAGAACGGGAGCCGCGATCCACTTGACGAGGACGGCCGGCGGCCACAGAAGCGCGGCCGGTCTCGAACGTCCCGCGGCGGCTGCAGCGAGGGCGGCCGCGAGCAGCGCCCCGACGAGCGCGTCGTTGTGTCCGCCGCCCGCCGCATGGACCGCGAGGAGCGGGTTCCAGCCGACGACGGCGGCGGCGAACGCGGGGCGAGAGGAGCGGCGTGCCGCGAAGAACGCGGCCGCCAGCGTCGCCGCCGCGGCGAGCGTCTTGAAGAGCCATGCCGCTCGATCCGGCGACGTTCCCGCGGCCAGCGCGACGGGCTCGCTGAGGGCGGTGAACACGGGACCGTACACCGAGCTCGTCTCGCGCCACGCCTCTCCCATCCACGGCAGTGCGGGGTTGTCCGGCCGGGTCGCCGGAGGGTCGCGGTACGGGTCGTTCCCATGTGTCGCCTGCCAGCCATACGCCCAGTAGCTCCAGGCGTCGGTGGAGAGTAGAAGCGGCGCACCGAGCGGCAGCAGCTGGATCACGCACGCGCAGACGACGACCGCGGCGAGCCGGGCGCCCTTGCGCAACACGGCGAGAGCCGACATGTAGGCCGCGAACGACACGGCCAGCAGGAGAAGCACAATGGTCGCGGTCTCGGTGCTGCGACCGCCCGCCACAGCTTCTGCGCCGCTTCCCCAGGACACCGCGACCAGTGCCGCGAGAGGGGTGAGCACGGCGAGCGCGGCAGTCGGGAGCGCGAGCGACACCGGCCTCCCCGCGCGCGGCGAGGGCAGGCTCACCGCCGGTCGTCGCGCGGGGCCGGAGGCGGCGGAGGTGGAGGCGGAGGCGCTGACTTGCCGTCCTTCCCCTTCTCCTTGTCCTCGTCCTTGTCTTTCTCGTCGTCTGTGGGCGCCGCGCTCGGATCGTAGGTGAGTGCCCACGGCCCCCGTGTGTGCGGCACGAAAACGGCCGGCACGCGGGGCTCGTCGGGGAAGGACAGCGCCGGTCGCGCGGCGAGCGCCGGCTGCATGAAGCGACGCCAGATCTCCGTGGGGAAGCTGCCCCCCGAAACGGAGATCCCGTGGACGTTCTCCATGGGGATCTCACCTGAGGTGTAGCCCATCCACACCGCCGTCGTGAGATCCGGTGTGTAGCCGACGAACCAGGCGTCAGCATGCTTGTCGGTGGTGCCGGTCTTGCCGGCCGCGTCGCGACCGAACTGCGCACGCGTACCGGTTCCGTAGCGCACGTTCTCCTCGAGGATCTTCGTCACCTCGAGCGCCACCCCGTCCGGGATCACCCGCTTTCGCCTGATGCGATTCCACTCGCGCTCGGTGTCCTCGCGGCCGTCCGCGAGCACGACACGCCGGATCGCGCGAGGCTCGATGTAGGTGCCTCCGGCGGCGATCGTGGCGTACGCGGACGCCATGTCGAGCGGGGAGACGGCGATCGTGCCAAGGCCCATCGAAGGCACGTAGTCGCCGCGTACGTCCAGCGGGGAGCGCACGCCGAGCTTCCTCGCCATGTCTGCGACCCGCTTCGGAGTCACGTCGAGGGTGAGCTGCGCGTAGATTGCGTTGTCGGAGCGCAAGGTCGCGCTCCGGATCGAGGTCCACCCGTTGTAGCTCGAGTCGTAGGTCTTCACGCACCACCAGGAACCGTCGTCGCAGTTGCCCTCGCTCTGCGGCCTGTAGGTGAAGGGTGCCGAGACGTAGGACGTGTTGTCCGGGTCGATCCCCTGCGCCACCGCCGCAGTCAGCACGAAGGTCTTGAAGGTCGAGCCCGCCTGGCGCCGTGCCTGCGAGAGCAGATTGAACTGGTTGTTCTTGCGGCCGGGCACAACCGCGGTCATGGCACGGATCGCCCCGTTTCGGGGATCGATCGAGATCAGCGCGGCGGCCGGATCGCGCGGGTCGGTCAACACGCCGCGGATCGCCTGCTGCGCATACACCTGGAAGCGCGGCACGATGGTCGTGTACACCCTGAGCCCGCCCGAGCGGACGGTCTCGGCCCCGTACGCCTTGACGAGTTGCTCGCGGACATAGCTGAAGAAGTACGGCTCGCGGATCTCCTGGTAGAGCTTGCCGGGGCGAAGCGGCAGCTTGCGCTGGCTGCGCGCCCACGTGTAGTCGCCCTGCGTGATGGAGCCCTGGTCGAGCATCGCGGCGAGCACCTGATCCCGCCGCGCGATCGCGCGGTCGGGGTTCACGAACGGGTCGTAGGACGTCGGTGCCTGCGTCAGACCGGCCAGCAGCGCCGCTTCCCGCAGATTCAGCTCTCGCGCGTTCTTCGAGAAGTACGTCTGCGACGCCGCCTCGATGCCGTAGGCGAGGTTGCCGTAGAAGACGGAGTTGAGGTACTCGGCCAGGATCCGCTCCTTGTCCCAGCGCCGCTCGAGCTTGAGCGCGAGACATGCCTCTTTCGCTTTCCGGCGAACCGTCTGCTCGCGCGTGACGGCCGTGTACCGGTTCCGCACCAGCTGCTGGGTGATGGTGGAGCCTCCCTCGACGATCGCACCCGCCTTGATGTCGGCGACGACCGCACGGGCGATGCCTTCGGCGTCGAGACCGTCGTGGTCGTAGAAGCGGCGATCCTCGATCGCCACCGTCGCCTTCGGGATCCAGCCCGACATCCGCTCGAGCGGGATCACCTGCCTGTTGCGCTCGGCCGGGATCGACCCGAGGAGCGTGCCGTCGGCCGCGTACACGAACGTGTTCTCACCGATCCTCGTCCTCGCGAGCGACTCGACGTCGCACGACGCACCGAAGGCGTAGACCCCGGTTCCCGCGCCCACGGCGACCAGCACCAGGAGGAGGAGGGAGATCCCGAGGACGACGAGCCCGCTGCGACGTCGTCGCACACGCCGGCGGCGGCGCGGGGGCAGGGCGGCACTGTCGAGCCGACGCCTCGGAGGCCTGCGGGCAGGCGCGGTCATGCTTGCCCCCAGAGTCGGAGCCCTGCTTGCCCCCGAAGCCGGAACCCGCTCCCGCGGCCCCCGGCTCGGGAAAACCCCTGAAGCGGCCGCTGACGCGGACGACCGTTACCCCGGAACGCCAGGCGGAGCGTTGACACCAGGCGTCTCATGCCTCGATGGTATCGGCCACCCGTCGGCCTTCGACGGTCGGCGCGGCGTCCCTCTCACCCGGGTGGGGTGTCCGCGATGATGGGCTCTGTGACGGCGGTCCGCGCCTTCCTGCTCAGCCGTATCGCCCTCTGGGGCGCTGCGGTCGTCGCGCTGGCCGTCGTGGAGCTCAACCCCGCCCGTGGGCCATGGGATACTGCGCGGCTGCACGACCTCGGCGGATGGCTCGACGTCTGGGCCCGCTGGGACTCGAACTGGTTTCTGCGGATCGCGGAGGAGGGGTACTCGTGGCCCTCCGTCACGCCCGCCTTCTTCCCGCTCTACCCATCGCTGGTCGCCGTCGTCGGCAGGCTGCTGGGCGGGCACTTTGTGCTTGCCGGTGTGGCCGTGTCGGTGGCGTCGACCGCCTTCGTGGCGACGCTGTTGTATCGCCTCGCGTCGCGGCTGGCGGGCCCGGGCGCGGCCCGCCGTGCGCTCATCGCGCTCGCCGTCTTCCCGACCTCGTTCTTTCTCACCGCCGTCTACAGCGAGTCGCTTTTCCTGGCGCTCGCCGTCGGCTCGTTTCTGCTCGCCGAGCGTGGACGCTTCGGGTGGGCGGGTCTGGCCGCGGGTCTGGCCATGCTCGCACGGGCCCAGGGCGTGGCACTCCTGCCCGCCCTGCTGCTGCTGGCGTGGCGTCACCGCGAGCGGCGTGGGGCGGTGCTCTCGGTTCTTTCTGCCGTTCCCGTCTTCGCCGTCTACCCGCTGCTCCTCGGCGTGTGGATCGGACGGCCCTTCGCGTTCCTCGAGGCCGAGGACGTGTGGGACCGGCACCTCTCCGCGTTCGGCCCGCTCGGCGGTCTGTGGCAGGCGCTGACCGATGATCCCCGCGGGTGGCGCTGGGCGCTCGAGATCGGGACGGCCGCGGTCGTGCTGCCCCTCCTCGTCGTCGTCTGGCGACGCCTCGGCGCCGCGTACGGGATCTACTCGCTGGCGGCCGTCGCGCTTCCTCTCTCGTTCCCGTCCGACCGGCTCGGCGGGCTCTACTCGTTTCCTCGTCTCTGCCTCGCTGCCTTCCCGATCTTCCTTGCTGCGGGGATGCTGAACGTCCGGCGGCCCGTGGCGGTCGCGGCGGCCTGCGGTTCCGCCACACTCGCTCTCGCCTGTGTGGTGGTATGGGCCTCGTGGAGGTTCGTAGCGTGAACGGCGAGGCCGAGGAGATCCCGCGCGGGCGGTTGCTCGGGTGGTTCGTGCTCGTGGCCGTGCTGGCGACGCTCTCGTACGGAGCGCGGGCTGCCGAGAGCGAGGGCACCGACGATCTGCTCTATCGCTGGTCGACGGTCATCGGTGCGGTCGTCCAGTACGCCATCATCGTGGCCGTCGTCCTCGCTCTGATGAGAGGCATCGCTCTCCAACGTTTCGGCCTCAACCGCCCCCGGTCATGGGGTGGGGCCGCCGGTCTCGTCGTTTCCGGGTTGGTCGGCATCGGGATTGCCGGCGCCCTGCTCGACCAGGTGCTGAAGGCCGGCGAGGAGCAGGGCCTCGTTCCCGAGGAGTGGGACTCGTCTCGCGCTGCCCCGTTCGTCGCCAACTTCGTGGTCGTAGCCGGGATTGCGCCCCTCGTCGAGGAGCTCACGTACCGCGCGCTCGGCTTCTCCGCGCTGCGCGTCTACTACGGAACCGCGATCGCCGTGGCCGTGAGCGCGCTCGCCTTCGGTCTCTCCCACGGCCTGCTCGTCGCCCTGCCGGTGCTCACGCTCTTCGGAGTCGTGCTCGCTCTCGTCCGCCTGCGCTCGGGCAGCGTCTACCCTGCGATGATCCTGCACGCGCTCTTCAACGCCATCGCGCTCATCGGCGCCGTCACGGTCGGGCTCGAGTGAGCGGCGCGATCGACGAGCTCCGGGCCCGGATCGACAGCGTCGACCGCACGATCGTGAGCGCCGTCAACGAGCGGCTGCGGCTCGTGGAAGCACTGTGGGAGACCAAGCGGGCGCAGGGGACGGAGCGCCTCGACCCCGGCCGCGAGGCGGCGTTACGGGCAGCCCTGGCGGACGCCAACACCGGCCCTCTGTCAGCCGAGGGTCTCGACCGGCTCGTCGACGTCCTGCTGGACCTGATGCGCACGGAGCTCGCACCACAGCGGAACACAAGCTGAGACCTGCGGGCGTAGCGACCCGCTCTCGTCGCGCGGTGCCGGACTGCGGTCCGGCACAGGTGTGCCGCCCCTACGGCTCGTCCTCGACGCGGAACTCGTCGGCGGAGACGCTGTCCAGGAAGCTGCGGAACTCGCTCATGTCGACCTCGCTGAGCGCCGGCGGGGTGGCAATGCCTTCCTCCAGCGTCGGCTCCTCGCCCTCGAACTCGACCGCCGACTCCTCGACGACCGCGTCGGCCGCATAGATCTTGGCGTCCGCCCGGATCGCGATCGCGATCGCATCGGACGTACGCGAATCCACGTCGATTTCCTGGTCGCCCTGCTGCACCGTGATCGAGGCGTAGAAGGTGTTGTCCTTGAGCTCCGTCACGGTGATCTTCGTGATCTCCCCCCCGAGCGAGGCCACGAGCGCACAAGCGAGGTCGTGGGTCATCGGCCGCTGCGGCTCCTGGCCCTGCAGGTGAAGGAGGATCGCCGCCGCCTCCGCATGTCCGATCCAGATCGGCAGGAACTTGCCGTCGTCAGTGGTCTTCAGCAGCACGATCGGCTGCTTCCCGATCAGGTCGAAGCTCACCCCGTACACCGTCATCTCGCGCATGCCTGCTCCCAGTGTAGAGCGAGCGCAGACCCACGAGCCCGCCCGCTATGCTGGACGTCCCCGTAGGGGCGATTAGCTCAGTCGGTTAGAGCGCCGCTCTGATAAGGCGGAGGTCCCTGGTTCGAATCCAGGATCGCCCATGCTTTCCGCAAGGCGGGGATCCGCTCTCGCGGACTCCCCGCCGCGGAAGTCCTAAAGCCGGGGGAACCGGAGGTTCCCCCAGGGAACCCCTCCCCCAGATGTGGGCTGGGGCGTCGCGGAGACCGCCCACGCTTTACGCTCGAGCGGTCAGCCAGGTGACTCCGCGACCGCTACCCAGTAACCGTCGCCTTCGGCGATGCGGAGGCAGGGGAAGTCGCACTCTTGCAGGCGGCCGAAGATGGTGGAGCCGGGGGCGGGGACGCCGCCGTCGGAGAGGATCACGACCTGGTCGGCGGGGATGTCGTGGGTGGCGGCATACCAGCGCGCGTGCGTCTGGCCGTACCGCTCGTCGAAATCCACGTACACCGGCCCGGGACGGGCGAAGGCGTCCGTCAGCAGCTCGGCCACCGCAGCGTCGAAGAGCAGCGTCCGCTCGTGCCCGTGCCGCGAGAGATTCTGCGCGAACCAGCCGACCTGGAACACGGTCACGAGGGCCGCAGCGGACAGGGCCGCCCGGCGGACACGCCCGCTGCGCCACAGCGCGGGAAGCTCCTGCACGCCTCGACCGGCCAGCGCGAGCAGGAGCACCGCCACGGGCACCAGCCGCTCGGCGTGCAACCTGTCGGTGGTGAGGGCGGCCGGAACCGGCGCCAGCACGAGAACGGCGAGCACCCACCGCCAGAACCCGTCGGCCTCCCGGCGCGCGGCCCAGGCGCCGACCGCAGCCAGCAGCACCACCCCCAGCAGCAACTGGCCGGCGCCCCAGGTGTGGATGTAGCCCCGGTCGTCACCCGAGACGAGCAGCTTCGGGATGTCGATGTCCTGCAGGTAGTTCCAGAGAAACGTGCCGGCGATCTCCGGAGCGGACATCCCGTCCTTGACGAACGACGTCTGGTCGTAGCGGGCCTTCACCTCGCCGAACCGCATGGCCAGCGGGATCAGCGTGATCGCGTAGAGCACGGACGTGAGCCCGGCGAGGCGCCACCGGCCGCGGCCGGTCACGGCGAAAGCGGCCAGCGCGAGCGGAGCGAGGCCGCGGCCTCCCGCGTAGCAGTAGGTCAGGAGCGCGAGCGTGAGCGCGAGGGCGCACCCCCGCAGGAGGAGCGGACTGCGGGTCTGTCTCAGGCCGTAGTCGGCCGCCAGCAGGACGAGCGCCACCGCCAGCGGGTAGACCGCCATCTCGAGCCCGGTGCGGCCCAGCTCGTAGAGCCACGGTGTGGCGGCCCCGAGCGCCACGGTGACGAGCCCCACCCACGCCCGGCCGGTGCGGCGCCACGCCAACCACGCCACACAGAGCAGCCCGAGCAGAACGGTGATGCCTCCAAGACCGCGCAAGGCCCCGTTCGACGGCTCCACGACCGCGAACACCGTCGCGGTCAGGTACGGCCAGACCGGGCTGAGAAACCCGCCGTACGAGAGGAAGAACAGCGGCAGGCGGTTGCCGTCCTGGTCGACGCCGTCCCGCGCGACCGTCAGCGCGTTGAGGGCGATCGACGCCTCGTCGCGATGAAAGCCTGGCGGCGTCCCCGCGGTCGGCCAGAGAAACGACGCGCACATCGCGAGCACCAGCGCGGCCGCGAGCAACGTCCGCGGCTCGCTCCACCCACGGCGCACCGGGTCGCGCATCGGTCAGCGCGAGCGGTGAGTCACGCGGGCGCGGACACGGCGGCCTCGAGCGACTCCACCAGCTCCGCGAGCCGGGTCTCGTCGTCGAAGCGGATCTCCAGGACGCCGGCGGCGACACGTACCGGGAGCCCCGTCAGCCGCTCGCCCGCCGAGCGGGCGCGCTCCGCCAGCGCCGGATCGACGCGTGTCCCTACCTTGCGAGGTCGGCGCTTGGCGCCGCCGTCCTGCGCCGCACGCTCGGCGGCACGGACCGTCATGCCCTCGCGCGCGATGCGCCGGGCGAGGCGCAGCTTCCCCTCGTCGTCGGGCACCGAGAGCACGGCGCGGGCGTGACCCTCGCTCAACTCCCCCCGAGCGAGCATCCAGAGCACCTGCTCCGGCAGGTCGAGCAGACGCAGCCGGTTGGAGACCGCCGGCTTCGAGCGGCCGACACGATCCGCGACGTCGCCCAGCGACAGCTCGAACTCGTCGATCAGGGCCGCATAGGCCCGGGCTTCTTCGACGGCCGACAGGTTCTCGCGCGCCACGTTCTCGATCAGGCCGAGCAGGAGCGCGTCGCGCTCGTCCGCGCGGCGCACCACCGCGGGCAGGGTCGGGATTCCGGCCTCACGGGCCGCCCGCCAGCGCCGCTCGCCGGCGACGATCTCGTAGCCTCCCGCTTCACGCGGTCGCACGACGATGGGCTGGAGCACCCCCTGGTGCCTGATCGAGGCGGCGAGGCCCGACGTCGCCTCGGGCTCGAAGCGCTTGCGCGGCTGTCGAGGGTTGGCATGCAACGACTCGACAGGCAGGTGGAGGAGCTCGGACTCGCCGGCGCCTCCGATCAGAACCTCGAGGCCGCGGCCAAGGCCACGGCGGGGTGTCTCATGCGCGGTCGACAAGCTCCATCGCCACCTTCCAGTAGGCCTGTGCACCGCTCGAGCGGCGGTCGTAGGCGATCGCGGGGAGGCCATGGCTGGGCGCCTCGGCCAGCCTCACCGAGCGGGGCACCGTGGTCGTGAAGACGAGCTCGCCGAAATGGCGGCGCAGCTCGTGCTCGACCTCCGTGGCGAGACGGGTCCGGCCGTCCACCATGGTCAGCAGGATTCCCGCGACGGCCAGCTCCGGGTTGAGGCGCGCCTTGACGAGGTTGATCGAGCCGAGCAACTGCGACAGCCCCTCGAGCGCGTAGTACTCGGCCTGTACGGGCACGATCACCCGATCGGCAGCTGCGAGCGCGTTCACGGTCAGCGGGCCGAACGCCGGCGGACAGTCGAGGAAGACGAACGCGTAGCGGTCGGTCGAACCGCCGAGTGCGTCGGCCAGATACCGTTCTCCGTCCTCCAGGGCAGCCAGGTTCACCGCAGACGCCGCGAGCTCCGGCTTGGCGGGCACGATCTCCAGGTTGGCGAACGCCGTCGGCTTGACCAGCTGCCGCAGCGGCACGCCGTCCAGCAGATCGTGGGTCGACACCCCGTTGGCCCGCGTCCCGAGCCCCGACGTCGCATTCGCCTGCGGGTCGAGATCGATCAGCAGCGTCTGCTCGCCGGCTTCGGCCAGGCACGCGGCAAGGTTGACCGCGGTCGTGGTCTTGCCCACGCCGCCCTTCTGGTTCGCGATCGCATAGACGAGCCCGGCCACGGTCACATTGTCGCGGCCCAGGCGGACGCCGCCGCTGCGCAGCCCGGCCGACCCCGTCACGGATCGTTACAGCCGTGAGACCGGTCGAACAAGCCGGCCCCTCAACCGGCCCACCCGGGACACGCGCCGTCAGGCCAGGGGTCGCTTCTTCGCGAGACCCGGGCGGCGCGGGAAGCCGGGCGGCGTCGCCGCCACCTTCCGCAGGACGACGAGACCGTCGTGCTCGCTCTCGACACGGCCCCCGACCGCGGAGGCCGCGGAGACCACCCGGGCGAGATCGGCGGTCGGGCCGGTCCAGAGGATGACGGCGCCCCCCTCGCGTACGAGCGGGAGGCACCACTCCGTCGCCACCGGCGGCTGGGCAAGAGCCTTGGCAACCGCGACACCGAACTGCTCCAGCTCCTGCTCCTCGGCCCTGCCCCACACCACACGGAGGTTCGGCAACTCCGCGCACCAGCGCTCGAGGAATGCGCACTTTCGGCGCTCGGCCTCGAGCAGCGTCACCTCACGATCGGCAAGCGAGGCCGCGAGGGGGATGCCGGGGCTGCCGCCGCCCGAGCCGACATCCACCAGCGGGCCTTCCTCGTCGGCGACGAGCGGCAGTGCGCGAAGCGCGTCGTCGAGCAGCATCGGACGGGCCGCCTCGACATCGCGGAGCGCCGTCAGTCCGTCGCCTGCGACCACTCCTGCCAGCCACCTTTCGAGCAGCGCCGTCACACGTCGGCGCGGCGCGGAACCACTACGACCGCACGGTAGGGCTCGTCGCCCTCGCTGGCCGTCTCGACCTCGGGGTCGTCCTTCAGGAACTCGTGAGCGATTCGTCGCTCGACCGCCGACATCGGCTCGAGAGCCACGCGGCGGCCGGTCGCCGCGGCTTGCTCGGCGGCGCGGCGGGCCTGTCCCTCGATGGTGGCGGTGCGGCGCTCGCGGTAGCCGCCCGCGTCGATCGTGATCTGGCGCTTCGCCTCCCCCGCGGCGTGGTGTGCGAGCGCGTTCGCGAGATACTGGATCGCGTCCAGCGTCTGGCCGTGGCGGCCGATCAGGGGGCCCAGGTCGGGGGCGTCGAAGGTGACGACCACGCCGTCCTCGTCCTCGTATAGCCCGACGCGAGACGATACGCCGACCGCGGTCGCGACGCGGCGGCACAACTCGGCCGCGACGGCGGAGTCTGGCGCCTCCGGCGAGTCCCCGGAGGGCTCGGGAGCCGGGGCAGGTGCCGGGACCGCCGAGGCGGGGACCCGTGCCAGCACCCTCGCCGGTGCGAACCCCACGCCTAGCAACCCGCGCTCGCCCTCCGACAGCACCTGGAGCTCCACGGCGTCCCTGTCGAGACCCGGGAGCCGCTCCTCGAGCGCGCGGAGCGCCGCCCACTTGGCCTCGCCGACCGTCTCGCCGGTGCCCTCCGCGGAGAAGTCGTCGCTCACCGCCGGCCACCGCCGCCGCCGCGCTTTCGCCGGACGCGGCGTGGAGGTCCAGCAGCACGCGTGCCGCCGGCTCCGCCGCCGTCCGCCGAGGCCGGCGGCGCCTTCGGCGTACGGGTGCCCGACGTCGACGATTTCGCTTTGGGGACAGGCGCCGGCGCCTCCTTCGGCGGCGTGCGCGAGGAACGTTTCGACTCCTCGACCGGAGCCGGCTTGGGCACCAGACGGCGCGTGATCACCCCCTGTCCGGTCGTCCACAGGTTCGTGGTCATCCAGTAGATCATCAGCCCGGAGGCGAAGTTGAGGACGAATGGGATGAAGACGATCGGCAGCACCATGATCATCCAGCGCTGCGCCTTCGACTGCATCGACGTGGACATGTAGAAGGACGAGGTGAGCTGACTCACCGCGTAGATCACGATCAGCAGCGGCCCCCACCCCTTGACGGTCTTCTCCGTGATGTCGACCAGGCCCAGCCACTCCAGGCTGGACTGAGGCTCCGAGTACTTCGAGAACACCTCCTTCTCGAAGTCGCGCAGCACGAAGAAGAGCGACATGAAGATCGGGATCTGCGGCAGGATCGGCAGGCACGACGCGGCCGGATTGATCTTGTTCTCCTTGTAGAACTTCATCAGCTCTTCGTTCTGTTTCTGGCGGTCGTGCTTCCAGCGCTGCTGGATCTCCTTCATCTCCGGTGCGTGCGCCTGCAGGTTCTGCATCGAGTGGATCTGCCTCACCGCCAGCGGCAGGATCAGGACGCGTACGACGACGACGAGCGCGACGATCGACCAGCCCCACGAGAGCCCGACCGTCGAATGCAGCCACTCGAGAAACGAGGTGAGGACGTCCTCGATCGGCGTGAGGATGCTGGCGACCGTCACGCGCGCACCCCGCGGCGGCGGAACAGCCGCTGCTCGTGCGCGTAGTCGACGCCGCCGTGGCTCCACGGGTGACAGCGGAGGAGGCGCCAGCCCGCGAGCACGGCACCGCGGGTGAGGCCGTACTCACGAAACGCGTCGAGTGCGTACTGCGAGCAGGAGGGGTGGAACTTGCAGGTTCCGGGGCGGGTGAAGAGACCGAACGTGCACCGCCACAGCCAGACGAGACCTATGCCCAGCCACCGCGTCACGCGGACATCTTCTCCAGGATCTCCTCGACCTGCTCGCGTAACCAGTCGTGGCCCCGGGAATCGGCCGCCTCGGCCAGTCCGGGCCGTGCCACCAGCACGTAATCGTGTCCGCGTCGCGCGTCAGCCGCCACCTCCGTCCAGGTCTCGCGCAACTGGCGCTTGAGCCGGTTCCGGTCGACCGCACCCCCCACCGCTTTCCGGATCACCAGCCCCAGGCGGGGCTCACCCGCGGCGTCGTCCTCTCGCGGGAACCAGTGCAGAGTGAGCTGCCGGGTCGACACCGAGCGGCCCTTGCGATAGACGGCGTCGAAGTCCCGTGAGCGAGACAGGCGCTGGCGCCGTGACATACAGCGACGGGTCAGGCGGAGAGCCGGGCGCGACCCTTGGCGCGGCGGCGCTGGAGGATCGCGCGGCCGGCCTTGGTCGCCATGCGGGCACGGAAACCGTGCTTGCGCTTGCGGCGGCGGACATTTGGCTGGTAGGTGCGTTTCACAGAGGGTGGGCCTCTCGAGGTGATTCGGGAGCCGCTTTTCGCGGAACGAGCGGGCAGTATAGATGACGATCCGCGGTACGGACTTTTCCACATGCGCACACAGCGCGAGGGGTGGGAAAAGGGCTGCACAACACGCTGCCGCGTCGCCCCGCCGGACACATTCGCGCCGCTTGTCCACACCTGTGGAAAGAGGTGGGGAAACCTGAAACTCCCTGCAAAATAATGGTTTTGCCGCTGTCTTCAGAGCAGGCCTGTCCTCGGGGAGGCGGGCGTGGACGCTGATATGCTCGCTCACCCCCACACCCCTAAGGAGTCTTTTGTCCCCCGACGCCGGTCCTCCCGCCGACGATGCTCATGCTGCTGCTCTCTGGTCGGATCTCCTGCGCCGCCTCCGGGAGAGCGTCGGGGTCGGCGCCTACTCGACCTTCTCGCATCAGGCCGCGCCTCGCAGCTTCGACGGCGCGACGTTCGAGATCGGGGTCGCCAACGACCTCACGCGGGAGCTCTTCCTCTCCACCTACCGCGCGCAGCTCGCCGACGCCGTCGAGAGCGTCTGCGGGCCCGATGTGAACGTCGACCTGCGCGTGGACGCGGCCGCGTTCGAACCTGCGTCGGTGGAGCCCCGCGATGACGACGTGCCAGAGCCGGCCTTCGGCGGTCGCCTGCAGCCGCTGCGGCCGGAGTCCCAGCCGGCGGGGATTGCCAACCCGAAGTACACCTTCGACAACTTCGTGATCGGGTCGCACAACCGCTTCGCGCATGCCGCGGCGCTCGCGGTGGCCGAGGCACCGGCCTCTTCGTGGAACCCGCTCTTCATCTACGGCGGCACGGGGCTCGGCAAGACACACCTTCTGCAGGCCATCGCCGCCTACGTAAGTGCACATTCGGAGTTGTCGACGAGGTACGTGACGACCGAGGCGTTCATGAACGACTTCATCGACTCCCTGCGCGACAAGCGAACCGACGGGTTCAAGCAGCGCTATCGGAACTACGACGTGCTGCTCGTCGACGACGTGCAGTTTCTCGAGGGCAAGGAGCGGATCCAGGAGGAGTTCTTCCACACCTTCAACTCACTCCACCAGGCGGGCCGTCAGATCGTCCTCTGCTCGGACCGCCCGCCGAAGGAGATTCGCACCCTCGAACATCGGTTGCGCACACGGTTCGAATGGGGCCTGATCACGGACATCCAGCCGCCCGACCTCGAGACGCGGATCGCGATCCTGCGCAAGAAGGTGGCCACCGACGATCTCGCAATCGGCAACGAAGAGGTGTTGACGTTCATCGCCAGCCGTGTCTCCTCCAACATCCGGGAGCTCGAAGGTGCGCTCACGCGCGTCCTCGCCTATACGCACCTCACCGCGATGCCGCCGACGGTGGCCGTCGCCGAGGAGGTGCTCTGCAAGCTGTTCCCGGGCGAAGAGGCGCAGCCGGTCACCATCGAGCGCATCCAGGACGTCGTCTGCAGCCGGTTCGACATTCCCCACGCGGAGCTCATCGGGCAGAAACGCCATCAGGCGGTCACGTACCCGCGACAGGTGGCGATGTACCTGTGCCGTGAGCTGACATCCGCCTCGCTCCCGCGGATCGGCAAGGAGTTCGGGGGTCGCGACCACACGACGGTGATCCACGCAACCAGCAAGATCAAGCAGTTGATCAGCCAGGATCGTGCCGTGTACAACCTTGTGCAAGACTTGACCGCAGCTGTGAAAGCACGGCCGTGAGCGACGATCTCCGCGAAGGCCATGTGGGACCTGGGGACAACCTGCCTGGACTGTTCACACCCTCGAGCGGGCACAGGGACTGGGATCGCGACCGTCATCCCCAGTGTCCACACTCCCTAGTACTACTACGAAAGGTTTAGAAAGAACAATGGTCGAAACGGGGACGGACGTCGGAGGCGCCATCGCCTTCAGCTGCTCGCGTGACGAGCTGCAGAGCCGGATCGCCACAGTTGCTCGCGCCGTCGCCGCGCGTGGGGCGGTACAGGTGTTGTCGGGGGTGTTGATCAGCGGCCAGGAGGGCTCGCTCCAGCTTGCCGCGACCGACATGGAGCTGTCGCTGCGTACCGGTGTCAGTGGAGTCGAGCTCGACGGCGACGGAGCACTGGTGGTTCCGGGGAAGCTGCTTGTCGACATGTCGCGACTCCTGCCGGGGCCCGAGGTCACGTTCCGCTACAGACCGGAGGACGGACGCGCAACCATCACCTCCGGCCCGTACACGTCGAACGTGAACGTCTTCGCCGCAGAGGACTTCCCGCGTCTTCCTTCGGTGGACGTTCCCATGCACACGATCGCGGCACCGGCCCTGCTCGACACCATCGACCGTGTTGCCCGCGCAGCCTCCAAGGACGACTCGCGACCCGTCCTCACCGGCATCCTCGTGCGCTTCGAAGGCAGCTCGCTGGTGATGGCGGCGACGGACTCGTACCGGATGGCCGTCAAGGAGACGGCGCTCGAAACGCCCGGGCCGGAGCTCGAGGCGATCATCCCGGCTCGTGCGCTCACGGAGCTGACGCGACTCGCGGCCGGTGCGGAGACGGTGGAGATCGGCGTGCACGACAACCACGTCGTGTTCGGGGTCAACGACGTGTGGCTGACGACACGCCGCATCGACGGTCAGTTCCCGAACCACAAGCAGCTGATCCCGGACACCTTCGAGGCGGAGCTGGATCTCCCACGGGCGGAGTTCCTGGAGGTCGTGCGCCGCGCCGGCGTGATGGCGCAGAGGAATTCGCCCCTCCGGCTCCGGTTTGCGGAAGGCGAGCTGACCGTGCAGGCCCAGAGTCAGGATGTGGGAGAGACGCGCGAGTCGTTGCCGGCGCCCTACACGGGCGAGCCCCTCGAGATCGGCTTCAACGCGGAGTTCCTCCGCGAGGGCCTGGAGTCGGTGCCGGCGGACACCGTGAAGCTGCGGTTGATCAGTCCGCTTCGGCCTGGCCTGCTCCTCGCCCCGGAGGCGTCCTTCTCCTACCTGATCATGCCGATCCGGCTCGCCGGGTAGACGGCCGCTGGTCGTCCGGCACGTCACGCTTCGCGACTTCCGGTCGTACGCGCGGCTCGACCTCGACCTCGAGCCCGGCCTCGTCCTCGTGACAGGCGCGAACGGCGCAGGCAAGACGAATCTCCTGGAAGCGGTGCACGTCGCGCTGCAGGGGTTCTCTCCGCGTACCCGTCACGACGCCCAGCTCGTGAGAAAGGACGCCGACGTCGCACTGGTGAAGCTCGACGGCGTGCAGGAGACTGTGCGTTTCGAGACGTCGGTGCGGCTGGCACGCGGCGAGCCCCGCACACTCACGGTCAACGGCGCGCGCGTGGCCTCCGGCGACGCACTCCGCTCTCGCTTTGGCGTGCTGGCCTTCACTCCCGACCGGCTCGCGGTGGTCAAGGCTGGACCGGCAACGCGGCGCGCTTACTTCGACCGCGTCCTGGCGCGGCTGTTTCCGGCGCGCGCACGGTTGCCGCTTGACTATGCGACCGCCGTCGGCCAGCGTGGCGCCGCCCTGCGTCGCGTCGCTGCCGCCCGCTCGACGCCCGACGCCATTGCCCCTTGGACCGCGCAGCTCGCCGAGCTCGGGGAGGCGCTCGTGGTAGCGCGGCGCGATGCGTCCGATGCCCTCGCCCCCGCCTTCGAGGCATGCGCTGTGGAGCTCGGGTTGCCTGACGCCAGGCTTCTGTACGAGGGTGAGCCCGCGACCGTGGAGGAGCTAGAGGCGAGACTCGACCGCGACATCGAGCGCGGCACGACGTCACTCGGACCGCATCTCCACGACTACGTCCTGCTTTCCGGGGATCGCGATCTCCGGCTCTACGGCTCGCAGGGCGAACAGCGCCTGACCGTGCTCTCGCTCCTGCTCGCGGAAGCCGAGGTGATCGCGGGACGGGGCGAGCCGGCGCCCCTGCTGCTGCTGGACGACGCGCTGTCCGAGCTCGACCGGACGCGGCGCAAGATCCTCAGCGAGCGCCTCGGCCGGGTCGGGCAGACGATCGTCACCGCCACGGGCGCCGAGGCCCTGCCGCTCGCTCCGGCCCAGCTGCTCGAGGTGCGGCCGGGCGAGGTACGGGCTGCCTGATGGAACGGATCGGCAACGACATCAGGCGCGTGCTCGGCATCCCGGGTCTCCAGGGCGACCCGCGGCTGGCCCGGATCGTCGATCGCTGGGACGACGCCGTCGGCGAGCAGGTCGCGCGTCACGCCTGGCCCGCGCGTCTGGCCCGGGACGGCACGCTGCACGTGGCGACATCCTCGTCGGTGTGGGCGTTCGAGCTGACCGCGCTCACGGAGGTGATGATGGAGCGCCTCGTGGCGACGCTCAGGGACGACGCGCCCGCGGCCGTGCGCTTTGCGCCGGGGCGGGTGCCCGACCGCACCGTGACGCCGACCGCGACCCCTGCACCGGCCGCCATGTACCCGGCGCCGGGCGAGGGCGATGCCGCCGAGCTGGTGGCGGCGATCGAGGATGACGAGCTCCGCGAAATGGCCCGCCGCGCCGCGGCCGCCAGCCTGGCCAGGGAGCGAAACAACCGCTCTGTCTGATACAATGCAAGGAGCCCGCAAAACTGGTGTTTTGCAGGGCTTTTTCTATGACTGAGACGACCTACACAGCCAAGGACATCACGGTCCTGGAGGGACTCGAGCCGGTCCGGCTGCGGCCGGGCATGTACATCGGCTCGACCGGTCCACGCGGGCTCCATCACCTCGTGTACGAGGTCGTCGACAACGCCGTCGACGAGGCGCTCGCCGGGCACAACTCACTCGTCGACGTCACCATTCACCCGGACAGCTCGGTCACGGTTCGCGACGCGGGCCGCGGGATCCCCGTCGACCAGGTCGAGGGCCAGGGGCTGTCGGCGCTCACCGTGGTGCTGACGAAGCTGCACGCCGGCGGCAAGTTCGGCGGCGACGGCTACAAGGTCTCCGGCGGTCTCCACGGTGTCGGGGTCTCGGTCGTCAACGCGCTCTCGGAGTGGCTCGTGGCCGAAGTTCGGCTCGGCGGCAAGGTCCATCGCCAGACCTTCGCCCGCGGCGATGCGCAGACCGACGTCGGGGTTGTCGGCGAGTGCGACCCGGAGGACACCGGCACCACCATCTCGTTCATGCCCGACGCCGAGATCTTCGAGGAGATCGAGTTCTCGCGCGACACCCTCCGCCAGCGGCTACGCGAGACCGCCTTCCTGACCAAGGCGCTCCGCATCAAGCTCACCGACGAGCGCGAGGGCGAGTGGAGCGAGGAGTTCCACTACGAGGGCGGGATCCGCGACTTCGTCAACCACGTCAACGCGGAGAAGGACCCCATCCACCCGACGATCGTCTATTTCGAGACCGAGGACGAGGAGAGCCGCGGCTCGGTCGAGATCGCGATGCAGTGGAACTCGAAGTACGTCGAGTCGGTCTTCTCCTTCGCCAACAACATCAACACCCACGAGGGCGGCTCGCATCTCTCCGGGTTCACGGCGGCGCTGACGACGACGATCAACAAGTTCGCGCGCGACGAGGGCCAGCTCAAGGAAAAAGAAGAGAACCTCGAAGGCGACGACGTCCGTGAAGGCCTGGCGGCGATCATCTCCCTCAAGATCCGCGAGCCGCAGTTCGAAGGGCAGACGAAGACGAAGCTCGGCAACCCGTGGGTACGCGGCTTCGTCCAGCAGGCGGTCAACCAGAAGCTGGCGGAGTTCCTGCACGAGCATCCCGCCGAGCGCAAGAAGGTCATCTCGAAGGCGATCGACTCGGCCCGCGCCCGCCAGGCTGCGCGCAAGGCGCGCGAGGTCAGCCGCAAGGGCGCGCTCGTCGGCGGCGGCCTCCCGGGCAAGCTGGCCGACTGCCAGTCGTCCGACCCGGAAAGCTGCGAGCTCTACCTCGTCGAGGGCAACTCCGCCGGCGGCTCAGCCGTCGACGCGCGCGACAAGAACTTCCAGGCCATCCTCCCCCTGCGCGGCAAGGTGATCAACAGCGAGAAGAACCGCATCAACAAGGTTCTCTCGAACACCGAGATCCAGTCGATCGTGACCGCGGTCGGCTGTGGCATCGGCAACGAGTTCGACATCGAGAAGCTGCGCTACCACCGCGTGATCATCATGACCGACGCCGACGTCGACGGGTCACACATCAGGACGCTGCTGCTGACGTTCTTCTACCGGCAGATGCAGGAGCTGGTGGAGGGCGGTCACGTGTACATCGCCGTGCCGCCGCTGTATCGAGTGAAGTTCGGGGGCCAGGAGCGGTACATCGAGAAGGAATCCCACTTCGAGGACCTCCTCGTCCGTGAGCGCGCCAAGGAGATCGAGATCACCGACCGCGACGGTTCCCGCACCAAGGTCACCGACGCGCGACACCAGCGGCTCGTGCGCGCGCTCCACGAGGTCGACGGCTGGGCCTCGCGGTTGCGCGCCGACTACGGTGCCGCGGCCACCGCGTTCGTCGTCCGCCACCGGCTGGCCGAGGTGGCCAGTGCCACCGCGCTCGAGGTCGAGGCCGCGCTTCCTGCCCTCGGCGACGAGGAGTATGGGCTCGAGTTCGAGCGTGCCACCGAGGACGCGGTCGTGGTCAAGCTCGTGGAACGCGAGACGAACGCCGTCACGCGCGTCGAGCTGCCCGCGGCGATGCTCGCCTCGCCGGCGTACGCCGGACTGCGCAAGGCCTACGCGCGGCTGCTCGAGTCCACCGGCCCGCCGCCGTTCATGATCGCATCGGGCAAGAAAGAGCGCTCGGCGGCGACGTTCGAGGAGCTGCGAGCCGGCGTCCTCGACCTGGCCAAGGAGGGCATCCAGCTCAGCCGCTTCAAGGGTCTCGGCGAGATGAACCCGGAGGAGCTGTGGGAGACGACCATGAATCCGGAGAACCGCATGCTCGTCCGGGTCGGGGTCGAGGACGCGTTGCTCGCCGATCGCATCTTCTCGATGCTGATGGGCGACCAGGTCGAGCCGCGCCGGGAGTTCATCGAGCAGAACGCCAAGTACGCGAGACTCGATGTCTAGTGCGGCGTCTCACAACGAGAGACAGGAAACGATGGTTGTGAGCCGCCGCACCGATGTTTGTCGCATAGGCCGGCTGCTAGCGCAGCCAGCCTATGATCCTGAAGGGCGCGCGTTCGCGCGCCTGCCGCACCATCCGGTTTCCGAGCGCAACGTCGTGAGAGGCCGCACCAGGGGGCGCTATGTCTAGCGTCGACCCGTTCGACGTCGGCCGCGTCGAGCCCCGCGAGCTCGAGGAGGAGATGCGCACCTCCTTCCTCGACTACGCGATGAGCGTGATCGTGGCCCGTGCGCTTCCCGACGCGCGCGACGGTCTCAAGCCCGTGCATCGGCGCGTCCTCTATGCCATGCACGACACCGGGCTGCAGCCGAACCGTCCCCGCGTGAAATGCGCCGCCGTGGTCGGCGAGGTCATGAAGCACTACCACCCGCACGGCGACCAGTCGATCTACGACACGCTCGTGCGCATGGCGCAGTCGTTTTCGCTGCGCTACCCGCTCGTCGACCCACAGGGGAACTTCGGCAACGTGGACGGCTACCCGGCGGCCGCCATGCGGTACACCGAGTGCCGGCTCTCCGCGATCGCCACCGAGCTGCTCCGCGACATCGACGCCGACACCGTCAACTTCGAGCCCAACTACGACGGGTCGAAGCAGCAGCCCTCGGTGCTGCCGGCGCGCTTTCCCAACCTCCTCGTCAACGGTTCCTCGGGGATCGCAGTCGGCATGGCCACGAACATCCCGCCGCACCATCTCGGCGAGACCATCGATGCCGTCGTCCAGCTGATCGACAAGCCCGACGCGAACGTCGAGGATTTGATGCAGCACCTCAAGGGCCCCGACTTCCCGACCGGAGGGATCATCCTCGGCCGCTCCGGGATCCGTGACGCGTACCGCACCGGCCGCGGCCGGGTCGTGATGCGCGCGCGCGCACACGTCGAGGAGCTGCGCGGTGGCCGCACTGCCGTGATCGTGACCGAGCTCCCCTACGGCGTCCGCAAGGGCGGCGACGAAGGCGTGATCATGAAGATCGCATCGCTCGTCAAGGACAACATCCTCAACGAGGTCTCGGGGATCAAGGACCTTTCCGACCGGTCGGGCATGCGCATCCAGGTCGAGCTCAAGCGCGAGGCGATCCCTCAGGTCGCGCTCAACAAGCTCTACAAACACACATCGCTGCAGGCCACCTTCGGCTACAACGCGGTCGCGCTGGTCGACGGTGTCCCGCGCACGCTCTCGCTGCTCGAGCTGATCCGGCACTACCTCGATCACCAGCGCGACGTCGTCCGCCGCCGGCTCAAGCACGAGCTCCGCAACGCCGTCCGGCGCGCTCACGTGCTCGAGGGGTACTTGATCGCGCTCGACAACATCGACGCGGTGATCGCGATCATCCGTGCCGCCGCCTCCACCGAGGACGCGCGTAACGCGCTCCAGGAGACGTTCTCGCTCAGCGAGATCCAGGCGCAGGCCATCCTCGATATGCGGCTCCGCGCCCTCACCGGCCTCGAACGACAGCGCGTGGAGAGCGAGTACAAGGATCTGACGGAGCGGATCGGTGAGCTTCGCGAGATCCTCGGCGACGAGGCCCGCATCGACGGTGTCGTGCGCGAGGAACTGCTCGAGATCAAGCAGATCTACGGCAAGAACGACGATCGCCGCACCGAGATCGTGGCAGGCGAGGACGCGCTGGAGCTCGAGGACATGATCGCGGAGGAGGACATGGTGATCGCGATCACCCGCTCCGGCTACATCAAGCGGCTACCCGTCACGACCTACCGCGAGCAGAGACGCGGCGGAATCGGCGTGATGGGCATGGATCTCAAGGACGAGGACTACATCGAGCATCTGTTCGTGGCCTCGACCCACGACTACATCCTCTTCTTCTCGAGTGTCGGGAAGGTGTACCGCCTGAAGGTGCACGAGCTACCGCTCGGGTCTCGTCAGTCCAAGGGGCGCGCGATCGTCAACCTGCTGCCGTTCCGGCAAGAGGAGCTCGTACGCGCGGTCATCGCCACGCGCGACTACGCGGAGTCGAAGTACCTCGTCTTCGCGACGCGTAAGGGTGTGGTCAAGAAGACCGCGTTCGCGGAGTACAACACGCCGCTCAAGGCGGACGGGATCATCGCCCTCAAGATGCGCGAGGACGACGAGCTCATCGGCGTCCGGCTTTCCGACGGCGACGACGACATCCTCATGGTCTCCCGCTTCG
Source organism: Gaiella sp. (assembly GCA_046160185.1). Taxonomy (GTDB): domain Bacteria; phylum Actinomycetota; class Thermoleophilia; order Gaiellales; family Gaiellaceae; genus Gaiella. The sequence continues at coordinate 5,185 of JBJXGY010000142.1, read as the reverse complement.
GCCAGGCGATCCGCTTCAGCGAGGCCGACGTCCGCCCCATGGGGCGGCCTGCCTCCGGCGTCCAGGGTATGCGCCTGCGCGCCGACGACGAGGTGATCGAGGTCGATATCGCCAAGGACGACGCCGACCTGCTCGTCGTCACCGAGAACGGATGGGGCAAGCGCACGCGGGTCGCCGAGTACCCGGTGAAGGGCCGCGGCGGGCTGGGCGTGCAGACGGCGAAGCTCGTCGAGGGCAAGGGCAAGCTCGCCGGCGCCCGCATCGTCCGCGAGGGCCACCAGGTGATGCTGATCTCGGACGGTGGCACCGTGATCCGCACCGCCGGCGACGACATCAAGCGCTCCGGCCGGGCGACACAGGGCGTGATCGTGATGCGCCTCCGCGAGGGCGAGACGGTCTCCGGCCTGGCGCTGGTGGTCGGAGGCGACGACAGCTCCGAGGACCCGACTGCGACTTCGCCCACCGGGCACGAGCCAGCCTCCCCCTCGGGCGACGCCGAGACCGAGATCACGCCGACAGACGACGCCGAAGAGCTGGACGAGGCCGAGATCACGGAGGACTGAGCGGGTGCTCGAGCTGCGGCCGAACTGCGAGTGCTGCGACCGCGACCTCCCGAACGGCGACCCGGCCGCGCGCATCTGCACCTACGAGTGCACCTTCTGCGCCGACTGCGCCGTGCATCGCCTCGGCGGGCTCTGTCCCAACTGCGGCGGCGATCTCGTCCTCCGCCCGACGCGTCGGCCCGGCAAGGTTCTCGAGCATCCTCCGTCAACGATTCGCGTGACGAAGCCGCACACGGCGTGTGCGTGACCCGCCCAGGCCGGTTTTTCGGCCCTCAGAGGCGCTCTCAGGGTCTGTAAATACTCTTTACGGGAAGGGCGCCAAGGCTTGCCGCCGAAGGACCGGTGAGCAACGCTTCACGGGTGCTCCGCCGTCCGGTGCCCGCCCGCGTTGTCTCGTCACCCGTGATCCGCACGCTCGTCATCCTCCTTACCGTCTTCGCCGGTGGCGCCTGCTGGGCGGGGACCGCGGCGGCGGCGCCCTCGTCCGTGACCGTCACGCCGGTCGGCGCCGGCGGCCGGGTCGACGCCGGACCCTTCGATCTCGCCGGTGCCAGATGGCGAGGCCGTGGCACGGTCGAACTGCGCGCACGCAGGGCGAACGGTCGCTGGACACCGTGGTACCCGGCCTCGCCGGAAGCCGGCGACCGGCCGGACGCGGACACGAGGGAGGGGCGGGCAGACCGCGGCTGGCAGGTCGGAAGCCCGTGGTGGGTCGGGAACGCCGACCGGCTCGAGCTTCGCACCCGCGGCCCGGTGCGCGACCTCCGCGCGATCACGGTGCGTAGCCCGGAGGTGCGGGTTCCATTCCGGCGCCCGGCGGCCACGGGCCGTCCGCTGATCACCCCGAGGGCCTTCTGGGGCGCCGACGAGTCGATCGTGCGTGCGGCGCCCACCTACGCGACCGCAGTGCGGTTCGCGCTCGTACACCACACGGCCGGCCAGAACGGCTACACGCGCAGCGAGGCGCCTGCGATCGTGAAGGGGATCCAGCTCTACCACGTGCGCGGGAACGGCTGGAACGACATCGGCTACAACTTCCTCGTCGACCGCTTCGGGGTGATCTACGAGGGACGCGCCGGCGGTGTCGACAGGAATGTCGTCGGTGCGCACGCACTCGGCTTCAACACCGGTTCCGTGGGCGTCGCGCTCCTCGGCACCCAAACGAATGTGCCCGCCTCCCCGGCGGCGGAGAAGGCGATCGCCGGGCTTCTCGCCTGGCGGCTCGATCTCGCCCACGTCGACCCCCTGAGCACGCTCACCGTCATCTCCGGCGGTAGCGACCGCTTCCCGCAGGGTCTCCCGGTGCTCCTCCCCGCAGTGTCCGGACATCGCGACACCGGCCTCACGACATGTCCCGGTGACGCGCTGTACGCACGTCTGGGCAGCCTCGCCGCCCAGGCACAGGCTGAGGGGCTGCCGAAGCTCTACGGTCCGACCGTCGAGGGCGCGATCGGGTCGATCGTGACGTTCGCCGCCACCCTGTCGGAGCCGCTCGACTGGTCGATCGCAGTCACCGACGCGGCAGGCCTCACGGTCGCGTCGATCACGGGTTACGGCGAGACCGTGGCAGGAACGTGGGACGCCTCGGCGGCAGCACCCGGCTCGTACACCTGGACGATCACCGCCGGAACAGGGGAGAGGGTGGTCACGACCGCTCGCGGGCCGGTCGGCTCGACCGTGGCGGGGCCGGCCACCGGGCTCGCGTTCCGCGGGGCATCAGCCGAGCCCGAGACCGTGTCGCCGAACGGCGACGGGCAGGCGGAGACGGCGCTCGTCACGTACACGCTCAGCGCCGCCGGCACTGTCAGGGGCATCGCCGTCGACCAGACCGGAACCCAGGTCGCGGAGGTGGAACGCCTCCGCTGGCGACGGGCGGGCGAGCACACCATGACGTTCGACCCCGCGGCCCTGCCGGACGGGCTCTACACGGTCCGCCTCGAGGCCCGGGGCACCGGTGGCGTCTCGGCCACGACCGACGTCCCCGTCGCCGTCACGCGTACGCTCGGCGGCGTCCAGCCGTCCGCCCAGCTGATCTCACCGAACGCCGACGGCCGGCTCGACACCCTCGACCTCGCCTTCACGCTCTCCCAGCCCGCAGACGTCAAGTTCAGCGTCCGGCGGGGATCAGCGTGGATCGCCACGCCGTTCGCCGGCAGGCTGGAGGCAGGCGCACAGTCGCTCAACTGGGATGGCACAAAGCGCCTGGGCCGCCTCCGCGACGGCTCGTATGACGTGCTCCTCGAGGCCACCGACCCCGTCGCCACCTCTGCCGCCCGGTTCATCGTGACCAGCGACACGACCGCCCCGAGGCTGCGTTTCATCTCACGCGGGGCGCCGCGGATCGCCGTCGGAGAAGCCGCTGACGTGAGGCTCGTCGTGAACGGCGCCCGCAGGCGGATCGAGGCGGCTACCGCCGGTACCTATGCCGTCCCGGGCGTGCAGCGCGTGGTCGAGCTCCGTGCTCGCGCCCGGGATCTCGCGGGCAACGAGACAATCCTGCGCATCGACCGTCGGGCTCCGAAGTAGACTGCCCGGATGCCCCCATCCCGCCGCCAGAGGCGCGCGTGAGCTTTGCCGTGCCGTTCGGGCGCGAGGTGATCGAGCAGATCATCCCGCACCGCGATCCGTTCTTGTTGCTGGACGAAGTGACCGAGCTCGCCCCTGGCCGTCGCGTCGTCGCGAGACGGGCCGTGCGCGAGGAGGATTGGTGGTTCCCCGGCCACTTTCCGGCGCGTCCCGTGATGCCGGGCGTGCTGATCGTGGAGGCGATGGCGCAGGCCGGAGCCGTTGCTGCGCTCGTGCTCGAGGAGAACCGCGGCAAGATCGCCTTCTTCGCCGGTATCGACGAGTGCCGTTTCAAGCGCGTCGTCTCGCCGGGCGAGGTGCTGACGCTGGAGTGCGAGATCGAGCAGGTGCGGGGGCCGATCGGCAAGGGCCGTGCAACGGCACGCGTCGGCGACGAGCTCGCCTGCCGTGCGCTCCTCACCTTTGCGGTGGAGCGGTGATCGGTACCGCTCGAGGCCCCCGGGTCGGCATCACGGGGCTCGGGGTCAACGCCCCGGCCCGGGTCATGACCAACGACGACCTGGCGAAGTTCGTCGATACCACCGACGAGTGGATCGTGGAGCGCACCGGTATCCGTGAGCGGCGCATTGCGGAGGAGCACGAGGCGCTCACCGACATCGCGATGCCCGCCGCGCGCGCCGCGCTCGCCGAGGCAGGCGCCTCGCCCGCGGAGATCGACCTGCTCATCTGCGCGACAGTGACCCCGGACATGCTGTTCCCCACGAGCTCGGCGTTGATGGCAGACGCGCTGCAGATGCCGAACGCGGCAGCGTACGACCTCCTCGCGGGCTGCACGGGGTTCGTCTACGCCATCGCCCAAGCCTACGGCATGCTTGCCTCCGGGCTTTCCCGGAAATCGCTCGTGGTCGGCGGGGACGTCCTGTCCAAGATCCTCGACTGGGACGACCGGTCGACCCTCGTGCTGTTCGGCGACGGCGCGGGAGCGGTGGTGATGGAGCCTGTCGAACGCGGAGGCTTCCTCGGCTTCGAGCTCGGCGCCGACGGCGCCGGCGGTGTGCACCTGCAGTTCCCGGGCAGCGGATCGCGCAAGTTCGAGGATCCCGACAGCATGCTGAAGATGAACGGCCGGGAGGTCTTCCGCTTCGCGACGCGGGTGATGGTGTCGTCTGCCGAGGCGATTCTCGACAAGTGCGAGAAGACCGTCGACGATATCGACCTCTACGTTCCCCACCAGGCGAACAAGCGCATCATCGACCATGCCCTCTCCAAGCTCGGCATCTCTCCGGAGAAGACGGTCGTGAACGTCGACCGATACGGGAATACCTCTTCGGGCTCGATCCCGCTCGCACTTGCCGAGGCACGAGATGACGGAAGGCTTCAGGATGGAATGCTCGTACTATTGACGGGAATGGGCGCAGGCCTCACCTGGGGATCGGCGCTTCTCGAATGGACGGATGGGAGGATGACACGGTGACAAAGGTTGCGTTCTGCTTTCCCGGGCAGGGATCGCTCGAGGAGGGAATGGGCCGAGAGCTCGCCGAAGCCGTGCCCTCCGCTCGCGAGGTGTACAGGCTGGGCAGCGAGGCGACGGGCCTCGACCTCGAGACGCTCTGCTTCCGCACCCCGCTGGCCGGGATCGTCGAGACAGAAGTGCAGCAGCCGGCGCTCGTCGCGACCAGCCTCGCCATCCTCGCAGCGATGCGCTCCGAAGGGCTCGAGCCGGACGTGGTCGTCGGGCATTCCGTCGGCGAGTTCGCAGCCCTCGCCTCGGTCGGGGCGATCGAGACCGGCGCGGCGATCGGGCTCGTTCGCGCGCGGGGCCTGGCCATGGCCGAAGCGGCGAGGAAGCGACCGGGAAGCATGGCCGCCATCCTCGGGCTCGAGGACGAGCAGGTGGAGACCCTCTGCCGGAAGATCCTGGGAGTGTGGCCCGCCAACTACAACTGTCCGGGGCAGATCGTGATCTCGGGCGAACACGACGCCGTCGAGGAGTGCTGCGCCGAGGCCGAGAGCCGCGGCGCACGAAGAGCCATCAAGCGCAAGGTCTCGGGTGCCTTTCACCGCCCGCGCGTCGGCAAGGCCGCCGACGCGCTCAA
>JBJXGY010000141.1:0-21183 GCA_046160185.1 Gaiella sp. | reverse complement strand
CCGTGATGCGCCACGCGGCGAGCTCGTCACGGGCGAGCGAGTAGATCACATAGGGCTTGCCCTCCCACAGCCCGATGCGCTCGACGTCGGTGCGCGAGGGCCGGGGCGGGGAGGTGAGGTGTGAGTGGACGATTGCAAGCTCGTAGCCCTCGTCCTCGAGAAACCAGGCCTCGGGGTCGGCCATGTGCAGCTCGAAGTAGTACGGGGAGGGCGAGGCGTTGATCCCCTCGAGGTAGCGCTCGGCGACACCGTCCTTCAGCAGCAGCAGCCCGCAGGCCTCGTTCGGCTGCTCGGTGCGCGCGTGCCCGGCCAGCGCCTCGCGCACCGTCGCGGGGATCACCACCAGACGGTCGACTCCATCGAGGTCTCGACGTCCTCGGCGTCCCAGAAGTCCGCGGAGATGTACTTCCAGCCGCCGTCCGCGAGGATCGTCACGATCACGCCCTCCTCGAGCTCGGTCGCGAGTTTGCGGGCGACGTGGATCGCGGCGCCGCAGGAGACGCCGGCGAAGATGCCTTCGCGGTCGAGCAGCATCCGCACCGCCTGCACCGCTTCCGCGTTGGAGACGAGGACCTTCCTGTCGAGCTTGGCGACGTCGAGGATCGGGGGCACGTAGCCGTCGTCGAGTGAGCGGAGACCCATCACCGGATCGCCGGGGAGCGGCTCGGCGGCGGCCACGATCACGTCCGGGAATGTCTCGCGGAGACGGTCGCCCGTTCCCATCAGCGTGCCACCCGTCCCGAGCCCCGCCACGAGCACGTCGACCCGATCCAGCGCATCGACGATCTCCTGCCCGGTGCCCTCGTAGTGGGCGCGCGGGTTCGCCTCGTTCGCGTACTGGAACGGCATGAAGTACTTCGGGTTCTGCGCCGCCATCTCCAGCGCCAGCCGCACCGCGCCGTTCGAGCCCTCGTCGCTCGGTGAGAAAACGATCTGGGCGCCGTAGAGGCGGAGCAGGCGCTTGCGCTCCTCCGTCGAGTTCTCCGGCATCACACAGGTGAGGGGGTACCCCTTGAGCTTCGCCACCATCGCCAGCCCGATCCCGGTGTTCCCGGAGGTCGGCTCGAGCAGGTGGCGGCCGGGGAGGAGCTCGCCCGACGCCTCCGCCGTTTCGATCATCGACTTGGCGACACGGTCCTTGACCGAGCCGGACGGGTTCTGGCCCTCGAGCTTCGCGTAGATGCGCACGCCCGGCTTCGGCGTCAGGTTCCGCAACTCCACAAGCGGTGTGTTGCCGATCAGGTCGAGCACCGACCGGGCCGCTGCGGGCGCGCAGGGCTCGTTCTCGGGCGAGCCGCCCGCCATCGCCGGCAGCAGGATCACGGTCGCGCCGGCGGGCACGTCGGTATCCAGCCCCTCCATCGTGCGGACGTCCTCGCCACCGAGGTAGACGTTGACGAAGGGCGCAATGTCGCCGTCGGCGAAGATCTGCCGGCCGAGCGCAGGATGCTGCTCGACCAGGTTGTCGAGGACGGCGCGGACCGTCTCTCCGCTCGCCTCGACCTGGCGGGCTCCGCCTACCTCGGCGCGCAGGGTTGGAGGAATGCGAACCATGGTCATGCGTGTGCTCCTGTCGGGGGTCCGGTGCAGAACTCGACGTAGTCGATGTACTCGGTGATCGTTGGCTGGTCACCACACACGGGGCACTCCGGGTTCCGCTTCATCCGGACCTCGTCCAGCGTCGTGTGCAGCGCATCGAACAGCAACAGGCGACCGGCGAGCGACTCGCCCGCGCCGATCAGGAGCTTCAGCGCCTCGCTCGCCTGCAGCGAGCCGACGATGCCCGGCAGCACCCCGAGCACCCCGCCCTCGGCGCAGCTGGGAGCGAGCTCCGGTGGCGGCGGAGAGGGGTAGAGGCAGCGGTAGCATGGGCCGTGCTTGGGGTGGAAGACCGTGATCTGGCCCTCGAAGCGGTAGATGGAGCCGTGCACCACCGGGATCTCGTGCCACACCGAGGCGTCGTTCACGAGGTAGCGCGTCGGGAAGTTGTCGGTGCCGTCGACGATCACGTCCCAGCGGTCGGAGAGGATCCGTTCGATGTTCTCCGAGGTCAGACGCTCCTGGTAGGTCTCGACCTGCACGTCCGGGTTGAGAGCCTCGAGGGTGCGCTTGGCCGAGACCACCTTCGGCTCGCCGAGACGGTCGGTGGAATGGACGATCTGGCGTTGCAGGTTCGACTCGTCGACCGTGTCGGCGTCGATGATCCCGAGCGTGCCGACGCCCGCGGCGGCGAGATACAGCGAGGCTGGGGAGCCGAGCCCGCCCGCCCCGATCAGCAGCACCCGCGAGTTGAGCAGCTTCTGCTGACCCTCCTCGCCGACCTCGGGGATCAGCAGGTGGCGCGCGTACCGCGAGCGCTGCGCCGGTGTCAGCACCTTCGGAGTCACGTAGTCGAAGCCGTTTCGCTTCCAGTCGGCGAAGCCGCCGGCCATCGAGATCACGTTCTCGTAGCCGAGCTCGGTGAGCGAACGCGCCGCGAAGGCGGAACGGGCACCGCCGGCGCAGTAGATGACGAGCTCGCGGCTCTTGTCGGGCACGAGCGCCTCGATCCGCGACTCGAGCATGCCGCGCGGCACGTGCACCGCGCCGGGGACGTGCCCCTCCTGCCACTCGTCCGCCTCGCGCACGTCGACGAACAGGTGCGAACCGCCCACCAGCGGCTTCGCCTCGGAGGTCGAGACCTCGTCGATCTCGCCCTTCACCTGCTCCAGGAGTTCCCTGTAGGTCGCCATTACTTTCCTGAATATAGCCGCTTTACCTCGGCCAGCGGAGGGGGGCCGTGTAGCGTGAAACGGTGAGCGACGCCACGGCATTCCAGCCGTACCGGGGCGCCAGGCGGCGCGTGGCGGCACTCACGGCTCTCGCGGCGGCTGCGGTGGTTGCCGTGACGGTGGGTGTCGCCGTCGTTCAGACCGACCGTCACGATCCGCTGCCGGCGGCGCTGGTGAGCCCACGGGAGGGAAACCCACCTCTGGCCCTCGACCTCGGCGTGCGTACCGATGCCGAGGCTGTTGCCCTCCGCAACGCGGCCGCGCTCTACGAGCAGGGAAGACTCGACGAGGCGCTCTCCGTCTTCGAGCGGTACGACTCGCTGGAGGCGCGAGTCGGACGCGCCTTCGCGCGCTGGCCCGAGCGCACCACCGACCGGCTCGTCAGCCTCTCCGGCCTGCATCCCTCGAGCGCGCTCGTCCAGCTCCATCTCGGGATCGCGCTCTTCTGGGCACGGCGGCCTGGCGAGGAGGACGCCTGGCGAGCAGCGCTCGCAGCCGCACCGGACACCAGCTACGCGGTCACGGCCGAGAATCTGCTCTTTCAGGGGTTCGCGCCCGACATTCCCAAGTTCTTCCCGACCGTGGCGATTCCCGGGTCGGCTGCCGGTTTACGCGCGGACGAGCAGCTCGCCGCGTTCGAGCGCCTCGCCTCAGGGGGCGACCGCGCAGGTACCTTCTTCTACGGGATCGCGCTGCAGGAGCTCGGCCGCCGGGTGAGCGCGCAGCGGGTCCTCGTCGCCTACGCACGCCGCCATCCGGGTGACGTAGAGGCTCAGGTCGCCGCCGCGGTCTCCCGTTTTCGCAAGTCCGATCCGGCAGCCGCGTTCTCGCGCCTAGGTCCGCTGACGCGAAGGTTCCCTCGTGCGGCCACCGTGCGCTTCCACCTCGGCTTGTTGCTCCTGTGGTCGGGCGAGGTGCGCGAGGCGCGCACTCAGCTCGAGCGCGCGGTGGCCGACGAGCCGGGCTCGCCCGCCGCCCGGGAGGCGATGCGGTACCTCGACCGCCTGCCGAAAGCGTGATGCGCGAGCCGGATTGCGGACCGGCCTCCTGCTACGGTGCGCATACCCCGAGCGAGAGGCGGTCATGGACCCGGCCGATCCAGAGAGGGGCTTCACGGAGCCTGGTGCGGAGTTCGACGTCCTGGCGGCCCGGAAGACGCGGGCTCTGGTCGAAAGCGGCTCCGAACCCGACGAGCTGCTTGTCCTCCCTGACCCGTTCGGGGGCGATCTCGATGCGCTCGGCGACGACGACGAGGAGCCGGCCCTCGATGTCGCGGCAGATAGCACGACAGACCTGTTGCAGCTGTTTCTGAAGGACGTCGGTCGCGTCAAGCTGCTCACCGCGGCCCAGGAGGTCGCGCTCTCGAAGCGCATCGAAGCCGGAGATCATGCGGCCAAGCAGGCGATGGTGGAAGCGAACCTCAGGCTCGTGGTCTCGATCGCCAAGCGGTACCGGAACCAGGGGCTGCCGTTTCTGGATCTGATCCAGGAAGGCACGATCGGTCTCGTGCGGGCCGCGGAGAAGTTCGACTGGCGGCGCGGATACAAGTTCTCCACGTACGCGACCTGGTGGATCCGGCAGGCCGTGGCACGGGCGCTGGCCGACAAGGGCCGCACGATCCGCATGCCGGTGCACGTGGTCGAGCGGCTGAATCGTGTGACCCGAGCCGAACGCAAGCTGCGCCACGAGCTCGGCCGCGAGCCGACGGTGGACGAGATCGCAACGGAGGCGGAGCTCGAGGCCGTGGACGTCGAGCAGTTGCGTCGCAGCGCCCAGGCACCGATCTCGCTCGAGCGACCCGTGGGGGCGGAGGACGACGCCGAGCTCGGGCATTTCCTCACCGACCCTTCGGCCCCGTCGCCGGACGAGGCGGTGGCCGACGTCATGCGCCGCGAGGCGGTACGCGAGATCCTCGCCTGCCTCAGCACACGCGAGCGCGACGTGCTGGTGCTGCGCTACGGCCTCGACGGCGGGCAGGCGCGCACCCTCGACGAGGTTGGTGCGGCCTTCAACCTCACCCGCGAGCGCATCCGCCAGATCGAGCACCAGAGCCTGAAGAAACTCCGCGTGCTGGCCAGCGTCCGGGACGTGGCCTGACGGCGGAGGCTCCCCTCCTTGTGGGGACAGTCCCGCTTCGAAACCGGGACAGTCCCCGGCCGCGGTTGATTCGATGACGACAACTAGAGTCCGTCGGATGATCCCCTCCCACGAGGATCTCGTCGCCGAGCTCGCCGACTTCGTCGCTATCCCCTCGGTCAGCGCCGACCCCGGGCACCAGGACGACGTCCGCCGCGCCGCAGAGTGGGTGCGCGACCGCGTGCTCGCGGCGGGCGGTCGAGCTGAGCTCGTACCGGCCGGCGGGCGGCCGCTGATGATCGGTGAGATCGGCGCGTCCCGTGGCGCCGACTCCGCGCCGACGATTCTCTGTTACGGGCATTTCGACGTGCAGCCGCCCGATCCGCTCGAGCTTTGGGAGTCCGAGCCGTTCACGCTTACCGAGCGCGACGGCTGGCTCTTCGCGCGCGGCATCGCCGACGACAAAGGCCAGCTGTACATGTTGCTGAAGGCGGCCGAGGTGCTCGCCGCGGAAGGCGAGCTGCCGGTCAATCTCCGTTTCGCCTGCGACGGGGAGGAGGAGATCGGCGGGCACTCGATCGTCGACTGGCTCGCCACGGACACGGGCGAGGTGGACGCCGCCGTCGTGTTCGACGGCGGCATGGTCGAACGTGATCTGCCCGCGTTCAACATCGCGGTTCGCGGGCTCGTGTACTTCCACGTCAAGGTGCGAACAGGCGAGCGCGATCTGCACTCGGGCGTCTATGGCGGAGCGTCGCTGAACGCGATGCATGCCTTGCTGCAGACGCTCTCCGGCGTTCTGCCGCGCAACGGTCGCCTCCCCGAGCCGCTGCGGGCCGGCGCCGTACCGCCGGAGGACGACGAGCTCGCGGGCTGGGCGGAGCTGCCGCCTGGGGCGCGGGAGCTCGAGACTGCCGGCTCCCGCCCCGCAGATCCGGACGCGGCTGCGGAGTTCTATCTGCGGACGTGGGGTGAGCCTTCGGTGGACGTCCACGGCATCCAGGGCGGCTCACCGATCCTGCAGAAGACGGTGATCGCCGTGGAGGCCGAGGCCAACGTCTCTATCCGCCTTGTCGGCAACCAGGATCCCGCTGCGATCGGCGCAACGTTCGAGCGGCTCCTGCGCGACGCGGCCCCTGCGGGCGCGACCGTCGCGGTCGAGCGCTGGTCGTCGGCACCCCCAGGGTTGATCCCGGCCGACCATCCCGTGCTGAAAAAAGGACAGGACGCATTCGAGCACGTTCTCGGCGTGCGGCCGCTGCTGATCCGCACCGGCGGCGCGATCCCACTGGTCTCGGCGCTCGCCGCACGCGGTGTGCCCACGATCCTTTCCGGGTTCGCGCTCAACGACTCGAACATCCACTCGCCGAACGAGCGGCTGCCGGCCGCCTACCTGCGCACGGGCATAGAAACGGTGTGCGAGCTCTTTCGACGGCTGGCGACATGAGACGCCCTGTGTCAACCCCCCGTCTCGCGTTCCGGGGTAGCGGCCGGCTGCGTCAGCGGCCGCTTCAGGGGTTTTCCCGAGCCGGGAGCCGCGGGAGCGGGTTCCGGCTCTGGGGGCAAGCATGACCGACGACCGCTACGGGCATCCGCTGGCAGAGGCGCTTGCGCCCGATCTGCTCGAGCGGTTTCTCCGTTACGCGGCGATCGACACCCAGGCGGCCCTGGGATCGGACACGGTGCCGAGCACGGCCAAGCAGCTCGAGCTCTCGCGTCTACTCGTCGACGAGCTGCGGGAGCTTGGTGTCGCCGACGCGGAGCTGGTCGGCGCGGTCGTCTACGGGACGATCCCCGGCACCGTCGAGGGTACGCCGGTCGTGGCGCTCTTCGCCCACGTCGACACCGCGCTCGACGCGGCCGGTGGGCCGGTCGTCCCGCTCGTCCACGAGCGGTGGGACGGCACGCCCATCGTGCTTCCTGGTGACCCGCGCCAGGTACTCGACCCTGCGGAGCTGCCGGAGCTCGCGGCCCGGGTGGGGCACGACCTCGTCACCAGCGACGGCACGACCTTGCTCGGCGCCGACGACAAGGCAGGAGTCGCTGCGATCATGGCCGCGGCGAAGACGCTGCTCGGCGACGACCGGCCGCGCACCACCGTGCGCGTGGTGTTCACGACCGACGAGGAGATCGGGTATGGCGCGGACCGCGTCGACCTCGAGCGCGTCGGCGCCCACTTCGGCTACACGCTGGACGGGGGCAATCCGGGGGAGATGGAGCTCGAGACCTTTTCTGCCTACGAGGCGTCCGTCGAGGTGCGCGGCGTTCCCTCCCACACTGGCGATGCCAAGGGACGGATGGTCAATGCGCTCAAGCTGGCGGCGGCGATCGTGGCCGAGTTGCCCGACGATCGCTGGTCGCCCGAGACGACGGAGGGCCGCGAGGGGTTCGTCCATCCGTACGTGCTCGAGGGCGGCATGGAGCACGCGCGGCTGCTCTTTCTCGTCCGCGACCACGACGACGCGTTGCTCGACGCGCATGTCGAGGCCCTGCGTGTCATCGTCGACCGGGTCGCGGCCCGGGAGCCCCGCGCAGAGGTGACATTCGGCGTGCGCGAGCAGTACCGCAACATGCGGAGCATCATCGACCGCCACCCGGCCGTCGTGCAGGCCGCCGTGGCCGCGATGGGGCGTCTGGGACTCGAGGTCTCGCACCCCATCATCCGCGGCGGCACCGACGGCTCCCGGCTGTCGGCGATGGGGCTGCCCACGCCCAACATCTTCACCGGGATGCAGGCCATCCACTCCGTCAAGGAGTGGCTGTCGGTGCAGGACGCCGCGCTGGCAGCAGCCACTGTCGTGGAGTTGGCCCGGGTGGTCGGGGAGGGCGGCGTCCCACGTCCCGGTGTCTGACTGGTTTCCCCGCCGTTACGAGTGGTCGTGGAGCCCGCAGCCGAGCCAGTCGTGCCCGTAGACGCGCATCGCGTCGATGATCGGCAGGAGCGCGCGACCTTTTTCGCTCAGGTGGTACTCGACGCGCGGTGGTGACTCGGCGTAGCTCCGGCGCTCCACGATGCCCTCGGCTTCGAGCCAGCGCAGCCGCTCCGCAAGCGTGCGCGGGCTGATCCCGGCGCACGAGTGCTCGAGCTCGGTGAAGCGACGCGGGCCCTCGGAGAGGTCGTGGACGAGCAGCACCGTCCATTTCGTGCCGATGATCTCCGCCGTGCCGGCAACCGAGCAGATCTTCGCCTCGTGCACCGGCAGCATCGTGCGGATCGAGCTATCTGTGCTCATGTCATCTCATTGTACGAAGCACCGATAGGTACGGGATACCCGCGGCTCAATTCCATGGCGGCGGGTTGAACACCCAGCGCCCACCGACCATCGTCGCCACCACCTCCAACATTCCGAGCTCGTCAGGCGGGCACTCGAAGGGATCCCGGTTCAGGACGACGAGGTCGGCGAGCATGCCGGGAACGAGCCGTCCACGCCGGCGTTCGTCGCCTGCCAGCCACGCCGGCGCGACCGTCGAGGCGTGGATCGCCTGCTCCACGGTCAGGCACTCGTCTGCCCGCCAGGGTGGGCGGCCGTCCAGCGTTCGCGTGACCCCCGCCCGGATGCCGGCGAGCGGGTCGAGCTCCTCCACCGGGGCGTCCGAGCCGTTCGTCACGATCGCGCCCGATTCGAGCAGGGACCGGAACGCGTAGGTGCCGTCCAGCCGGTCGCCCCAGAAGCGTTCCGCGAGGTCGCGATCGGACGGCGCGTGCGTGAACTGCACCGAGCAGGCGATCCCCAGCGCGGCGAAGCGCGGGATGTCCTCGCGGGCAACGCACTGGGCGTGCTCGATGCGGTGGCGCAAGCCGAGCGGCTGCCAGAGGTCGCGTGTGCGCTCGAAGGCGTCGAGCGCCTCGCGGTTCGCCCGGTCACCGATCGCGTGCACAGACACCGGCCAGCCGATCCGCACGCCGGCTTGGATGATCTCCTCCAGCTCCTCACCGCTCGTGATCATCACGCCCGAGCCGTCCAGCAGCCACGCCGTCTGCGAGCCGAGCGTGCCGTCCATGAAGGCCTTCAGGTAGCCCACCCGCAGGTAGTCGTCGCCGATCGCCGGAGGAAGGCGGACGGTGGCAAGTGCGGAGGCGGAGGTCGCCGGGAGCGAGCCCCACACGCGCATGGTCAGCCCTTCCTCCCGGTGGATGGCCGAGAAGAACCGCGGGGCGCCCAGCCAGCCGTCCTTGTCGTGCACGGCGGCGACACCACGGCTGTTCGCGACGCGGATGCCCTCGCGGGTCGCGGCGATCCACTCGTCGTCGGGCGGCATCGCGAACCGGTCGCGGTACGTCCACGCGGACTGCTCGCGCAGGATCCCGTTCGGCTCACCTGATCCGTCACGCTCGACGACGCCGCCCGGCAGCTGGAGGTCGCCGCGCGCGAGTTGGAGGGCGGCGGTGTTTAGCCAGAGCGAGTGGTAGTCCTTCGACCACAACGCCGCGGGGGCCTCGCCCGTGACTGCGTCCAGTCTCGCCGCCGTGGGCTTCTCGGCCCACTCGGCGTCTCGCCAGCCGCGACCGCGAATCCACGTCCCCGCGGCCGTGTGCTCCTTGATGCGGCCCAGCGCCTCCTCGAGCGAGGCGGCAGCGTCGAGTTGCACCTCGCGTCGCGAGAGCGCCCAGGTGGGGAAGTGGACGTGACTGTCGGAGAACGCGGGCAGGACGCACCGTCCGCGCAGGTCGACTCGCTCGGGGGTGGGCAGGGCCGTCTCATGCGCACCGACGCCCCCGACGACGTGCGCCCCGGCGATCGCGAGCCCGCCGGCGCGCGGGAGCGACGGGTCGAGGGTGCGGATCGTCCCGCCCGTGATGATCATGCGGCGCTCACGGCGCGCATTGTCCCAGAGCCGGGTTCACGCACCGGCTGTGACACCGGCGGCCACGAGCTCGTCGATCTCCGCTTCGCCGTACCCGAGCTCGCCCAGCACCTCGCGTGAGTGCTCGCCGAGGCGTGGTGCGTGAAGGCGATACGAGGGTGGTGTGGCGGACCAGGTGCTCGGTGTGTCCATGACCCGGATCGGCCCCTCGCTCGGGTGATCCTCCATCCGGAAGAAGCCGACCTCCGCCAGATGCGGATCGGCGAGCAGCGTCTCGGGCGTGTGCAGCGGCATCGCGGGGAGGTCTGCACGCTCGAAGAGCTCGAGCCACTCCGCGGTCGTCCGCCGCTCGAGCTCGACTGCCAGGTACCGGTACACCTCGGCGATGTTCTCGGAGCGGCCGGCGTGCGTGGAAAAGCGCGGGTCGTCGAGCAGTTCCGGCCTCCCGATCGCCTCGAAGAAGCTGCGCCACTGACGGTCGTTGTAGACGAGCAGACAGAGGTACCCGTCGCTCGTGCGATACGGGTTGCGATCGGGAGCGACGAGGCGGGGGTAGCGCATCGGCGCCACCGGCGGGCTCCACGTTTCACCGCCCATGTGGTCGGAGAGCACGAACTCGGTGAGCGCCTCGAACATCGTCACCTCCACGGATTGCCCCTGGCCCGTGCGCTCGCGGTGGAAGAGGGCGGTGGTGACTGCGTTCACCGCGTTGAGACCTGTGACGCGGTCGCAGATCGTCAGGGGCACGAACCGGGGCCGGCCGTCGGTCACCTCGGCCAGGAGCGACGGGATGGCGACCAGGCCCTGGACGACGTCGTCGTACGCTGCCTTCTCGCCGTATGGGCCGTCGCGCCGGAAGCCGAACGCTCCGACATAGACGATCCGGGGGTTGACCGACCGCACGTCATCGTAGGCGAGCCCGAGCCTTGCCATCGCCTGGGGCCGGACGTTGTAGATCAGAACGTCCGACTCCGCCGCCAGCTTGAGCACGGCCTCGTGGCCGCGTGACTGCTTGAGGTCGAGCACCAGGCTTCGCTTGTTGCGGTTCAGGTGCATGAAGAGGTGACCCATCCCCGCCTGCCGGTTCGGCGCCGCGAATCGCATGTTGTCACCTGCGGGTGGTTCCACCTTGATCACGTCGGCGCCGAGGTCCCCGAGGATCTGGGTCGCGTACGGACCCAGGATGACCGTGGTCAGGTCGAGCACGCGAATGCCGTCGAGCGGGCCGGGCATGGCGTGATTCTCACCGCTCCGGGCCAGCGGCGCGGCAGCAGCTCAGACGGTCTCGGTTTCGAGCACGAAGTCTGTGTTCCCGGCCTCGACCACGACCCACCCGTCGAACGAGCGAAGCCTGTACGGCGCGTTGAGCGGCACCTCGGCGTGGGCGCCCGTGACCACGAACGAGCCACACTGGGCAACGAGCTTTCCGTCTCGCGTCAGCCATAGCTCGTAGCGGTGGCCGTTGGGGAGCGCCTCGAGGCCTGTCACGCGCAGTTCCATCGGCCAGTTGCCGGCGGCGTCCTGCGTGAAGACGGCGAGGCTCGCGCGGGCACCACCTGGGCCGCTCATCGGCACCGTGAACTCGACGTCCGGCCCCGCCGTGCCCCGGCCGATGCCGTACCCGGCCCCGAACAACGCGAGCGCGAGCGCGGCGGCAAGACCCAGCGCGGCGAAGCGGTAGCGACGGACGAAGGGAACGACGACTGTCTCGGCGGTCTCCGCTATCTCGGGCGTATCGAGCAGCGTGGGCGAGAGCTCCGGGGGCGGCCCGGCGGCGACGAGCAAGTCGTGTATCCGACTCAGGCGCTCACGCTCTGTGGCATCGAGCTCGCCGGCGTCGACCAGCTCTTCGAATCGTGGTCGGTGGTCGCTCATCGCAGGGTCTTCTCCAGTTCGTCGGCGAGCCGCGCCAACCCCGCGCGGGTGCGCGTCTTGACGGTGCCGAGCGGGATGCCGAGAAAGTCCGCCACTTCGCTCTGCGACAGCCCGCCCCAGTAGGCGAGCTCGATCACCCGGCGCTCACCGTCCGGCAGCCCTTCGAGCGCGCGATGCACCTGCCACGCCTCCCACGCGGTCTCGGCCGCGCTCGACGGCTCCGGATCAGCGGACGGCGCTTCCGATCCTTCCGCAGCGGGCTCGGGAGTACGCCGCAGGCCGTCGATGATCGCGTTCCGGGCCACCGCAAAGAGCCAGGGCGCTCCCGGGCCACGGCGACGGTCGTACCTGGCGGCGGAGCGCCAGATGGCGGCGAACGCCTCCTGGGTCGCGTCCTCGGCGCGGCCGCGATCACCGATCCGCCGGACCGCGAGCCCGAGCACCGTGCGAGCGTATCGCCGGTACAGCTCCTCGAAGGCACGGCGATCCCGCCGGGCAATGCGCTCGATCAACTCCGTATCCGAGATGTCGACGGCAGTCATCTCGTCGGGGATCGTGGCGTGCGGGACCGGGAATAGCAAGGGAGTGGTGGCCGCAACGCTCACTAGATGGACTACGTGGGCGCGTGTACAGCGGTTTGGCCGCTGCTTGGACGGGGGCGCCTGGGCTGCCCACCCTGGGGGACAGTCCCCGAAAAGCGTGGGGACAGTCCCCGGCCGGGTGGGGACAGTCCCCCGGCCGTGTGGGGACAGTCCCCCGGCCAAGGCGAAGAACGTACAAGCGGGGTCTGACCCCTAGGGGTCAGACCCCGGGCGCGGTCCCGTGTGCCTGTGCGTCAGGCGGCGGCGTAACGCGCCGCGACAGCGTCCCAGTTGACGACGTTCCACCACGCGGCGAGGTAGTCCGGGCGGCGGTTCTGGTAGTTGAGGTAGTACGCGTGCTCCCACACGTCGATGCCGAGGATAGGCGTCTTGCCCTCCATCAACGGCGTGTCCTGGTTGGGGGTGGACAGCACCGAGAGCGAGCCCCCGGCTGCCACGAGCCACGTCCAGCCCGAGCCGAACCGCTTGACGCCGGCGTCGTTGACCGCCGTCTTCAGCTCGTCGGGGCCCCCGAACGTGGAGGTGATCGCGTCGGCGAGCGCGCCCGACGGGCTGCCCCCGCCCCCGGGACCCATGATCTCCCAGAAGAGCGAATGGTTCGCGTGGCCGCCGCCGTTGTTGCGGACGGCGGCTCGCTTGTCCTCGGGCACCTGGTCGAGATTCGCCACGAGCGACTCGATCGACTGGCCGTCGAGGCCGGTGCCTTCGAGCGCGGCGTTGAGGTTGTTGACGTACGCGGCATGGTGCTTGCCGTGGTGGATCCCCATCGTGCGCGCGTCGATATGCGGCTCGAGCGCTTCGAACGCATACGGAAGGTCGGGCAAGGTGTAGGGCATCGTCGGCTCCTTCGGATGGTGGGGTCGACCCAAGGATATTCTGCGAGGCCTGACCCGCGGGCGGATCGCCGCGCCCACCGAATCGAGGAGGCTCGACCGATGGCAGACGACATCAGCGCCCGTCCGCTCAAGCCGTCTGTGCTCGAGCTCGACGGTATCTCGCGCGTGACGATGGAGGCGCATCATCGCCTGTACTCCGGCTACGTGGCGAAACGGAACGAGATCGTGGCGAAGCTCGCAACGGTCGACCGCGACTCCGGGAACCAGGTCTACTCCGAGATCCGCTCGCTGAAGGTCGACCTCTCGTTCGCACTCGGCGCGATCAAGAACCACGAGGTGTACTTCCAGCAGCTCGGAGGCGAGGGCGGCGACCCGGCAGGCGCCATCCGGCGGCTGATCGACCGGGATTTCGGATCGGTGGGTGCGTGGCGAACCGATCTCGTCGCGACCGCGATGGCCGCGCGCGGCTGGGCGTGGACGGCGTACGACTGGGACGAGAACCGGCTCGTCAACTTCATCGGCGACGCGCAGAACACGTACCCGGTGTGGAACGCGACCCCGCTCGTGGCGATCGACGTGTACGAGCACGCCTACTTCATCGACTACCAGACCGACCGCGCCTCCTACATCGAGGCCGTGCTGCGCAACCTCGACTGGGCCGTGGTCAACGGCTGGATAGTCGCCTACGGCATTCCTGGGTAGGGCGCGCGCGGAGTGCGCCGTACCCAGAGATGCCTGGCGTCGGGTATCCGGCGCGCCCCTTCAGGGGCTCGCCAGGACTTGCGAACGACGCTTGCGAGCCCCTGAAGGGACCCGCTGGGCCCGCGGGGCCTGCCACTTCTGCCCCTCGTTCTGCGGGCGCTCGCCGCCGAGCCCCTCCGGCGGAGGGGTAGTGCACAATGCGGGTCGTGACCGTGCTCGACGTGCTCCTGGTCGCGGCCGGCTATCTCGCGGGGTCGATTCCCTGGGGGGTCGTCGTCGTCCGGCTGTTCCGGCGGGAGGACATCAGGACGAAGGGCAGCGGCAACATCGGCGCTACGAACGTCTGGCGGGTCTACGGTCGCTGGCTCGGAGTTCCCGTCGTCGTGCTCGACGTCGCCAAGGGGTGTTTCCCGGCGCTGGCCGGTCTGCTGCTCGCGGGCGACTGGATCGGCGTGCTGGCGGGTGTGGCGGCGATGCTGGGTCACGCCCGGCCGGTCTTCCTCAAGTTCTCGCGTGGCGGGAAGATGGTCGCGACCGCGGGGGGTGTGGCCTTCGCGCTCGCTCCCGCAGCCGCAGCGGTGTGCGTCGTGGTCTGGATTGTCGTGTTCCGGCTCTTCCGGTACGCGTCGGTGTCCTCGATGGTGACGGCGGGCGCGCTGCCCATCGTCAGCTACGCATTCGGCGCTTCGTGGCCGATCGTCGGCTTCGGCGTGGGTGCCGCCGCCGGTGTCTTCTTCCTGCACCTGCCCAACGTGAAACGGCTGTTCGCCGGCACGGAGCCGCGTTTCGGTCGCAGCTCCGGTGCCGCCGCGTAACGGACCTGCAACATCCGGGTTGCTAGCGTCGCCGAATCCTCCCACGATGGGACGAATCCGATGACTCCCCCGTTGCGCACCTTCGCCTTTCGTGGCCTGCTCCTGGCCGCCGTCGTCGTGGCGGGCCTGCTCGCGTTGGCAACGCGTGGTGCGACGTCGCCCGCGGCCGGTTCGAGCGCGGTCACGTCGAGCTGGATCCAGGCAGACGGGAAGCTGCCCGCGCGCCGTGCCGTCACCCGTCGCGACCTGGCGACCTGGTGTGGCACCCCCGCGACGGTCGATCGCCTGCCGCAGGTGTCCGCCGGCCGCTCGATCCATTTCGTCTACGCGATCCCGAGTGACGGTTCCGACAACCTCGCGTCCCGGTGGGGCACCGAGATCCAGACCGATGCCGAGTCGCTCGTCAACTGGTGGCTGCGCGAGGACCCCACGCGCGCGCCGCGCTTGGACACGTTCGATCACCCTGGCTGCGGCGAGCAGCTCGATCTCACGCTGCTGCGCCTGCCGAACACAGGTGCCGAGCTCGATCCCATCGACCGTCGCGCGGATCTCATTCTCCGCGCGCTGCAAGCCGCCGGGCTCAACTCGCCGTTCCAGAAGCTCGTCGTCTACTACGACGGCCCCGACGGCCAGGGGCGGCCAACGGTGTGCGGCCAGGGAGGCGGGTACTTCGCACTCACCTACGTGAACGCCTGCGAGGGTGTCCCCAACGACGGCATCAACGCACACGAGATCCTGCACGCGCTCGGAGCGGTGAACGAGGCGGCGCCCAACGAGTGCCCGGAGCCGGACGGTAACCACACGTGTGACACGACGACCGACATCATGTACCCGTTCGCCAGCGACCAGGCGCTCTCGGCGTTGCTGCTGGACCCGAACCGAGACGATTACTACGGTCACGGCGGCGGCTGGCTCGACGTGCAGGATGCCGGGTGGTTGCGTCAGCTCGACCGCCAGGTCGCGCTGAACGTGGTGGTCAGCGGTCAAGGCTCGGTGCGGAGCGACATCGAAGGCGCACAGTGCGCGGCCTCCTGTGCCAGCACCTGGAACCAGGGCGAGGTCGTGACGCTGCTGGCGACCCCAGCTGCCGGCCAGGCATTCCGGGGCTGGTCGGGCGGCGGGTGTACCGGCACCCAGACGGCGTGCGTCGTGCGGCTCGACCAGGCCGCGACGGTGACTGCAACGTTCGCGCCGGCGCGTTTCGCGGTGCGCCTGCGCGTGCAGGGGAAGGGCGCTATCACGAGCCTGCCCAAGACTGTGCGCTGCACCTCGAACTGCGCCACCACCCTCCCGTCGTTCAAGGAGGCGGTGCTGATCGCACGTGCCTCGTCAGGGTGGCAGTTCAAGCGATGGGCTGGTGCCTGCAAGGGCACGCTCGACTCGTGCGTGGTGACCCCGGGAGGGGCGATCGCGGTGCGGGCCATCTTCGGCAAGACGCCCAAGCGCTAGCCGCGAACGCCTTCGCTATCGCTGGAGCGGCGTCGCAGGGTGGAGCGCGACCACCTCGCGCAGGAACGGCGGCTCGTCGTCATCGGTCGGCGGCTCGTCGAGCTCTTCGGCGTAGCGGTGGCCGTCCCAGACTGCGGCCGCGATCGTGCCCGGGGCCCAGGCGTCGCCGACGAGCCGCACCGTCGGGCCATCGCCGTCCCCGATCACCGCGCGCAACTCCTCCGCCAGCGCGTCCTCGGGCAGGCGGGCGGTGACCGTCACGACCGCGTCGCAGGGCAGCTCGCGCTCGCGCCCGGTGTAGACGCACGCCGCGTGCACGACTCCCGGCGCGGCGCCCGAGAGGGCGTGGGAGGCGCACACGGTGACGCCGAGCTCGAGCAGCCGCCCCTGGATCCGATGCTGCTCCATAGTGTGCACCGTCCACTCCGAGACGCGCGCCTCCGGCGTCACGATGGTGACGTCACGACCCTCGAGGGCGAGCAGCTCGGCCAGCACACCACCCATATAGTAGTGGTCGTCGTCGTACAGCACCACTCGCTCGCCTCCCGGCCGGGCGCCGTCCAGCAGGTCGTCCGGCGTCAGCACTTCGCTGCCTTCGAGCACGAGCGGCCGGGTGTGCCAGCGGCCGACCCCGTCGGCCCGCCACCTGGACCCGGTCGCCAGCGCGACGTGGTCGAAGCCGTAGGAGACGATCTCCTCGGCGGTCAACCTGCTGCCTCTCGCAACCTCGACCGAGGGCAGGCGATCGAGCTCGGCCCGCCGGTAGTCGGCGACCCTGATCCACGATGCGAGGCCGGGTAGGCGAGCCTCACGGTTGACGCGTCCTCCGAGGTCGGAGGTCGCCTCGGCCAGCACGACCTCGTAGCCCCTGCGTCCGAGGGACATGGCCGCTTCGAGACCGGCGGGGCCGGCACCGACGACGAGCACTTTCGCCTCGGTCGTCTTCGCTCGCATCCGCTCGGGATGCCAGCCGCGCCGCCACTCCTCGCCCATGGAGGGGTTCTGGGTGCATCGGAGTGGCGTGAAGGTGTGGTCGCCGGTGACGCAGATGTTGCAGCCGATGCACTCCCGGATCTCCCCGAAGCGCCCCTCCTCGATCTTGCGGGGCAGAAACGGATCGGCGATCGAGGGCCGGGCCGCTCCGATCAGGTCGAGTACCCCGTCGCGGATCATGCGCACCATCGTGTCGGGGGAGGTGAACCGGCCGACGCCCACCACCGGCTTCGTCGTGAGCTCTTTCAGCCCACGGAGATACGCCTCTTGCGACCCCTCGTCCGCGAAGCGGGCGGTGATCGAATCGAAGTCCCACTCGCCCACCATGAAGTCCCACAGGTCGGGCAGCTCACCGAGCAAGCCGAGCACCTCCTCGATCTCGCCGCGCTCGAGCCCGTTCTCTCCGACGAGCTCGTCCACGCAGATCCGGCAGGCCACCGCCGCGCGGCCGCCGACCTCTTCCATCGTCTCCTCGAGGATCTCGCGGAGGAGTCGGGCGCGGTTCTCCAGGCTGCCGCCGTACGCGTCCGAGCGATCGTTGTAGCGGCGCGAGAGGAAATGCTGGAGCGTGGTCAACCCGTGGCCGGCGTACACGTACACGAGGTCGTACCCGGCCCGGAGCGACCGCGCCACGGCCTGGCGGTGCCAGCGGCGGAGGTCGGCGATGTCCCGTGAGTCCATGCGTCTCGCCTGCACGGGGTGGGTCCCGGGAACGGCCAGGTGCGCAGGGCCGAGCGGCGGTTGCCGCACCCACAGGTTGGCCGCGAACATGCCGGTGTGCACGAGCTCGATCCCGGCCAGCGCCCCATGCTCGTGCACCTTCTCCACCAGGAGCTCGTGCGCGGGGATGTCGGCGTCGTCCCAGATGCGGCCCTCCACGTACGGGCTGACATCCGTCGAGTGATGGATCTCGACCTCCTCGGTGCAGACGACCGCCCACCCGCCTTCGGCCTTGACCCCTCGCATGTACGCGTGCGCGGTCGGATCCTTGTGCCCCATCCCGTTGCAGTGCGGAACCTGGAAGAAGCGGTTGCGCGCCGTCACGGGGCCGATCGCGACCGGCTCGAACAGGATGTCGAATCGGGGGTCGCGCATCCGGTCAGGCGGTGGCCCGCAGGCGCTGTGCGGGCCGCTCCTTGCGAGGGTCGACGAACGGGATCGTCGCGGTTGAACCGGTGAGGAGGCCGTGCTCGGACTCGACCTGCACGGTGTGCCCCGGCCTCGCGAGCTCGATCGGCACCCAGACGTAGCCGATGTTGCGCTCCAGGAGCGGCGACCACACGGCCGCCGTCACGCGGCCGATCGCGGCACCGTCGTGATGCGCCGGCCAGCTGGCAGCGATGCCGGGCAGCGGCTCAGTCTCTTCGAAGGCGATGCCGACCAGCTTGCGGTCGACCCCTTCGGCCCGAGTCCGCTCGAGTGCGGCCTTGCCGATGTAGTCCTGAGGCTGCTCCTCGACCAGGCGCTCGAGCCCCGTCAGGTGAAACGGCGTGTCACGGAGCGTCATGTCGGAGCCGTGGTTGAAGATGCCCGCCTCGATCCGCCTCGCCTCGTTGGGGGCGATGGGACGGATCTCGTGCTCCTCGCCGGCCGCCATGATGGCGTCCCACAGCTCCGCGCCACGGCTCGAGTCGAGCAGGTTGACCTCGAAGCCGGGTACCGCCGACCAGCCCGTACGGCTGATCACCACGGGGATGCCCTCGATCGCGTACGGCCGGCACCAGTAGTACGGAATCTCGAAGATGGTGTCGCCCACCAGCTTCGCGAGGGTGGCGGCCGACCGCGGGCCTTGCACCTGCAGCGGATGGACGTCGGGGTAGCTCACCTCGGCGTCGAGGCCGCTCTGCGACAGCACGCCGAGCGCGTACAGCCCGGCGTTGTCGTCGGCCAGCTGCATCCACCAGGTGTTCTCGGCCACGTGCAGGAGGACGGGGTCGTTGACGATCCCGCCGTCGGGGGCCGTCACGAGCATGTACTTGCACTGCCCGACGGCGCACCGGGTGAGGTCCCGGCACGTGAGCATGTCGATCAGCCGGTCGGCGTCCGGCCCCGAGACCTGGACGGTGCGCTCGACGCCGACGTCCCACAGCGTCACACCGTGATTGAGCGCGTGGTACTCGACCACCGGGTCGTCGTACTCGGCCGGGAGGTACATCTTGTTGTAGATGTCGTACGCGGTGCACCCGGCGTGCAGCGTTGACGCGAAGAACGGCGAGCGCCGGTACCAGGGCCCGAAGTAGAGGCGGGTGAAGGTGGGGGCGTCGGGCACGGCGGGTCTCCTGTCGGTCTGGCGCTGCCGGGAGCGTTCGATCCTGACTGTCCGGTCAGTCAGGATGTGCGAAACGTATCAAGGCTCGTGCGCAGGAGGCAACCACGGCCCACCGGCCGCGTGTCACGAGGGCGAGAGCCAGGATTCGAGTGAGACGGAGCGGCCGGAGGGAGCCGTCCCGTTCAGCTCGGCCCGCATCTCTCCGATCGTGCCCCAGCGCTCGGCGACGACGTCGTGGTCGTGAATCGTCTCGAAGTTGACCTGCCGGGAGAGGACGAAGTCGCCGTCGTCGAGCTCCGGATGCGAGTCGAGCAACTGTTTGAGCGCGACGCGGACGCAGTCCTCGACGAAGCGTGGGTTCGCGTGGGCCTGAGCGACGACGTGCAACTCGTCGGGCCGCTTGAGCAG
The DNA here is from genome assembly GCA_046160185.1 of Gaiella sp. GTDB lineage: Bacteria > Actinomycetota > Thermoleophilia > Gaiellales > Gaiellaceae > Gaiella. The sequence goes on along the minus strand of JBJXGY010000141.1, from coordinate 1,581 downwards.
CTCCAGCACAGGGGCGCTCATCGAGCCCTCCACGATGCGGACGAGGCTCTCCGCGTCGAGGTCCCGGGTCGTGCCGACGAGGAGCGTGCCGTTCCCGCGTTGGTTGTGTGTGGCAAGCGGGACGAGCCCCAGGATGCGGTCGATCTCCTCGCCGGCGTATCCGGCGGCCGCGAGGCGCTCGGCCGCGAGGTCGCGCACGAGCCCCTGGGCGCACGGGCAGGCGTTGATGCCCGTCGCCTCGACGCCCACCACACGGCGTGCGATCGACGGCGTCGAGGAGGCGATCCCGATCAGGGACACCATCTCCTGCGTGGGGAGATCGGAAACCGGCGTGCGCCGCCGGATGGGCCAGCGCGCGGTGATCCTCGTCTCGGCCCGGAGCGCGCGTTGCCTCTCGACGATGTGCCGCGAGATGTGCTCGGCGAGCGCCTCGATCAAGAGGGCCTCCCCCAGCACCACATCCGCGATCGCTTCGTCGAACAGCTCCGGGAAGCGGGACATGTGCACGCCCTTCTGCTCCGGCCCGAGGTCGACCGTGCACTCGATCGTCGCGGCCATCAGCATCTCGGCATCGCCGCGGCGGATGCGGATCGCCTTCTGCACCCCGGTCACCCCGGCTCGGGAGAGCGCGAGCCGCACCGGCGGCGACGACGCTTGCATGTCGTGCCGATGTCGAAGTTCGGTCACTGCGCGGACGGTAGCAACCGGCGTCAGCATGCAGGCCGGCATGCAGGAGCACCGCAGGCAAAGCCGGGCGACCGCGATTCTGGCGCCGTTATGCTTCCCGGATGCCGACGGTCGATGCCATCATGTCGCGCGACATCTTGAGCGTCTCGCCGCAGGCGGAGCTCGCAGCCGCAGCGCAGCGGATGAGCGGGGGCCGAGTCGGCGCCGTCGTCGTTCTCGACGGCGATCGACTGCTCGGGATCCTGACCGAGCGGGACGTCCTCCGTGCGGTCGGTGAGGGCCGCGTGGAGGGATCGGTCGTCGCCGACTGGATGACGGGCGACCCGGAGACGATCGAGCCGACCGAGACGACGGACATGGCGGCAACGCTGATGATCCACGGCGGGTTCCGCCACCTGCCGGTCGTCGCGGGTGGGAAGGTGATCGGGATCGTCTCCATTCGCGATCTCATGCGTGTCGTGCTCGACGATGCCGCCCCGCGCGGCGTCTGACGCGTACACGCTTCGAGACGCAGCTCACTCCTTCCCCGGCCGATCTGGCTGCTCGTGCGGCAGGTTGCCTGCGAGCAGCAGCCTGACAAGGTCACGCACTTCGTCGTTTGCGGCTGCGGCGATGGCTCTCTGCCCATGACGGTCGACAAGATCGCAGGCGCGTTCGAGCTCGTCGAGCCGGGCAGCGAACGTGGCCGTGCCGAGAAGCTCGTCGCCGTGGCCCTCGATCGCCACGTGCGGCGCGAACGACCGCAGCCGCGCGACGAGCCGGCGCAAGCCCGCGAGCGTGTAGTGCTCGACCGGCGCATACAGGCGCTGGTACCAGCAGTCACCCAGGAAGAGCAGGCGATCGTCAGGCACCCACATCACGACCGCGTCGGAGGCGTGGTCGCCGCCGACGTGG
>JBJXGY010000140.1:0-13261 GCA_046160185.1 Gaiella sp. | reverse complement strand
CCCCCCCCCCCCGACACGGTCTCCATCGTCGTTGTAAGCCGCCGCACCAGATGCTTGCTGCACGATCCTGAAGAGGGCGCACTCCCTCACCGAGTTTCCGGTGGAACATTGCGAGATGGCGCACTAGATGATCGATCGGCGATTCCGGCACGTCCGGATGCCGCCCACGACACCGCGCATCGTCCGGCGCACTACTGTGCCCCGTACAACCCCGGGTACCGGCCCCAGCCGATCACCGCACCACCCGCTTGGTCGTGAACGCCCCCGACCGCACCCTAATCACCGATCGGTCATCTAGGCCTGACGCCGGGCACGCCCGGTAAAGCAACGGAGCCTGCCGCCGACTATCCGGGTCGCCATGCCGCCGCGCTTCACCCTGTCCCTGTGCACGATCTTCAAGAACGAGGCGCGCTATCTGCGGGAGTGGATCGAGCTGCACCTGCTGACTGGCGTCGAGCACTTCTATCTCTACGAGAACCTGGGCGACGACGACTACGCGTCCGTTCTGGAGCCGTATGTGGACGCCGGGATCGTGACGCTCCACACCTGGGCGCAGCACCCCGGGCAGATCGGGGCCTACACGCACTGCGCGGCCACGTACGCCGGCGATTCGCGCTGGATCGGCTTCGTCGACGCGGACGAGTTCTTCTTCGCGCCGGACGGCCGCGACCTGCGGGACGCACTTGCTCCCTACGACCGGCCGGAGATCGGCGCTGTCTGCGTCAACTACGTCAACTACGGCACCAGCGGGCACGTGACGACGCCCGACGGGCTCGTCGTGGAGAACTACCTCCGTCGGGCCGGCCACGAGACCGCGGCGCTCCTGCCTGCGGGCCTCCGACGCCCCGACCTCGATCCGACCGACCCGAGGAGCTACTACCCGCTCAACTCGCGTATCTCGAGCGTGGCCAGGCCCGACCGCGTCTCCCGGTTCGTCAGCTCGCATTACGCGGAGTACAGGCCCGGATTCCACGCCGTCACGGAACGGTTCGAGCCGATCAGCGGCCCGATCGCCGAGCGGACGAGCGTCTCCGTCTTGCGGATGAACCACTACTGGACGAAATCGGAGGAAGAGTGCCGCCTGAAGTTCCAGCGGGGCCGCTCCGACAACGGGCAGCAGCGTGCGTGGCCCGACGAGTTCCTGGCGCGAGAGCGCGCGCTCAACGAGGTCGTCGACGTCGAGATCCTGCGCTGGCTCGAGCCGCTCCGCGACGCCATGGGCGTCACCGGGCCGTCTATTTCCGAGCTGGCACGGCGGGCCGAGGCGAACGTGCCCGTGTTCTCAGAAGCCCGCGAGGCAGCCTGAGCCCGGGACGCGTCGCGGTCGAGCGTCGGAGCCTAAGCCGCTGAGCCGCTGAGCCGCTCTTCAGAGCGGCTTATCGCCCGGTATCTCGCACCGTCCCCATCGCCCCAGCGCGTGTACTAGCCCCGCGCGATGTCGGCTACGAGCTGCGCGGCCTCGGTCGGGGTCGTCCCGACGCGGATGCCCTTCGCCTCGAGCGCGTCCTTCTTGGCCTGGGCGGTGCCGGAGGAGCCAGAGATGATCGCGCCCGCGTGGCCCATCGTCTTACCCGGGGGCGCGGTGAAGCCGGCGATGTAGGCGACGACCGGTTTCGTGACCTCGGCCTCGATGAACGCAGCCGCCTTCTCCTCCTCGTCGCCGCCGATCTCGCCGACCATCACGATGTACTCGGTCTCCGGGTCGGACTGGAACTTGCCGAGCACGTCGACGAACGAGGAGCCGATCACCGGGTCGCCCCCGATGCCCACGATCGTGGAGTTGCCGAGCCCCATCTGCGTCAGCTCGTGACCGATCTGGTACGTCAGGGTCCCCGAGCGGGAGACGAGCCCGATCGAGCCTGCGGCGAAGATCTCGGCCGGGATGATGCCCACGTTGGCCTTGCCGGGTGAGAGCACGCCCGGACAGTTGGGGCCGACCATGGTCACGCCGCGGGCGTCGACGTACGCCTTGAGGCGCAGCATCTCGTGTGCCGGGATGTGCTCGGTGATGCAGATCACGGTGGCGATCCCGGCGTCGACCGCCTCGTACACGGCGTCGACGGCGAAGGCGGCGGGCACGAAGATCATCGACGTGTTGGCGCCGGTCTTGGCGACGGCGCCGGCGACGGTGTCGAACACCGGAACGCCCTCAACGTCCTGGCCGCCCTTGCCCGGCGTGACACCGGCCACGAGATCGGTGCCGTAGCCGCGGTTGCGGAGACCGTGGAACCGGCCCTCCGAGCCCGTGAGGCCCTGCACGACGAGTCGCGTGTCGTTGTCGACGATGATGGCTATGGCCGGAGCCCCTTGATCGAGATGCGGTCGAAGACGATGCCGTCGCCGACGACGCGGTCACCGAGGTACGCCAGCGCCCTCGCACCCGTCTCCCCCGTGCAGCCGGTCCGGTCGAGCCAGGCCTGCTTGGCCATCGGGCGGCTCGTGATCCTGACCTCGCCGACGGACAGGCCCGCGCCCTCGCAGAAGCCGCGCCATTCGCTCTCGGTGTAGTTCCGGACGTGCGACGGATCGCGGAGCTTCTCGGCCTTCTCCACCGACTCGCCCATGAACATCGTGTCGGCGATGAGCACCTTGAAGCGCGCCACACGCGCCATCTCCTTGACGGCGGCCGCCGGGTCGGCGAAGTGATGTGCGGCCACCCGGCACGTGACCACGTCGAAGCTCGCATCGGCGAAGGGAAGGCTCTCCGCGGCGCAGACGACGTCCGGCGCCATGCCCGGCGCGGCGTCGCAGGTGACCACCTGCGTGCCGTTCTCACGAAGGCGTCGCGCCACCGGACCGCCCCCTGTTGCGACGTCGAGCGCGGTCTCCGCGCCGAAGGCCCACTCGGCGATCGCGTCGAGATCGGGGCCCTCCCTGTGCGCGTCGGAGTCGCGGTATGCGGCGGCCCGTTGCGACCAGAGCTCGGTCATCGCGCCAGCTCCACCGCGCGCTTGGCGGCCTCCAGCATGGTCGGCTCGACGTGGAGGTTCGCGGGGGCGGCCTCGGCGAGGATTCGCCTTCCCTCCTCCGCGTTCGTGCCGTCGAGACGCACCACGAGCGGCAGCGTCAGCGACATCTCGTCGAGCGCCTGCAGGATGCCGCGTGCGACCTCGTCGCACCGTGTGATGCCTCCGAAGATGTTGAAGAGGATCGCCTTCACCTGCGGGTCGCGGGTGACCACCTCGAGCGCCGCGACCACGCCTTCCGCGTCGCCGCCGCCGCCGAGGTCGCAGAAGTTGGCGGGCCTGCCGCCCGCAAAGGTGACGACGTCGACCGTGGACATCGTGAGGCCCGCCCCGTTCCCGAGAACGCCGACGTCGCCGTCGAGCTTGACGTAGGTGACGTCCTTTTCGCGCGCCAGCGTCTCGAGCGGGTCCGCGGCTGCGGTGTCGCGCATGGCCGCGATCTCGGGGTGACGGTAGAGGGCGCTGTCGTCGACCGTGAACTTGGAGTCGAGCGCCTTCACTTCGCCGTCCGGGGTCACGATCAAGGGGTTGATCTCGCAGAGCATCGCGTCGAAGCGGACAAACGCCTCGTACAGCTTCCCCACGATCGCCGCGATCTGCTTCTGCTCCGAGGGATCGGCGACCCCGGCGCCGTACACCAGCCGTCGAGCCTGCCAGGGATGGAACCCCTCGAGCGGGTCGACGTGGAGCCGGATCAGCGCGTGCGGGTGGTTGGCTGCGACCTCCTCCACGTCCATCCCGCCCTGCGTCGTGAACATGAAGAGCGGCTTGCGGAAGCCGCGATCGAAGGTGAGCGAGAGGTAGTACTCCTTGGCGATGTCCGAGGCCTTCTCGATCCAGAGCGTGCGCACGACGTGCCCGCGGATGTCGAGCCCGAGAATCTCCCGGGCGCGCGCCTCTGCCTCCTCGGGGGTTGCAGCGAGCTTGATGCCCCCTGCCTTACCGCGGCCTCCGGTGAGCACCTGGGCCTTCACCACGACCGGGGACGCGATCTCCTCCGCCGCCACCCGCGCCTCGGCCGGGGTCAGCGCGACACGGCCGTCCGAGACCGGGATCCCGGCCTGTGCGAAGAGCTGTTTTCCCTGGTACTCATACAGGTCCACCGGATGCCGACCCTAGCATCCCACCCATGCGCCTTCTCCCGGTAACCGCCGCTCTCCTCGGCGCGCTGATCCTCGTCGCGGCGGGGTGTGTCGGCCCCTCCGTGCCGATCGAGCCGGCCACGGCGGCAGCACCGCAGAAACACGAGACGCGCTGGGTCGAAGCATCGGGTGAGGGCGGGGAGAAGCTGGTGTACGAGGTGCGCTCGTTCGAAGTGACGGCGGGAGGGTGGACGGCAGAGGTCGCCGTCGAGAACCGGACGGGCGTGACGTGGACGTTCCTCCCCCACCCGGTCTGGGGGCGCATAGGCCTGCGCGTCTTCGCAAGCGGTGACCTCGAGGATCTCGAGAAGCGTGTCGTGGAGGGCGACCTCCCGGGTCTTCGGGCAGCACGCGCGATCAGCCCACCGTTGCCCGGAGCGCTCGGTCCGCGGCAGCGCTGGAGTGGACGGATCAAAGGCACAGGCCCCCTCCCCGCCGGCCGCTGGGTGCGGGTCGAGTTCCCCCTGCTCGAGACACCGAGGGCTCCCTCTGGGCTCCCGGCGCGCGCCAACTGGATCACCGACCGCGCTCTGCGGCTCACCTGAGCCGTCCCGTCTAGAGAAGGCGCACGTCGAAGCGAGGCTGCGCAGCGAGATCGGCCCCGCAGCTCGCGGGCTGTGGTACCCCGTCCATCTGCTCGACGGCCGCGGTCACGATCCCGGAAGGTGTCTGGAAGCGGAGCGGGTCGCCGGGAAGGAGAGTGATGCCGTCGAGCGTCCTCCACCCCTGCTTCAGACGGATCGCCACCTCCGCAGCCTGCGCCGGTGCCTCGAGCACAACCCGGCCACGGTAGGCGTCCAGCGGGATCAGGCCCGCATCCACGGTGGCAGCGAACGCCTCCGCAGCCGCGGGGTCGACACGACCGAACTGGGTTCCATGGGGCAACACGACCACGCATGGGGCAAAGCGATGGCCGCCCTGGTGGGACGACTGCCAGAGGCGCTCGGCCGCAACGTGCGGGGCGAGAGCGGTGAAGAGCGACGTGCCGAGGCGGGAACAACACGCGTCCCGCTTGCCGTGGGTACAGACGACGACCAGCGGCCCCGCGGCAGGCAGGAGGTCGCCGAGCTCCACGTCCGCCAGATCGGCGAGGTGGGGCACGCGTAAGCCGGCGAGCGTCCCGCCGGACGGATGCCGCTCGTCGAGCTCCGCCAGAAAGACCTGGGTGCCCTTGCCGGCTCCAGGCCGGCGGATGAAGAGCACACGGCCGTCGAAGCCTTCCAGCACCTCCTTGACCCCTGAGGGCAACGGCGTGTCGGCTACCGGATCCCTCCCCCACGCCCCCGCAACCTCCACGAGCAGGAACCTCCGCGCGTGCGTGGCCGTACCCGCAAGCGGCTCGCAGAGCGCGAGCGAGGCGTCGCTGCAGGTCGTCACGCCGCGGCCGTCGCCGCCGCCGGCAGGCGGTCGCGCAGCAGTCGCTCGAGCGCGGGGTCGATCCCGAGGGCGTCGGCGAATACGCGGTACTCACGCGCGAGGCGTTCGGTGTCGCCGGCAGGCCGGCTGGTGCGGACGGCGCGGAGGAGGACGTTCTTCGGCGTGTGCTCGAGCGGCACGAAGTCGATCACCTGCACCCTGTACCCGACGAGCTCGAGGAGGCGCGCGCGGGCGGCGTCCGTCACCTCCGAGGCGAACCGCTCGCGCAGCGTGCCGTGCCGGAGCAGCGGCGCCAGTGCGGCGCTCGAGAGTTGCCGTGACAGCTCGTGCTGACAGCAGGGGACGGCCAGGATCACGGGTGCGCCGCCGGTGACCGCGCGGTGCAGCGCAGCATCGGTCGCGGTGTCGCAGGCGTGGAGGCTGACGACGAGGTCGGCACCCGCGAGGTCGTGCGAGGCGATATCGCCGACCTCGAAGCGAAGCCCCTCGAGCCCGAGTCGCTCGACAAGCGCCTGGCACTCGGCGACCACGCCCTCCTTGAGGTCGAGGCCGAGGATGTCTGCCTCACGTCCGTTCACGACCGTCAGCAGATGGTGAAGGGCGAAGGTCAGATACGACTTTCCCGATCCGAAGTCGACAATCGTGAGCCGGCCCTCGGGAAGCGCCGGGAGCACGTCGTCCACGAGCTCGAGGAAGCGGTTGACCTGTCGGAACTTGTCGTGCCGTTGCGCCTTCACCCGGCCCTCTGCTGTCTGCACGCCAAGGGCGACGAGAAAATCGACCGGCCGGCCTTCGGGAAGCAGTCGCCGCTTCGTGCGGTTGTGAGCGGCTGTGACCGCCGTGTCCGCTGTGTCCGTCGTGGCCGTCTCACCGCCCGGCGGGCCGGACGGCGGCAACTCGAGGATACGAGGCGCACCCCGACCACCCGCCAGCACCTGACGATCTCCGGTGGGCGTCTGCAGGATCGCCTGGCGGTAGGTTGGGCCGATCGCGGTCAGCAGGAACCCCACCGCGGCCTCCGGGGTCAGCATCTCGTCGGTCGTGCGCGTCGGGTAGTGCCGGCGGGCGCGGAAGCGCCTACCCCCCTTTTGCTCGACCGTGTCGAGCGTGATCTTTCGAGGGACCGCGGGATCGGCGGCGCGAGGCGAGGACAGCGTGGCGGCCGTCAGCGTGCCTTCGCGGATGAGGGTTCCGACCAGGCGACTGAGCTCGGTCCCGGGCGTCTGCGGTTGGCTCTGCCCGCCGTTCACCACGCACCTCAGCCGTCGTCCGCCGCTGCCGGCTCCGCGCTGATCACACACAGCAGGTCACCTGTGGCCACACCCTGTCCCGGCGTCACCCGCACCTCGGTGACGATCCCGTCGACCGCGGCCGTGACCTCGTTCTCCATCTTCATCGCCTCCACCACGACCACCACCTGACCGGCCCGGACGACGGAGCCCTCGGCGACCTCGACCTTGAGCACGGTGCCCTGCATCGGGCTCTGGACGGCGCCGGAGCCGTTGCTCGAGGCTGCCGCATGGCGGTCGCTGCGCCTGCGCGCAAGCTCCTCCCACGGCGGTTCCGGCTCGTCGAGCCGTACCTGCACGGCCCTGCCGTCGAGCTCGATCTCCAGCAGCCGCGTCCGTGTTTGCGCTTGCGTTCGGGTCTGGCCGTAGGCGGTCGCGCCGTTGCCCGATCCGGCACCACCGTCCGATCCTGCTGTCATCATCATTCTCAGATGAGACAACTGATCCTCGACCTCCTGCGTGCGCTGCTTCATCTCGTCCGACTCCACGAGCCCGTCGCACGTCTCGCCGGCGATGAAGTCGGGATGCGTGAGCAGGGCCTGGTGAAAGGCGAGCAGCGTCGGCGGTCCGGCGATCACGAACTCGCGCAACGCGCGCAGCATCCTCCGCCGCGCTCGCTCGCGGTCGACGTCGTGGACGATCAGTTTCGCGATCATCGGGTCGTAGAGGCCGGAGATCTCGTCGCCGGCCCGCGTGCCGGAGTCGACCCGCACCCCGAGCCCCGACGGTTCACGGTACGCGGTGATCCGCCCGGGTGCGGGCAGGAAGCCCTGTGCCACGTCCTCGGCGTTGACCCGGCACTCGAACGCATGCCCGCGCAGGGACACCTGCTCCTGGGTGACCGAGAGCGGAAGCCCGGCGGCCACGAGCAACTGCTCCCGCACGAGATCGAGCCCCGTGACCATCTCCGTGACCGTGTGCTCGACCTGGATGCGGGTGTTCATCTCCATGAAGAAGTAGTCGCCGTCCGGGGTGAGCAGACCTTCGACCGTGCCGGCCGACCGGTAGCCGGCGGCGCGCGCCGCGTCGACGGCGATCCGGCCGATGCGTTCGCGCAACCCGGGGTCGACGGCGGGCGAGGGGGTCTCCTCGACCAGCTTCTGGTGGCGCCGCTGGATCGTGCAGTCGCGCTCGCCGAGATGGATCACGTTCCCGTGGCCGTCGGCCAGCACCTGCACCTCGACGTGGCGCGGGTCGAGGATCAGCCGCTCGGCGTAGACGGTGCCGTCGGCGAAGTACCGCTGGCCCTCGCTCTGGGCCGAGGCGAACGCCCGCTCGGCCTCGTCCGGCGCCTCGACCACCTTCATTCCCTTGCCCCCGCCGCCGGCCGCCGCCTTGACGATCAGCGGATACCCAATCTCGGTGCCCAGCGCGACGAGCTCCTCGGCGCTGCCGAGTGGCGCAGTGGTACCCGGGATGATCGGCACGCCGGCGTCACGCATCGCGGTGCGTGCCGCAGTCTTCGACCCCATCAGGGCGATCGCGCTCGAGGGCGGGCCGATCCAGATCAGCCCCGCCTCCTCGACGGCACGCGCGAAATCGGCGTTCTCGGCCAGGAAGCCGTACCCGGGATGGATCGCATCGGCGCCGGCGCGGAGGGCGGTCTCGACGATCACATCGCCGCGCAGATAGCTCTCGGCGGCGGGGCCCGGGCCGATCCGGTACGCCTCGTCCGCGACCGACACGTGCAGCCGGCCGCGATCGGCGTCCGAGTAGACGGCGACAGACCCGATCTCGAGCTCACGCAGCGTCCGGAAAATGCGCACGGCGATCTCGCCGCGGTTGGCGACGAGCACCTTGGCGGGCAGGGCAGGGTCAATGGCCACCAGGGACGTATTCTCCCTGAGAGTGACGCTTCCCGATCAGCTCACCGTCGCGCGCGCTGTCGCTGTCCCGATCGTGGCCTACGGACCAGTCCCGCTAGGATCGCCGGCCGGCTGCGACGCGGCGCCGGTCAGCGGGCCGACGATCGAATCCGTACCTGGGAAATCCGTCGGTGCCTGGCTTAAAACCTGGCACCAACGCTGCTTCCTCCCAGCGTCCTAGCCCAGCTTTGCGTCTCGCCGCCCCGGCGTGGTGCCCTACCGGGATAGGTCCAAAGCGGTCATGTCCGAAAGTGACCATTTACAGATGACCGCGGTCATCATAGTATGGTCATATGGCTGCTACGGTTTCGGCCATGGAACGCACGATCTCCGCAACGCAGTTCAAGGCTCGGTGCCTCGCTCTCCTCGACGAAGTGGCCGAGACCGGTCAGTCGATCGTGGTCACCAAGCACGGGAAGCCAGTTGCCCGCGTGGCGGCTGCCCAGCCACCACGGTCGCTGCAGGGCAGCGTGACCTTTCTCGTCTCCGACGAAGAGCTCATAGCACCGCTCTATCCAGACTGGGAGCCGGAGTTCCCGTGATCGTCCTCGACACGCACGCCTGGCTCTGGGTGATCGTCGCGCCACAACGTCTGTCGCGAGCAGCACGGGCCGCAATCGACCGTGCCGGCGAGATCGGCATCTCGACGATGAGTTTCTGGGAGGTCGCCCTCCTGGAGCGCGCAGGCCGCATCAGGCTCGACAGAGGCGCCCAGAACTGGACACGCGCGACGCTCGTCGCCGATCCGCGCATGACGGCTCTCCCGATTACCCCCGAGATCGCGCTGACAGCCGGCACGCTCAGCACGATCCGAGATCCAGGCGACAGCCTCATCTACGCGACGGCCGTCGAGCACAATGCACATCTCGTCACCAAAGATGCGCGTATCGCAGAGCACGACCCGCAGCGGGTGATCTGGTGACCTTGGCCGGCAATGCAGCGCAGGGTGCCCGGCCACCGGGGACGTATTCTCCCTGAGAGTGACGCTTCCCGATCAGCTGACCGTCGCGCGCGCTGTCGCTGTCCCGATCGTGGTGGCCCTGTTCGCGATCGAGTTCGACCACCACGCGTACTGGGCGACGGCGGTGTTCATCGCCGCGATGTTCACCGACCAGATCGACGGCTGGCTGGCGCGCCGCTGGGATCAAACCTCGGCGCTGGGCAAGCTGCTCGACCCGATCGCCGACAAGGTGCTGGTGATGGCGACCCTGGTCATGCTCGTCGGCGCCGGAGTGGCACCCGCGTGGATGGTGGGCGCGATCATCGCCCGGGAGTTCCTCGTCTCCGGGCTCCGCCTGGCTGCCGTCGAGCGCGGGGTCGTGATGGGCGCCCGAGACCTCGGGAAGCTGAAGACCTGGGCGCAGGCGACCGCGGCAGGCGTGGGTGGTTTCGCGGCTGCGGGCGCCTGGAGCGACGACGTTGCCTGGTGGCTGCTGCTGCTCGCGGTGGTGCTGACGTGGCTCTCCGGCCTCGACTATGCGCGCGTCGCACCGCGCGTGCTGCGCGGCGAGACCGGCTGAGCGGCAGCGGCTGCGCGAGCGGCATCGTTCGCAAGGCCGTTCCGCGCTCCCGCCCGAGCCGTCGCCCGGGTCGGCGCCTCTGCCGGCGCCCGATCGGCCGCCTCCTCCAGGGCAGTCCGCAACCATGGGCCCTGTCCCGGGGTGTGCCCGCCGGTCGTCTCCGCCACGGCGGCCTTGACCGCGCGGATCACCTCGTCGGGAACGGCGAACGTGTCCATGCGCGCCCGCTACAGGGGGATGTTCCCGTGCTTGCGCTTCGGCACGGGCTCGCGCTTGGTCTGCGCGGTCTCGAGGGCGGAGATGAGCACCGGCCGGGTTCGGCGAGGCTCGATCACGTCGTCCACGTAGCCGCGCTCGGCTGCCGAGTACGGATTCGCGAAACGCTCCTTGTACTCCGCGATCAGCTCGGCCCGCCGCTCTTCCGGGTCGGCGGCCTCGGCGATCTCGTCGCGGAAGATGATGTTGACGGCGCCGTCCGGCCCCATCACCGCCACCTCGGCGGTGGGCCAGGCAACGTTGAAGTCGGCGCGGATGTGCTTGGAGCTCATCACGTCGTACGCGCCGCCGTAGGCCTTGCGGGTGATGACGGTCAGCTTCGGCACGGTCGCCTCCGCGTAGGCGTACAGCAGCTTGGCGCCGTGCCTGATGATCCCGCCCCATTCCTGCGAGGTCCCGGGCAGGAAGCCGGGCACGTCGACGAACGTGACGAGGGGGACGTTGAAGGCGTCGCAGGTTCGGACGAAGCGGGCGGCCTTGACCGAGGCGTCGATGTCGAGCACCCCGGCGAGCTGTGACGGCTCGTTCCCGACGATCCCCACCGGGTAGCCGCCGAGCCGTGCGAACCCGCACACGATGTTCTGCGCCCACTGTGCCTGCACTTCGAGGAAGTGGCCGTCGTCGACCACCGTCGAGATCACGCGCTTCATGTCGTACGGCTTGTTCGGCGAGTCCGGGATGAAGGTGTCGAGCTCGGGCGCTTCCCTGTCAACCGGGTCGTTCGGGATGGCGTAGACGGGGAGCTCGAGGTTGTTCTGCGGGAGAAAGCTCAGGAGATAACGGGCGTCCCGGAGCACCGCGTCCTCGTCCGGTGCCGTGAAGTGGGCAACGCCCGATTTCGCGGCATGCGCGGCGGCGCCGCCGAGCTCCTCCTGCGACACCTCCTCCCCGGTCACCGTCCTCACCACGTCGGGCCCGGTGATGAACATGTACGACGACCCCTCGGCCATGAGGATGAAATCGGTGATGGCGGGGGAATACACCGCGCCGCCGGCGCACGGCCCCATCACCAGCGAGAGCTGCGGGATCACGCCGGAGGCCTGGACGTTCCGCCAGAAGATCTCCGCGTAGCCCGCAAGCGAGACGACACCCTCCTGGATGCGGGCGCCACCGGAGTCGTTGATCCCGATCACCGGGCAGCCGTACTTGACGGCCAGGTCCATCACCTTGCAGACCTTCTCGGCGAACACCTCCGACAGCGAGCCGCCAAAGATCGTGAAGTCCTGCGAGAACACGAACACCTTGCGCCCGAACACCGTTCCGTACCCGGTGACCACCGCGTCGCCCCAGGGCCGCCGGTCGCGCATCCCGAACTCCGACTCGCGATGGCGGACGAAACGGTCGAGCTCGACGAACGAGCCCGGGTCGAGCAGCCGTTCGAGACGCTCGCGTGCGAGCAGCTTGCCCCGGTCGCGCTGACGCTGGATCGCCTTCGCGCCGGCGGCTGAGGCGGCCTCCGCTCCCAGCTCGGCGAGCCAGGCGAGCTTGGCCTCGGTCGTGTCGTGGACGCCCATGGCCTGAGCCTAACGTGCTGCAGCCGCGGCCGGAGCAGCTCGCTGTAGCCTGGCGAGATGGAGACCCCGCTCGACCGGTCGGCCACCTGGCCCTACCTCGACGGCGAGCCGCAGCGGTTCTCGTACGCGCGATCCGATCATCCCACCGGGGTCGGGGTCGAGGGGGCCCTGGGCGAGCTCGACGGCGGCCGCGCGCTGCTCTTCCCGTCGGGGATGGGAGCCGTCACCACGGTGCTCCTGACCATGCTGCCGCCCGGTGGCACCGTGGCGCTCGCTGCGGGGGCGTACTACGGCCACCGCGTGCTCTTCGACCACCTGGCGCCATGGGGCGTGAACACCGTTGAGTTCGACCAGACCGGCGCACCCCCGCCGGGCGCCGACCTGATCTTCATCGAAGCTCCGTCCAACCCGCTCCTGACGATGCCGGACTTCGAGGCGGCGGCAGCCCATCAGGCACCCGTCGTGTGCGACTCCACCGTGGCGTCGCCGCTTCGCATGCGGCCGCTCGAGCACGGGTGCGACGTGGCGCTGCACAGCGCGACCAAGGTGCTCGCGGGTCACGACGACCTCACGGCAGGGGTGGCAGCCGTCAGAGACGACGGTCTCTTCGACCGCCTCCACCTGACACGCCGTCTCGCGGGAATCGTGGCCGGCGCAGACACCGCGTGGCTCCTGGCACGTGGCCTCAAGACCCTGGAGGTGCGCTTCGGACGGCAGGAGGAGACGGCGCAGGAGCTGGCCTCGCGCCTCGCCGGCCACCCGGCGGTCGAGGCGGTTCGCTATCCGGGGTTCTCGTTTCTGCTCTCGTTCGACGTGGCCGATGCGGCCGCCGCGTCACGGGTGGAGACGTCGTTGTCGCAGATCGAGAACGCGACGAGCCTTGGCGGCGTCCGCTCCAAGCTCGAGGCGCGGCACCGCTGGGAAGGCGACCGCATCCCGCCCGGGCTGCTGCGGCTCTCGGTCGGCCTGGAGCCGGTCGAGGAGCTGTGGGCCGATCTCGAGCGGGCGCTCACCGCTACCGAGACGTGAGCAGCCACTACCTGGTCCGCCTCGCGAAAGGTCCTGCGTGGGATGCGGCCGCGAGCCGCCGTGAGCAGGCCGGTTGGGATGATCACGTCGCGTTCATGGACAGTCTCGCGCGGGACGGCTTCGTGCTCCTCGGCGGCCCGGTCGGCGAAGGGGACGGCGAGGACGCGCTGCTCGTCGTCGCGGCTGAAAGCGAAGAGGCGGTCCGCGCGCGGCTTACGGGTGACCCTTGGGCGGGCACGATCCTCACCATTCGCTCGATCGAGCCCTGGGCGATCTGGCTCCG
>JBJXGY010000139.1:0-10942 GCA_046160185.1 Gaiella sp. | reverse complement strand
CGGGCCGCCCCGGCGGCCAGACCAGACACGGGAGCGGCCCAGCGCGTCCCGCACACGCAGCCGGCCCGCGAGGTCGTGGAACGCCTCATCTAAACTGGCTGGATGGAGGGCGGTGCGGTCATCTCGGCGGACGTCTACGCGACGTACGCCCGCGATTCGGCGATGCGCGTCGAAGGAGTCACGCGTCTCGTCGGCGGCTCACGGTCGGTTAGTGGCGTTCGCGCCAGGGTCGCCGCCGACTCCCTCAAGGTGACCGTGCGGATCGCCGTCGAACGCGGCCGGGACGCCACCGGGGTCGCGGAGCGCGTCCAGGAAGCCGTCGCCTCGTACCTCGTGGCGATGAGCGACGGCCCGGCTCCGACCGTGGACGTGGTCGTGGCCGACATCGACGCAAGCCAATGACCGTCGTCGGGCTGACGCGGGCCACGATGGATCAGGCGCCGGAGGTGTGCCGGACCTGCGTCTGGTGGCAGTCGCGGGGAAACCGCGTGGCGGACAAGGGCGCGTGGATCGACCACGTCGAGGAGGCGTTCGGGGAGTGGGGGACGGTCTACGTCGACCGCGGGACCCCGCTCGGGTCGATGCAGTACGGCCCAGCCTCGCATTTCCCGCGCGCGCGGGACCTGCCCGCCGGGCCGGCGTCGCCCGACGCCGTGCTCATCACCTGCGCCTACCTCACCGGGGGTGCCGCGGAATGGACGGAGAAGTCACTGCTGCTGGCAGCCATCGGCGAGGCGCGCGACCGCGGAATGAAGGCGATCGAGGCCTTCGCCTACCGCTACCGGCCGGGCGAGTCGGTGTCGGAGCGGTTTCTCGTGCACCGGACGGTGTTCCCCAGGGACTTCCTGGAGGAGTTCGGGTTCGTCACCGTCCGTTCGGCCGGCAACGTGGAGTTGTGCCGGCTCGAGCTCGGCGGGCTGCAGCCGGCCGAGGACGGTCGCGCGCAACGGGTGTTGCGGGCAGTGCAGGGAGCGTTCGTGCCGCCGCCCCCGGTGCCGGTGCTGCTGCCGCCCCAGTGACCTGGTCGATGCTGCGGCGTCAGCGGACGGCAGTGAGCAGCAGATCCGCGATCTGGATCGCGTTGAGCGCCGCTCCCTTGCGGAGGTTGTTGCAGGAGAGGTACAGCGCGAGGCCGTTCTCGGAGGCCCGGTCGCGGCGGATGCGGCCGACGGTGACATCGTCGCGGGCCGCTGCGGCGGACGGTCGCGGGAAATCGGGAAGCTCGACCACGTTCACGCTCGGCGCGGCACGCAATGCCTCGATCGCCTGCTCCGGCGTCAGCTCGCGTTCGAGGTCGACCCACACGGCCAGCGAATGGCCGACCATCACGGGAACGCGCACGCAGGTGGTGGAGATGGGAAGCTCGGGCAGCTCGAGGATCTTCTTCGTCTCGAGCCGCAGCTTCTGCTCCTCGTCGGACTCGTCGTCGTGCCAGGACCAGTCCATGACCACGTCATGGTCGACGGCCGGCTCGGCCCGGAGCGCGGCCATCCGCTGGGCTCCCGCGCCGGACACGGACTGGTACGTGGAGACGCGCACCGAGGCAAGGCCGGCGGCGTCGTGGAGCGGCTTCAACACACAGGTCAGCGGGATCGCGTTGCAGTTCGGGTTGGCCACGATGCGGTCGTGGGCCAGTGCGTCGACTGCGCGCCGCCCGTTGACCTCCGGTACGACCAGCGGGTACCCGTCCACGAGGCGATAGGCGGAGGACTTGTCGATGCAGATCGCACCGGCCGCGGAAGCGGGCGGCACGAGCGCACGGGAGGCGGAGGTCCCGACGGAGAAGAGACAGAGATCGAGTTCGCCGGCGGCGAGCGCGTCCGGCGTGGCCTCCTCCACGACGAGCGTCGCCGTGCCGTAGGGGATCTTGCTGCCGGCCGACCGCGCCGAGGCGAACGCGCGCACGTTGCGCTGGCCGCGCCCGGCGAGCAGGTCGAGGGTGATGGCGCCGACGGCACCTGTGGCGCCGACGATGCCGATCCGCGGTTCGTCCATCTCCCCAGGGTAGCCGCGTGGCGCGAGCGGGCGCACGTCCACGAATGGGTCAGGCCGGCCGGCGGCCGAGCAACGCCCGGCCGAGCGTGACCTCGTCGGCGTACTCGAGGTCGCCGCCGACCGGCAGCCCGCTCGCCAGCCGGGTCACGGTGACCCGTCCGCGCAGGCGTTCGGCGATGTAGGCGGCGGTTGCCTCGCCGGTCATCGTCGGGTTGGTGGCGAGCACGACCTCGTCCACGCCGCCTCGAAGCACCCGCTCGAGCAGGAGCGGTATGCGCAGGTGCGAGGGCTCGATACCGTCGAGCGGGGATAGCCCCCCGCCCAGGACGTGGTAGAGCCCGCGGTACTCGTGCGTGCGTTCCAGCGAGATGACGTCCACGGGTTGCTCGACGACGCAGATCACCGACCGGTCGCGCCTCATGTCGGTGCAGATCCCGCAGAGCTCGTCCTCCGTGAGGTTGCCGCACTCGCGGCAGAACCGCACGCGCTCCTTGACCTCTGCGATCGCGCCGGCGAGAGCCGCCGCCTCGTCGCGGGGAACCGAGAGGAGGTGAAAGGCGAGCCGCTGCGCTGTCCGGCTGCCGATGCCGGGGAGGCGGGTCAGCTGGGCGACGAGGTTCTCGACTGCGGGCGGCAGCACGCGGGCAGCGTATCCGTCCCGGCCGGACATGCCCCGTGCGGCCGGTCGCTGGACTGTCCGGAGCGCCCCGGGCGCCTCTTCAGAGGCGCTCCGTTCGCCGCACTACATCCCTGGCATGTTGGGGAGCCCGAGTGCGCCGAGATCCGGCATCTGGGCCCGCATCTTCGCCTCCACGGCCTCGCCGGCCGAGCGTAGAGCCTCGTTGGCGGCCGCGAGCATCATGTCGGCGAGCATCTCGGGATCGTCGGGGTCGATCGCCCGCGGGTCGATCACGACCTCCACAAGCTCGCCGCCGCCGTTCGCCTTGACCGTGACCATGCCGCCGCCGGCGGACGCCTCGGAGACGTGTGAGCGGGCCTCCTCTTGAGCCTTGACCATCTGCTCCTGCATCTGCTGTGCCTGCTTGAGCAGGGCGTTCATGTCCATCTTCATGATTCGTCGACCTCCGTCACGTCGAATGTGTCCTTGAGCAGGCTGAGGAAATCCTCCTCGCTGTGGTCTGCGGCGTCACCGTCACTGTCGAGGGACCTGGGGGCGGTGCCGAGCACGGTCTGGATCGCCATGCGGCGGCCTGTGATCTCGTGCAGAACCTCCCGCACGAGCGTCACGTTTCGCTCCTCCTCGAACTGGCGCCGGTGGAACTCCGCGTGAGCGGGGAACTCGAGCGTGAGCAGGTCGCCCTCGATGGCGCTGGGCAGCGCCTCACCGAGCAGTGCTGCCGTCGGTGGAAAGCGCTCCTGCACCGACGGGACGACGCTACGGCTCCACGCATCCTGGAGCGACTGGAGGGCGACCGGGGGCGCGGCCGGCGTGTCCGTCGAGGATCCGGGATGTCCGGCGGCCGCCGTCGCAGCCGGTGCGGATGCGGGATCGGCGGCCGAAGGCGCCGGGCTCGCCGCGGGCGCGGGGACGGGGGAGGGGGCCCGCGACACCGCGGCGGTGTGCCCGGCATGTTGCCGCTCTTCCAGCAGCTCGACCCGGTGCGCGAGCGATTCCCGCGAGAGATCCGCCTGCGGCCGGGCCACCTTGACGAGAGCTACTTCGAGCGGGAGTCGTGGGTCTCCTCCCTGGCGTTGTTCTTCGAGCGCGGTTCCGAGGAGGTCGATCAGGCGGATGATCGTAGGGTGCGGGAGCTGGTTTGCCTGCTCGTGGAGGCGCTCGCGGGTCTCGTCTGTGAGCGGCACCGAGTCGGGCACCCGCCCGATCTGCTGGACGAGCATCACGTGCCGGAGGTGCTCGAGCAAATCGCCGACGAGCCGGCCGATGTCCTGACCGCGCTCGACGAGCTCGTCGAGGAAGACGAGCGCACCCGCAGGATCGCGATCCACGAGGGTGTCGCAGAGCCGGAACAACGCATCCTCCTCGACCGCGCCGACAAGCTGCAGCACGTCCTGCACGGTGATTGCGCCGCCGGTCGCGGCGCTCAGCTGGTCGAGCGTGGAGACGGCGTCGCGGAACGAGCCGCGGGCGGCACGTCCGATCTGTGCCAGCGCGGCATCCTGGGCGTCGATCGCCTCGCCGTCGCAGATCCGCCGGAGGTACGCACGCAGGTCGGCCAGGCGTGGCCGTTGGAAGGCGAACGTCTGACAGCGCGAGCGAACCGTCGGCAACACCTTGGCCAGGTCGGTGGTGCAAAAGACGAACACGAGATGGGGCGGCGGCTCTTCGATCAGCTTGAGCAAGGCGTTCCACGCGGCGTCGGTGAGCTGGTGGGCCTCGTCGAGGATGTAGACCTTGTAGCGCCCCTCGGCCGGTTGCAGCACGACGCGGTCGCGGATCTCCCGGATGTCGTCGATGCCGCGCTGCGAGGCCGCGTCCATCTCGATCACGTCGAGCGACGTGCCGGCGGCGATCGAACGGCAGGACGGGCAGCTGTCGTCGGGCTCGGCGGTTGGACCAGCCGCACAGTTCAGTGCCTTGGCCAGGATCCTCGCCATCGACGTCTTGCCGGTTCCGCGCGGGCCCGCGAAGAGGTAGGCCTGACGCACCCGGTCGCCCGTGATCGCGTTGCGCAGGGTGCGCACGACGGCGTCCTGGCCGACCACCTGGTCGAACGTCTGTGGCCGGTAGGTCCGGTAGAGCGCCGTCACTCCGGCATTCTCGCACCGGACCGCGGTCAGCCGTCGGCGGCGCGTCGCCGGCGATGGGTCGCCGGCGGCTGCTCGGTGCCGAGTGAACGCTGGAGCACCTCGGAGCGGGCGGCGGCGACGACGTTTCCCTTGCGGGCGTACGCGTCGATCGCCTTCCCGATCGCCTCCCGCGCGCCACCCGCGCGCCCGATGCGGCGCTCGACTTCGGCCAGGGTGTGCCAGGCGTCCCCCTGCATGTCGAGAAAGTCGGTGCCGGTGGCCATTTCGGTCGCCTCCAGCGCATGCTGGATCGCGCGCTTCCGTCGACCGAGGGCGGCGTACGTCTTGGCGCTCGCAAGGCGCCACTGCACCTGCGCCTGCAGGTCGCCGGGATCGGCGCGGCGCGCGGCTTCGCCCACCACGTCGAGCGCCTCCTGCCAGCGCTCGAGCTCGACGAGCGCCTCGGCCAGCATGGCCGCCACGGTCGGCAGCGCACTTCTGTCGCCCATCTCGAGCAGCTCGTCGTAGCCGATCCGGAGCGCAGCCTCGGCCGCTGCAGGCTCGCCGGCGAGCAGCTCCACCCGGCCTGCCGCCTCCGTGGCTGCCGCCGCCAGAAAGCGCATACCGAGCTCGCTGAGGATCTCGCGGTCGTCCTCGACGAGCTCTCGCGCCTCGTCGAAGCGACCCTGCATGGCGCGCAGCACCGCGAGGGCGCGCGAGGTGGAGGCAAGCAGCCGGTGACGCCCCTTGTGTCGCTCCCGCAGCTCGAGCGCGCGCGTCACGGCCTGCTCCACCGACAGCGGGCCGAACAGGCCGGCGCCGAGATAGAGGTTTGCTCCGTGCGCTTCCGCCCGTTCGTCTCCGGCGGCCCGAGCGAACCGCATCGCATGCTCGAGTGCCTCTTCCGTGTCCGCCGCACGGCAGCCGAGCCAGGCGATCCACGCGTGCGACCACCAGGCCACCGAGAGCCCCTCTGCGTCCTCCAGCCGCGTCAGCTCTGTCAGCGCCTCGTCCGCTGCTCGGTGAACGGTGTCGACGTCGTCCCCGTGCAGCTGGAGCTGAACCCGGACGAGCGATGCGTGGATTCGCCAGTGCAACCGCTCGTCACTCTCCACCGGCACCAGCGAGAGAGCCTGCGTCAGCGTCGCCTCCGCCTCGGCCAGGTGGCCGCTTTCGCGGAGCGCGTCTCCGTACTGCAGCAACAACCCCGCATCGGCGTGCTCGCCGGGCAGCACCGCCCCGGCCGCGCGCCGAAACATGCTCACCGCGGTTGTGACGTCGCCGCGGCGCACGCTCCGTCGCCCTGCGGCGACGAGCCGGCCGCTCGCCCGCTCGCCCAGCGTCGCCACGGTCTCGTCTTCCAGTCCGATGTCGACGCGGAAGCGGAAGGCACGCTCGAGGTGGTAGCCGACCGTCTCGTCGAGGCCGCCCGCACCGTCCGGGCCGGCTTCGAGCGCGGCGTATCGCTCGTGGAGGTCGGCGCGCCGCCGCTTGGCGATGCGGTCGTAGGTGGTCGAGCGGAGCAGCGGATGCGCGATCGTGTTCAGCGCGGCATTGCGCGGTGAGACGAGGATCACCTCGTGCTCGTGGAGCCGGTGCAGCGACGCCGGCACGTCGAGCTCGTCCTCGTCGCCTGCGACGGCCTCGATCTGGCCCGCTTCGAACCATTCGCCGAGCACAGAAGCGATCTCGAGCGTGGCGCGGTCGGCGGCCTCGAGCCGGTCGACGCGCGCAGAGAGCAGCCCGCGTAGCGTGCCAGGTACCTGGGGGTCGCCGTCCGTCGTCTCGTCGGCCATCGCCACCAACTGCTCGATGAAGAGCGGGTTGCCGCCGGAGGCGACGACGATGCGGGCCTGGACGTCCGCTGGAAGGGCGGAACCGCGAGGGATCGCCCCCACGAGCTCCAGTCCCACGTCGGTGCTCAGCGGTTCCAGAGCGAGGCGCCACGGTAGCTCGGTCTCGCGGCCGCTGACGAACTCGGGTCTCGCC
The DNA here is from genome assembly GCA_046160185.1 of Gaiella sp. Classification (GTDB taxonomy): domain Bacteria; phylum Actinomycetota; class Thermoleophilia; order Gaiellales; family Gaiellaceae; genus Gaiella. Next base: position 4,249 of record JBJXGY010000139.1, on the reverse strand, counting down.
GTGGCGACGAAAGCGAGTCGTCCTCGCGCCGACCGCGCGATGTCACGAAGCAGGTCGACGAAGGTGGGCTCGGCCCAGTGCAGATCCTCGGCCACGAACAGCAGTGGTTGCTTCTCGGCGAGTGCCTCGAGCGCGCGCCGGATGGCGAGGAAGGTATCCTCGCGCGAGCCCGAGACGGTCGTCGCGCCGGTGAGCGCGAGCAAGGTCTCGGCCGCTCCTGCCCCGACCAGCCGCGCGAGCCCGCCATCGCCACCTTCGAGCTCGCGGAGCACGTCACGCAGCGGAGCGAAGGCCTGGTCTTCCTCGTCGGGTAGGCAGCGTGCCCGCAGCGTCCTGATCGTGTCGTCCGAGGCGGTGAGCTCGGTCACCAGCCGCGACTTGCCGATTCCGGCGGGGCCGCTGACGAGAACCAGGCGGGGTGCTCCGTTGTCGAGCGCGGGCCGTACGAGCTCGCGCAGCAGCACGAGCTCGTCCGCGCGTCCGACGAGCGGACGCGCGAGCACACGGGGAATGGCCTCCGCCGTGCGTTCCACCTGCACGAGCCGCAGTCCGTCGGCGCCCGCTGTTACGACGCCGTCGCCCAGTAGCCCTCGTATCCGCTCGCCGAGCAGGATCTCACCCGGTTCGGCGGTCGCTGCGAGGCGGCGGGCCGAGGAGACGAGAGGGCCCGCCGCGTCGTCGAGCCGCTCGACCGAGATCACGAGATCGCCGGCCTCGAGGCCGATCCGGAGCCCGGTCTGCGTGAGGGGGCCGTCGCCTGGTTCCGTGTGCGTCGCGCGCACGTCCAGGGCCGCGCGGCACGCGCGAAGCGAGTCGTCCTCGCGGGCCTCGGGGACGCCGGCGAGCCCGATCAGATCGGGCCCCCGCCGCGGGAGCGGCGTGACGCCATGCCGTCGGAGAGTGGTGGAAAGAGCAGCCGACCAGCGGTCGAGCATTGTCTCGACACGCTCCGGGTCCTCCTCGGCGAGCGGTTCGTCATCGAGCCCGATCCAGATGACGACGGCCGGACGCCGGTCGGGGGCTCGGCCGGCATCCGCCAGCAGGCGCTGGCGGGCCGAGCGGGACAGCTGAAGTGCCGGGTCCTGCTGCAGCACGGCGCGCTCGAGCTCGCGCAACTCGTCCCCGGGCTCGATGCCGAGCTCGTCCACCATGATGCGTCGTGCCTCGCGGCAATGGTCGAGGGCGTCGGCCTGCCGGCCCGAGCGGTAGAGCGCAAGGATCAGGTCGCGATGGAGAGGCTCCCGGAAAGGATGGGCGGCGACGAGTGCCGGCAGCTCGACCACGAGCTCCGCGTGGCGACCCAGCATCAGGTCGAGCTCGATGCGGCGTTCGAGTGCTGCGAGTCGGCTCTCCTCAAGGGTCCGGACGTCGAGCGCCGCGCTCCCTTCGAACGTCAGCCCGTCGAGTGCCGGGCCGCGCCAGAGCGCGAGGCCGGCGTGCAGCGTCTCGGCGGCGCGGCTTGGATCGTCCTCGAGGGCCGCGGATTCGACCAGGCCGGCGAAGACCGACATGTCGACGTGGTCGGGATCGACGTCGATGGCATACCCGGCCTCTCCGCGAGAGATCGTGGCTTGGAGGTGGGCTTCGGCCAGGGTCTTGCGGATGCGGGAGACGTAGACCTGGAGCGCGTTCGCGGCGCTGGCCGGCGGCGTGTTGCCCCAGATGTCGTCCGAGAGGCGCTGTGGCGAGAGCGGCTCGTTGGCGCGAAGGAGGAGGGCAGCGAGCAGGATCTGCGCCTGGCGCGGAAGCTCGGGCGCGGCACCTCCGACCAGAAGGGGGCCGAGCACGGCAAGCGGCGGCACGTCCGTTGCGGAACGCCCTTCAGCGGCCACCCCTGACCACCCCTTTCACCAACCCACTATACGTCCGAAAGTATTGGTTTTTCCAGGGCCTGACACGGGTTTCCGTCACCTGGCGCGCGATTAAGCGATCGTTCAGCGCGTGCGTGGAGACTTCCTCCCGTGAACGCCGGATCTCGCAGGACAGTGGAGGGAGGGTCGAAAATGCGCCGCACGATCGTTCGTGTCACGAGCAAGCAGGGCCATTCCTGGGGTCCGTAGGGTCGGCCGTCAGAGAGAGTTCGTCGAGGGCGCCGAGAGGCGCCCTCTTCGCGTCGCGGTCAGAGTCCCGCGAGAAACGCCTCGATGCGGGCGACTGCGGCTTCGAGGTTCTCCAGGGAGTTGGCGTAGGAGATGCGCAGGTTGTCGGTTCCGACCTCGCCGAAGGCCGACCCCGCGAGAACCGCGAGACCGGCCTCCTCGAGCAGGCGCCGAGCGAGCTCGTCGGCGGGGAGCGGTACGTCAGAGACGTTGGGGAACGCGTAGAACGCACCGCGAGGCATGCGGCAGCCGAAGCCGGGGAGGGCGTCGAGCAGCGGCACCAGGCGGTCGCGCCGCAGCTTGAACTCCGCGATCATCGCTTCGGGCTCGTCCTGCGGGCCGGTCAGCGCCTCCACGCCGGCGAGCTGCACGAAGGGCGGCACGCACGACGTCGTGTTGACCGCCAGCCGGACGAACGGGTCGACGAGAGGTGCCGGGATAGCCGCGTAGCCGCAGCGCCAGCCGGTCATGGCGTACGTCTTGGAGAGCCCGTCGAGGAGGATCGTCCGCTCGAGCATGCCGTCGGCCGAGGCGATGGAGGTGAACGAGCCGTCGTACACCATCCGGCTGTACACCTCGTCCGTGAGCACCCACGCGCTCGTCCTCTCGATCAGTTCGGCCGTAGCGCGGAGCGTGTCACCGTCGATCACGCCGCCGGTCGGGTTCTGCGGCGAGTTGAGGATCACAAGCCGGGTGCGGGGCGTGAGCCGCGCGGCGAGGTCGTCGAGCAAGAACACGAAGTCGTTCTCCTCGCGCAGCGGCAGCGCCACCGGCGTGGCGCCGGCGAAGCGGACGGCCGATTCGTAGATGGGGAAGCCCGGGTCGGGGTAGATCACTTCGTCCCCGGGATTGCAGGTGGCGAGGATCGAGTGCAAGAGGAAGGGCTTGGCACCGTTCCCGACGACGATGTTTGCTGCGTCCACCTCGATGTCACGCGTGCGCGAGAGATACTCGGCGCACGCCTCCCGGAAGGTGGGCAGGCCGGCTGTCGGGCAGTAGCTGGTGTGCCCCTCGCGGAGCGCCCGGATGCCGGCCTCCTTGACGTTCGCCGGGGTGTCGAAGTCCGGCTCGCCGATCTCGAGGTGAATCACGTCGCGCCCCTGGCGCTCCAGTTCGCGCGCCCTGGCGAGCACCGCGAAGGCGGACTCGGTGCCGAGGCGCTCGAGGCTGTCGGCGAGGGCGAGTCGGGCAGGAGGTGACATCCCCGTGATCTTCACCGATCCGGCGCAAGGGTGCGCGAGCTACCGCAATCTCGGTGAAGAACACCGGAATTTCCGGGAAAAGGTTCCGTAAGGGGCGTGAGCGACCACCGGTCCCTCTGGGACAATGGCATGGCATCCGCGGAGGAGCGCGGCGAGGGGAAGGATTCTGTGCGGTCCGAAGTCGTCTTGCGGCAAGTGTCGAGCGACGTCGAGAGAGCGTGTCGCAAGCTCGGCGTGGGCTGGATTCGCCCGCGCTTCACAGCGGGGCTGGCCGTGCTCGGTCTGCTGGGGTTGCTCGCCTTTCCGACGGATCGCTGGCACCCCGTGGTCACGACCGCCGGCCGCACCCCGGTGGCTCCGCTCACCCCGCCGGTCGAGCGACCCGAGACGTCGCCCGTCCCGGTGACGCCCGCACCCGCTGCGACTCCCGCGCCGGCCGCGACACCCGCCCCAAAGGGTGCCGCCGGGTCAACACCCCAGTCCAAGCCGAAACCGGCGACGCAACCCTCCGCAGGCTCGAAACCGTCCGCCGGCTCGAAGCCGGCCTCCTCGCCGACAACCCCGTCAACACCAGCCGTCGTCCCGAACAGGTTCGCGTGGGCCCCGGTCGCCGGCGTCACGCGCTACGACTTCGCGCTGTTTCGCGGAGCACGGAAGGTGTTCGGAGCGAAGGCAGGAAGCCCAACGCTCCGCGTCCCGCGCAAGCATCTCAAGCCGGGCAAGTACATCTGGTACGTGTGGGCCGTCCGCAGCGGCAAGCGCGACGCAGCCGCAATCGTTCGCGCCACCTTCACGGTTCCCGGATAGGGCGTCGGACAAGAGGCGGTCCTAGCCTGAGCTGAGACAGCGATCCGGCAATCTCGTTGGAGGCGCTCACTGGGGAACCCTCTGGGTTCCCCGGCTTCAGGGCTTGTACGTCTGTCGCGGGGGGGGGGGGGGGGGGGGGGG
>JBJXGY010000138.1:0-4280 GCA_046160185.1 Gaiella sp. | reverse complement strand
ACGAGGTCGCGGCCCTCGTCCGGTGTCAGCGCGAAGCCGAGCGGACGGGCGTCGGCGATCGCGTAGAACATGCCGCCCCAGGCGACGTCCACCGAGACGCTTCCCAGCTCGCGCACCTCGATCACGCGGTCGAGATGGACGGCAAACGCCGGCACGTTGCGGAACTCGACCGATGTCACCTTGCCGTCGGCACAGCTCGCCTCCACGCCGATCAGCCCGGCAGGTGTCTCGAGCGTGAGCCTCGTCGACGGCTCGTGCATCGGCAGGATCCCGGTCTCGAGCAGCACGGTGACCACGCAGATCGTGTTCGATCCGCTCATCGGCGGGTACTCGACCTGCTCCATGATCACGAACGCTGCATCGGCCTCCGGCCGCGTCGGTCGCACGAGCAGGTTGCAGCAGAGCGCGGGGTACCCCCGAGGCTCGCGCAGCATGACCTTTCGCAACCAGTCGGAGTGCTCACGCAAAGCCGCCATCTTCTCGTACACCGTTGCTCCCGGCGGGTCCGGGACGCCGCCGACGATCACCCGGCCGGGCTCACCGGCGGCATGGACGTCGACCGCGTGGATCATCCGCTCGAAGCGCATCAGTCGTCTTCGGCGCGGGCGGTCTCGGCGACGTCGAGCCCGGTCATCATGGCCTCGACGACCTCGTCCTGCAGCCAGGAGAGCCAGTGGTACAGCGAGAGACGAGCATGGTCGGGATGCGCCGGGTCGAGGCGCGCCTCGTCGAGCTCCTCGGTCACCTCGAGCTGCGTGCCGAGGACGAGGCGGAGGCTCTCCAGCCCTGCCAGCCAGATCTCCAGCTCCTCGTCGGAGAGCGTCTTCTGGCCTGCCGTGCCCTCGAGGCCCGCCAGCGCGGCGCGCTTCCCTTCCGAAAGACCGGCGCCGACGAGCTGGCGATATCCGGCCTCTGCCTCCGGATCGTCGGGGTGAGCCGGTGGGAAGAGGCGGTAGAGGCTCGGGTCGTCGGTGTCGACGAGACCGTGCAGCTGGGCCGCCGCCCCTGCGAGCACGGCACGTTCCGCGGGTGAGAGCGTGACGCTCCAGCCACCACCGCGGCGCCTTGTGATCCCGTGACGTGCCATCAGTCCTGGCGCATGGTCGCCCACAGGCCGTGACCCTGCAGCCGGGCCACGTCGTGCTCGCAACGCTCCAGCGGGCCGGAAGAAACGACAGCCTTCCCCTCGTTGTGCACCTGCAACATCAGCTGCGTCGCCTTCGCCTCCGAGTACCCGAACAGCTTGCGTAGGACGAGCGTCACGTAGCTCATCAAGTTGATCGGGTCGTTCCAGACGATCACGATCCATGGCCGGTCGCGGACGTCGTCCGTCTCGTCCAGGTGCTCCGTCGTCTCGACCGGTGCTTCGAGCGTCTGCTGCATACGGCCATTGTGTCCGTTTCGGGCGCACCGGAGCGACCTCGGCCGCGTGTACTACCCTTCCCCGTCGGATGGCGGGGCATAAGCGGCGCACCAAGATCGTGGCGACCATCGGGCCCGCCACGTCCAGCCGCGAGTCGATCCAGGCGCTGGTCGCGGCGGGCATGGACTGCGCGCGACTCAACATGTCCCACGGCACACAGGACGACGCCGCGCGGAGGCTGGCGCTGGTACGGGAGATCGAGGCCGAGTCCGGGCGGGCGATCGCCGTGATGGCCGACCTGCGCGGGCCGAAGCTCCGGGTGGGCGACCTCGACGCGCCGCTCGAGCTTCGCCGCGACGCCGAGGTGTTCGTCTCGACCCGCCAGGCGGCGCAGGTCGGGGATCTGGTCGTTCAGCCCGCGGCCATCGGCGACGCCTTGCAGGTGGGGCACGACATCCTGATCGACGATGGCCGCATCCGCCTCCGCGTGAACGAGCTGAGCGGGGGCCGAGCCCGGTGCACGGTGATCGCCGGCGGCACGGTCACCTCGCAGAAAGGGGTGAACCTCCCCGGTATCCAGCTCCCGATCCCGTCCCTGACGGATAAGGACCGCGAGGACCTGGAGTGGGCTCTGGGAGCCGGTGTCGACTACGTCGCGCTCTCCTTCGTGCGCTCGGCCGACGACGTTCGCGAGCTGCGGGCGATCGTGGAGGCAAGCGGCTCGAACGTGTGGATCGTCTCCAAGATCGAGAAGGCGGAGGCGGTAGCCGCACTCGACGAGATCCTCACGGTGACGGACGCGGTGATGGTCGCCCGCGGCGACCTGGGCGTGGAGATCGGCGTAGCCGAGGTGCCCCTCGTGCAAAAGCGCATCATCTCCGCCGCACTCGAATCTCGCAAGCCCGTGATCACCGCCACCCAGATGCTGGAGACCATGATCTCCTCGCCCGAGCCGACCAGAGCCGAAGCCTCCGACGTTGCGAACGCGATCCTCGACGGCACGTCGGCCCTCATGCTCTCGGGTGAGACCGCCGTCGGCGAGTACCCCGTCGAAGCGGTGACGATGATGGATCGGATCGCGCTCGCCATCGAGCCGGCGATGAGCTATCGCCACGAGATCCCGAGCGCGTCCGACGAGCCGACGATCGGACAGGCGATGTCGAACGCGGCTTGCGACATCGCGGAGGCGCTCGAGGCTCGCGCGCTGATCGTCCCCACGTCGTCGGGCCGTACCGCGCTGGCGGTGGCGCGGCTCCGGCCGCGCCGTGCAATCGCTGCGCTCTCGCATAATCAGGATGCGCTTCGCCATCTCGCGCTGGAGTGGGGTGTGACCCCGCTGCTCTTGCCCGAGACGCACGACGTGGAGGATCTTTGGGGGCGCGCGGTCGCCATCACCCGTGAATCCGGGATCGTGGACGCGGGCGACCGGGTCGTGATCACCGCGGGCACCCAGGTCAACATCCCTGGCTCGACCAACGTGATCAAGGTCGACATCGCCTGAGCTCGGCCTCGCGGCAGGAGGTTCACCCGCCCGCGCCGAACCTCGCCTGCGTGACCCGGTCACGAGAGACATGTACGCGCCCGCGTCCGCGACGCCGGTCGGCTCGCCCCCGCTGGCTTCGCATCGTCCTGCCGCTCGCCGCCGTTGCGGTCATCGCCTTTCTCTACTACCAGCCGCTGACCTCGTACGTGGAGACAAAGCAGCAGCTCGAGATGCGTCGGGCGCAGGTGGTCAAGCTTCGCGAGCAGCGTGCCGAGCTCGAGCTGCGCCTCGAGCAGTCTCGTAACCTCGAAGTGCTTGCCCGTGAGGCGCGTCGTGTCGGCTACATCCGTCCGGGTGAGCAGCTCTACATCATCAAGGGCATCGCCGCCTGGAGGCGCACGCCGGGGAAGTGACCGAGCCGTTCCCGTTGCTGCGAGCGGTAGCGTGGCGGCCGTGGACGACCTCGACGTACTGGCCCGTCAGCTGGGCCGCCGGCCACGCGCCTTCGCTCGGGTCGTCGTACGCTGCCCTTGGGGGCGACCCGCGGTGACGGAGCAGCGGCCCTACACGGCGGCCGGCGAGCCGTTTCCGACCACCTTCTACCTCAGCTGCCCGCAGCTCGTGGCGGCGGTCTCGAGGATCGAGGCGGCGGGTGGGGTCGAGCGCTTCACCGCCCTGGTCGAGACCGACCCAGACCTGCGGGCCAACCTCGACCGCGTCACGCTCGAGCAGGCTGCGCTGCGGACGAAGCTGGCGGCCGGCTCCACCGGTCAGGACGGCGGCGCCTCGCTCGGCACCGGTATCGGAGGCTCGCGCAACCCCACGCAGCTCAAGTGCCTCCACGCCCACGTCGCCTACGCGCTGGCCGTGCCCGGCTACAGGCTGGGAGGAAAGATGCTGGCCGAGCTCGACCCGCTGTGGCCCGCGGAGGAGTGCTGCACCGCATGAGCACCACGCTCGAGAGCGCTCGACACGACTGGGAGCTGGGGTACCAGGAGCTGCGCCGCGCCGGTGCGGATCGCGTGACCGCCGACCGGCTCGAGGCGCAGGTCCTGGCCGTGACGACGGAGCTCCGCCGCCGTGTCGGTGGCATCTTCACCCTCGACGAGCTGGCGTCCGCCTACCTGACGGCCGAGGCCTGGGCCCGGGTGGCGATCGAAGAGCGCGCCGCCACGCCAGACTGGCCCCTCACCGTGACCGTCGCCACTGACGCTGCCTTCCACCTCTACGCGCGCGGGGCGCAAGACTACGCACCGTGACCGCCCTCGAACAGCCCTCGGCCCGCCAGCGCAGGCCGCAGCGCCGCCGGCCCTTCTGGCTGCGCGCCGTGCCCGTCGTGCTCGCGTCGGCGCTCCTCTTCGCCGTCGGCGTCGCCGTCGGCATGGCGGTGCGCGACGACCCGGAGCCCGGCGGCACGGTCACGCTCGTGCGCAC
>JBJXGY010000137.1:0-8024 GCA_046160185.1 Gaiella sp. | reverse complement strand
GGACAGTCCCCCCGGGGGACTGTCCCCACGCCGCTACCCTGCGCGCGTGCCCGCCGACACCGACACGCCGCGCTTCCGACCCGGCGTTGCCGCGCCCGCCGATCCCGGGCCGGCCGACCTCTTCCTCGGCGTCCGGAACGGACAGCTCCTCGTGATCGAAGGCTCGCCTGCGCTCCTTCCCACCTTCGCCGAGGCCGGGCTGGCCGGGGTGCCGCACTTCCTCGGCACGTTCGACGGGGTCGCCGCGTGGTCGGTCGTGCTCGAGGACGCCCCCGAGGCTCCGCCCGGGATGACGTTCAGCCCGCTCCGCCCGCTGCTCGCTCTGGTCGAGGAGGCGCTCTTCCCTGTCGCCGGCCGCGCCGTGCAGATCGCGGAGTGGCACGAGACGCACCGCTTCTGCGGCCGCTGCGGCACGCCCACCGTCGACACGCCAGGCGAGCGCGCCAAGCGCTGCCCTGCGTGCGGTCTCCTTGCGTTCCCGCGTGTCGCACCCGCGATCATCGTGCGCGTAACCCGGGGCGAGGAGATCCTGCTCGCGCACGGCCGCCGCTTCCCCGAGCCCATGTACAGCGTCCTCGCCGGCTTCGTCGACCCCGGCGAGTCGCTCGAGGACTGTGTGCACCGCGAGGTGCACGAAGAGGTCGGCATCACACTGCGCGACGTGCGCTACTGGGCGAGCCAGCCCTGGCCCTTCCCCCACTCGCTGATGCTCGGCTTCACCGCCGAGTACGCCGGGGGCGAGCTCGCCATCGACGAGAGCGAGATCGTGGACGCTGAGTGGTTCCGGCGCGACGCCCTGCCGCGCGTCCCACCCGGAATCTCGATCGCGCGCCGGCTCATCGACGACTGGCTGGCCGGCGGCTGAGCGACGCGCCGGGGGCCCTGCAGAGGCTCGCCTACGGAGTTCGTCGGAGCCTACGCTCAGGTCAGCGGGAAGCTGCCTCGCTGACCTGCTTCTCGAGAGCCGCCAGAACGTTGCCCACCTGCTGGGTGATGATGGGCTGCAGCACGCGCTGGCCCATCGCACCGACCGGACCGGCGATCTTGACCTCGGCCTCCCAGTCCATCGTGGTCGTCCCGCCCTCGCGCTCGGCAAGCGTGAAGGACGTCGTCATGTCCATCAGCGCACCCACACCCTGGCCTTTGGCGTGGAGCTTGGCGAACTCGATCGGCCGTTCCTCGATCTTCTCGAATTTGATCGTCATCTTCAGGCCGCCTAGCCCGAGCGGCACCTTCACCTTGGCCGTCCAGTGCCGGTCGTCCTGGATGTCCAGGCTCTCGACGCCCGGCATCAGCCCGGCCATCTTCGCCGGGTCGTTGATCACGCTCCACACGACCTCGCGGGACGCGGAAAGCTCCTTCGTTCCGTTGACGTTCACCTGCTCGCCACCTCGACGTTCGCTCGCGTTCGCTCGGGGTCGTTCAACATCTCCCACACGCGATGGTACGGGTTGTGCGAGTCGTACACGATCGCGCCTCCGGCGCTCGCCAGCGCGTTCTGCACCGCCGAGCACACGCAGTGCACCGCGCCGCCACCACCTTCGCCCATGCCCTTGGTGCCGAGCGGTGTAAATGGGCTGGGCGACTCGATGGCCGCCGTCTTGAGCGGCGGCATGTCGAGCGCGTGAGGCACGTGGTAGTCGTAGAAGTTCGGGGTGAGCAGGTTGCCCTCGCTGTCGTAGGTGAAGGTCTCCCAGACGGCGCCGCCGATCCCGTGGGCGGTGGCACCCATCACCTGGCCCTCGACGATCTTCGGATTGATGCGCGTGCCGCAGTCGTCCACCGCCGCGTAGTCGACGATGTCGTAGTAGCCGGTCTCAGGGTCGACCTCGACGATGCACGCGTGGATCTGCGTCGCGTAGGTCAGAGTGAGATTCCCGAACTTCGTGTCCTTGTCGGGCACCTGGAACGGGGGCCGGTAGACATAGCGCGCGTTCATCGGCGGCGGGTCGATGGGGAAGCCGGCGTTGTTCGCGTTCGGGATCGCGCCGAGCGCCATGTACGGCAGCGCGGCCTCAGGGTTGTCCTTGATCCGGGCGAAGCCCTCCGCCAGCTCGATCGCCTCCTCGGGGCACTGGAAGACCATGCTCGCGAGCAGCTTCATCTGCCTGGCCAGCTCGTCGGCCGCCCCCTTCACGGCCGAGAGCCCCGTCACCGCGAACTGACTCGCGTACGTGCCCGAGAAGCCCGCGTGCGAGTTCCAGTAGCTGTCGTGGCCGACGCGCACGGTGACGATGTCGGGATCGCAGTTGAGGATCGCGGCCACGACCTGCGCCGCGGTCGTCTCGTGACCCTGACCCTGCGGTGTCGTGCCGAGCGTGACGACGATCTCGCCGAAGATGTCGAGCTTCACGGTGGCCACCTCGTTGTTCCCCGAGAACTGCAGCTCGGGGTTGAGGAGCTGCGACTGCCCGAAATTGTTGGTGCCGGAGTCGAGCGTGGAGCCGATGCCGAACCCGAGCAGCTTGCCGCGGCTCGCGGCCTCCTCCCGGCGGGCTGGAAGCGACGGATAGTCGATGAGCTCGAGCGCGAGGTCGAGGCAGCGCGCATAGTCGCCGGAGTCGTAGACGCACCCGTTCGGCGTCTCGTACGGCATCTGGTGGGACTTGATGTAGTTCAGCTTCCGGAACTCGACGGGATCGAAGCCGAGCTCCTGACAGACGATGTCGGCGACACGCTCGCAGAACCAGAGCTGCTGCATGCGCGAGTAGCCACGATTCGGTGAGACGGGTGCCTTGTTCGTCAGCACCTGCGTGAACTCCAGGGAGATGTTCCGCCAGCCGTAGACGCCCGCAGCGACCTGCGACCAGATGACGCCGCCGAGCGGCTCGTAGCGCAACCACGCGCCTGCGTCGTCGAGAGCCTTGCAGCGAAGCGCGGTCATGGTGCCGTCCGCCTGCACGGCCACCTCGATGTCGTGGAACCAGCGCTCGTTGCCGTGTGACATCGACTGGTGGAAGTCGGTGCGCCATTCCGTCCACTGCACCGGGCGTCCGAGCTTTCGGGCGAGCAGGCAGCACGCGACGAGCTGCGGGTGCGAGGTGATCTTGTTGCCGAAGCCGCCGCCGATGTCCTGCGTGACCATGCGCAGCTTGTCGATGCCGACACGCATGGCCGGCGCCATCATGATCACCGCGAACCCGGGGAACTGGTTGTTGGTGTACATCGTCCACTGGCCAGTGCCCTTGTTGTATTCGACGAGGGCGCCGTCGCACTCGAGCGGCGTCGAGTTGAAGCGGTCGAAGTGGAGCTCCTTGATCCGTACGACGTGGTCGGCTGCGGCGAACGCCGCGTCCGGGTCGCCCCACTCCCAGAGGCCGGTGTACGACATGTTCGTGCCGACCTCGTCGTGCAGCAGCGGCGTCGCCGGGTCGAGGGCGGTTCGCGCGTCGACGACAGCGGTCAGGGGCTCGTACTCGACCTCCACGAGCTCGGCGGCGTCGCGGGCTCGTTCCCGCGTTTCGGCGACGACCGCGACGACGGCCTCGCCGACGTAGCGGGCCTTCCCGACCGCGAGCGCGTAGTCCTTGACCAGCCCGCCGGGAGGCGCGGCGATCTGGAAGAACGGGTCGGTGAGCAGGGCGACCTCGTCGCCGGTGAGCGTCCCATGGACACCCGGCAGCTCGAGCGCTGCAGCAACGTCGATGGACACGATCTTGGCGTGCGCGTACGGGGAGCGGACGAAGTGGACGTACCCCTGGTTGTGGCGGCGGATGTCGTCGAAGAAGACGCCCTGCCCCTGCAGGAGCCGCCGGTCCTCCTTGCGGGGAACGCTGAATCCCAGCGTGCCGCGCCGGAGTGTCGTCTCGCTGCCGGTCTCGACGGTGGTCACGACGTTCCCCCCGCCGCCTCTTGCACAGCTTCCAGGATGTTCCAGTACCCGGTGCAGCGGCAGATATTGCCCTGGAGAGCGATCCGCACCTCCTCCTCCGTCGGGTGCGGATTGCGGTCGAGCAGAGCCTGCGCGCTCATCAACATGCCGGGCGTGCAGTAGCCGCACTGCAAGGCGTGCGTGTGGGAAAACGCCTGCTGGAGCGGGGAGAGCTCACCGTCCTCACCGGCCAGCCCCTCGACCGTACGCACGACCGCGCCGTCGGCCTGCACAGCAAGCAGCATGCAGCTCTTCACGGGCTGGTCGTCGACGTGGACCGTGCACGCGCCGCAGTTTCCCGTGTCGCATCCGATGTGCGTGCCCGTGAGGTCGAGGTCGTCCCGCAAGAAGTGCACCAACAGCCGCGAGCAAGGGACGTCGCGCTCGTAGGTGACCCCGTTGATTTGGACGTTCACGGCCCGGCTTGTCGTCGGCACCTGGGCCATCTCAGCTCCTCGCTCGCTCGGCTGCCTGCAGAACCGCCCGCACGGCCAGGGTCTCCGCGAGCGCACGACGGTAGTCGGCCGATGCGTGGACGTCCGACGGCGGGTCGAGGCTCGCGCCGAGCCCGGCGGCCGCCTCCCGAACACTTGCCTCGGAAAGGTCGCCGCCGGCGAGCCGCTCCTCCATTTGGCTTGCCCGCACCGGCGCGGAGGAAACGGCGCCGATCGCGATCCTGGTGCCGGCGGGCCCGGTCGTGGCGGCGGCGCTGACGATGTACGTGCCGTGCTTGCCGAGCGTGAGCCCTGCCATGCCGTCGCCGGTGCCCGGCTTGCGGGTCGGAACGGAGATCTTCGTCAGCAACTCGCCCTCACCGACAGCGGTCACGTAGACGCCCACGAAGAACTCCTCCGCGTCCACCGTGCGCTCGCCCTGCGCGCCCCGAATCGTGAAGGTGGCGCCGAGCGCGGCCAGCAGCGGTGGATAGTGATTGGTCGGGTCGTTCACGCAGACGTTGCCGCCGATCGTGCCGCGGTTTCGCACCTGCACGTCGGCGATCGTGGCTGCGATCTCGGCCAGGATGGGCCGTGCCACGTCCACCTCCGAAGATGCGACGATCTGGCTGGACGTCGCCATCGCCCCGATCTCGAGCCACGCCTCGTCGGCCGAGAACGAGATGTCGCGGAGCTCGTGGAGACGGTTCAGGTCGACCAGCACGTCGGGCGCGGCGGCCCGCGCCTTCATGACGTTGACGAGCGTCTGCCCTCCCGCCAGGGCCCGCGCGCCGTCGTGCTCGGCCAGAAGCCCGATCGCCTCCTCGACAGTGGAGGGACGCACGTACTCGACCTCGCGCAGAAGCATGGCGGCGATTCTTTCACAAACGACCCTGTGACATGTCAAAGCCTTGAAGCGACGAGTCCGACGCGGGCGGATAGAGTCGCACCGGCAATGGCGACCTTCGACGCGGTCTTCGTCGGCTCCGGAGTCAACGCTCTCACAGGCGCCGCACTCCTCTCCCAGGCCGGCTGGACGGTGTGCGTGCTCGAGCGTGAGGAGCGGCTCGGCGGTTGCATCTACACGTCCGCCGACCTCACTCTTCCCGGCTTCACGCATGAGGTGCTGGCGTCCTGGCATCCGCTGTGGACGGGCGGCGCGGCCTACGCCGAGCTGAAGCCCGAGCTCGACCGGCGCGGCCTCGAGTACCTCAACACCGACCTGCCCACAGCCTCCGTCTTCCCGGACGGCGCGGCCGTGCTCCTTCACACCGAACACGCCGCGAACATCGCGGAGCTCGACGGTCACGCGGAGGGAGACGGCGCCCGCTGGGACACCTTCTTCAACGAATTCATGGCGAACGCCGATCTCGCCTTCGGTCTCCTCGGCACAGAGCTCTGGTCGGGTGCCGGGCTTGCCTTCGGCCGGCGCGCGTACAAGCGGTTCGGCCGCCGCGGCACCCTTGCCTTCGCCGGCTCGACGCTCGTGACCGCTCGCGACTGGCTGCAGGCGACGTTCCAGAGCGGGGCCGCCCATGGCCTGCTCGCGCCCTGGGTGCTCCATACAGGACTCGGGCCTGATCAAGCGGTCTCCGGGTTCATGACGCAGGTGATCGCCGCGGCGCTCGAGCTCGGTGGGATGCCGGTGCCGCGCGGCGGCGGCCAGATGCTCGTCGAGGGGCTCAAGGGCATCGTGGAGGACGCCGGCGGTGAGGTCCGCTCCGGCGCCGACGTCGAGCGCGTCCTCGTGTCTGGCGGCAGGGCGACGGGCGTCCGCCTGGTCGACGGCGAGTCGGTCGCCGCTTCACGCGCCGTCGTGGCCGGGGTCACGCCGACCCAGCTCTACGGGCGCCTGCTCGGCCCGGGTGACTCCCCGCCTGCGGTCGGCGAGGCCGCGGGCCGGTACCGCTACGGCCGGGGAGAGATGCAGATCCACCTGGCGCTGGACGCACCGCCCGCCTGGACGGGCGCGCGCGGCGCCGACCTCGCGCGCTGCCCGCTGCTCCACGTGTCCACGGGCCTCGACGGGGTCTCACGTGCGGTCAACGAGGCCGAGCGCGGCCTGCTTCCGGCGGAGTCGACGATCGCCGTCGGCCAGCCGTGCGCGCTCGACCCCTCACGCGCCCCAGACGGGAGTTGGATCCTCTGGCTTCAGTTGCAGGAACTGCCCGCCGGTCGCGTGAAGGGAGACGCAGCGGGAGAGATCGACGTGGGTGACGGCACCTGGACGGAGGAGCTCCGCGAGGCCTACGCCGACCGTGTCGTCGAGCGGCTCTCGGGCTCGCTGACCAACGTGAAGGCGGCGACGCTGAAGCGCGTCGTGCTCTCGCCCGCCGACCTCGAGCGGTTGAACTGCAACCTCGTCGGCGGCGACATCTACGGCGGGTCGTGCGCGCTCGACCAGAACCTGCTGTGGCGGCCGCTCGCCGCGACGCCGGGACACAGCACGCCGGTCGAGGGCCTGCATCTCATCGGCGCCAGCACCCACCCGGGCCCCGGGCTCGGCGGTGGCTCCGGGTATCTCGTGGCCAAGGAGCTGACGCGACCAAGCCTCCCGCGGCGTCTCGCCGCGAGGCTCCCCGGGCGCTCGTGAAAGCTCTCCTCCTCCGCGATCACGAGGGAACTCAACCCGCCGGGGGCGACGCGGCCAGCTTGGCTTAGCACTGGATCACCTCCAGCGCGAGCTGGGAGTCGGCCTCGAATTTCGCATGAGTTTGTAACGAAGGTGACATATGATTGTACGTCGGTCAGCATCCCGTCGACCAAGGGAGGGAGAGGATGCACACCGCTACCGGCCCGCGAGCCCGAAGGCTCGATCGGGGCAGGTTCCTGCTCGGCGGCGCGGGCGCGCTCGCGGTCACCGGGCTCGCCGGCTCGCCAGCACTCGCCGGGATCGAAAGAACGTCGTCGTCAGCTCCTGTCGCCCTGCCGAAGCCTATCCCCGGCGGCACCGACATCTCAGCCTTCGGGTTGCCGGCGCCGTATGACGGCGTCATCCACCTCTTCACACCGGGCACCCCGGGTGTGGTGCTTCCCTTCACGGGCATCCCGCTCGAGGGTTTGGGCGTGGAGCCGGCCGTCATCACCGACTTCTCCGGCGCGACCGCACTCGCGTACCTCGCGGGCACGGCCGAGGGCAGCGATGGGCAGGAGTACGGCGTCGAGATGGACCTTCGCGTCTCAGAGGGCGACTACGTCGCCCAGGACGGGTCGCGGAGGCGTGGGCTGTTCGCCCTCGTCTGACTGGACCTGTTCCTGCCCAGTTCGGGCGGGACGCCGGGGGGCTACACGCAGCACCACGACTACAACGGCGCCATCTACACCAACGGTCTCTTCTGGACCGTGGCGCTGCCGCAGGGATCGTTCAAGTTCAGGGAGCGCCAGGGTCGGGCGCGGCTGGACGCCGACGAGGTGCCGCTCGTCGACAGCTTCGTGTTCGCGGGACCGTTCGCCGCTCCGGCCACCGTCGAGCTCGAGGTGCGCTGGGAGGCGAAGGGCCCGTTCGCAGGCGTCGGCATGGGAGACGCCGTTCCCCCGACCGACCCCGCCGCGTTCAGCGGGCGGTTCGCGCCCGCCCACGCGAGAGCACGCTTCGCGGGAGCCGAGCTCGGCTTCTCGTTCGAGGGCGAGGCCACATCCGAAGCGGGGTACGCCCAGATCGGCACCGAAGTCAACGGCGCCTTCCTGTGACGCAGAGCGGGGGGGGGGGGGGGGGGGGG
>JBJXGY010000136.1:0-18390 GCA_046160185.1 Gaiella sp. | reverse complement strand
CCCCCCCCCCCCCCCCCGCCCCCGAGACGAACGGAGCGGGATGGTGGAGCGCCCTACCGCGGCACCCCGCGCAGCGAGGCGTCCAGCGACTCCAGTCGGGCGATCCGCTCCTCCATCGGCGGGTGCGTCGAGAAGAGGCCGGCGATGCCGTGGCCCTTGAAGGCGGCGAGCGGGTTGGCGATGTAGAGCGAGGACGTCGCCGGGTTGACCTGCATCGGGATCGCCTCTGTCCCCATCTTCAGCGTGCGCAGGGCGTTCGCGAGAGAGCGTCCCTCACCGAGGATGCGAGCCGCGGTCGCGTCGGCCAGGTACTCGCGCTGACGGGAGACGGCCATCTGCAGGAGCAGCGCGGCGATCGGGCCGACGATCATCGCCGCGATCGCGCCGAACGCGCCCAGCGGGTTGTCCTCGTCGTCGCCGCCGCCGAAGAACAGCTGGAACTGGAGGATGTTCGCGATCATCGAGATCGCAGCGCCGATCATCGCGGCGATCGACGAGACGAGGATGTCGCGGTTCTTGATGTGGGCGAACTCGTGCGCCATGACGCCCCGTACCTGCTCGTAGGGCATGTGGTTGAGCAGCCCCTGGGTCACCGCGACCGCGGCGTTCTGCGGGTTGCGGCCGGTGGCGAACGCGTTCGGCTGCTCCGACGGGATCAGGTACAGGCGGGGGACGGGCACCTCGAAACGCTGCGCCAGCTCCTGGACCATGGCCCGGACTTCCGGAAGCTCTCCGGGCGGCACCTCCTTGGCCCGGCTCGCCTTGATCGCCAGCTTGTCGGAGAACCAGTACATGACGAGGTTCATCACGACCGCGACGCCGATGAACAGGTAAAGGCCGCCGCCGCCGATGGCCGAGCCGATCGCCACGAGCAGGCCCGAGAGCGCGGCGATGATGAGCCACGTCCGGAGGCGGGTCGTGAACGACGAGGTGATCATTCTGGGCAGTGCTCCTTCCGGCTGAATCGCCTTGACGGTTCAGTCGAAGGTTTCTCCCGCCCTGGAAGGCCGACGCACCCGGGTCTCGCGACCGTGCTGACGAGTACGCCCGTTTCGGGATAGTGCCCTTCGATTGCTTCTCAACGTAGCAGAACGGATGTTGCGCTTCCGTGTATTCCCGGTGGTCGCGCGATGGTGTTCGGCCCTAGAATCGCGGACGGCGACGCCGCGCTGCTGTGGCGGGGCGCGCCCGGAGCGAGACGAAAGGAGCGGCCGATGCCGACCCCCGAGGGCCTGCGCGGCGTGATCCCCGCGATCCCAACGCCCTTCACGGCCGACGGCCGCGACCTCGACGAGGGCGCGCTGCGGCGGATCGTGCGCCACTGCCTCGACGGCGGTGTTCACGGGTTGATGACGACCGGCGGTACGGGGGAGTTCCCGCACCTGTCGCGCGAGGAGCGCCGGCGCGTGGCGGAGATCGTCGCCTCCGAGGTGGCCGGAGCCGTCCCCGTCTACGCCGGCACGGCCGCCTGCTCCACCTGGGAGGCGATCGCGCTGATCGAGGACGCGGCCTCGGCCGGGGCGGACGCGGCAATCCTGACGCCGCCGTTCTACTTCCCGATCCCGCGCGAGAGCCTCCGGGGCCATTTCGCGGACGTCGCCGCCGCGAGCTCGCTGCCGATCGTCGTCTACAACAACCCCCTGTACACGGGCATGGATCTCGACCCGCAGCTGATCGCCGAGCTGATGACGCTCGACACCGTGATCGGCCTCAAGCAGTCGAACGCCGATCTCGGCGCGCTCGTCGAGGCGATGCGCCTCTCGGCCGGGAGCGGCCGCTCGCTGTGCACCGGCATCGACAGCCAGTTCTACGCGGCGCTGTGCATCGGCGCGAAAGGCATCTGGTCGACGGCGGCCTCGATCGTGCCGTCGCAGATGGTGCGCCTCTACGACCTCGCCGTCGCCGGCGACCACGACGCGGCCCGCGCCCAGCACGACCTCCTGCAGCCGCTCAACCGTTTCCTCGAGTACGACCCCGGCTACGTCTCGCCGACCAAGGAGGCGCTGTCGATGATGGGTATCGCCGCCGGCCCGGTGCGCCGGCCGCTTCCCGACTTCCCCGAGTCGGAGCGACCCGCGCTGCGCGCTGCTCTCGAAGCCCTCGGTGCCCTCGACGCAGCGGTGGCCCGATGAAGCTCGTGACGTTCGTCGCCGGTGGGCGCCGCGCGGTCGGCGCGGTCGACGGCCCGCACGTGATCGACCTGCAGCTCGCCTACGGGCTGCACCTGGCCGATGTCGAGGGGGATCCGCACGCGCTCGAGATCGCCGCCGTGCGCATCCCGCAGAGCATGTCGGGCTTCATCGCCGGCCTCGAGCGCAGCTGGCAGGCCGCCGAGACGGCGCTCGCCTACGCCAAGGCGAACACCGACGCGGAGGGGCCGACGGGCGGGCCGGTCATCTACGGGCTCGACGAGGTGCGCCTGGCCGCTCCGCTGATCCCGCCCGTGATCCTCAACTCCGGCCAGAACTACTGGGACCACCGCGACGAGAAGCCCGAGGTCGACCAGAAGGAGCCGGAGTTCTTCCTGAAGACGCCGCTCGGGGTGATCGGCCCGCACGAGCCGGTGATCCTCGACCCAATCGTCACCAAGAAGCTCGACTACGAGGTCGAGCTCGCGGTCGTGATCGGCAAGCCCGGCAGGCACATCCCGAAGGAGCGGGCGCTCGAGCACGTGTTCGGGTACACCGTCGCGAACGACATCACGGCGCGCGACCGCCAGGCCGTACCGCACCCGGAAGGCGGCTTCGAATACGCACTCGGCCCAGGCAAGAACTTCGACACGTCGGCGCCCCTCGGCCCATGGATCGTGACCCGGGATGCCGTACCCGACCCCCAAAGCCTCGGCCTGCGGACGTGGGTCAACGACGAGCTGCGCCAGAACAACTCCACGGCGAAGATGATCTGGACGGTCGCCGAGATCATCGCGTTCTTCTCACACTTCTACACACTGCCGCCCGGGCTCGTGATCGAGACCGGCACCCCCGGGGGAACGGCGTGGGCCTCCGATCCCGAGATCGGGGGCAAGCCCTACGATCGCGACGACGTGCGGCGCGGCGGCTACCTCCAGCCGGGCGACATCGTTCGCGTCGAGGTCGACGGGGTCGGCACGCTCTCGAATCCCATCATCGCAGGCTAGGAAGGAGGAGCACCATGTCCCTACTCGTTCGCGACGCTCCGACCCTGTTTCTGAACGCGAGGCTGATCGACGGCCACGGCGGAGAGCCGGTCGACGATGCCGCAGTGCTCGTCGAGGGCAACCGGATCACCCGCGTGGGGCGGACACACGACTTCGGCGAGAGCCCGAACGGCAACATGCGCGTCCTCGACCTCGCCGGCAAGACATTGATGCCCGGTCTGGTCGAGGGGCACTTCCACATCTCGTTCTGGGGGGTGCGCGAGCTGCCCGATCTCGACCTGAAGCTCCCCGTCGAGCGCACCACGGTCTATGCCGTCAAGAACGCCGAGCTCGCGCTGCGCTGCGGCTACACGGCCGTCGCGAGTGCAGGCGCCCTGCACCGGATCGACGTGGCGATCCGCGACCTCGTCAACGAGGGTGTCATCCCGGGCCCGCGCATGGCTGCCTCGGGCCGCGACATCTGCGCCACCTCCGGGATGCTCGACTGGAACCCGTCGTTCTGGAAGCTCGGCATGGATGGGCTCGCCATCTTCGCCGACGGCGTCGAGGAGGTTCGCAAGGCCGTTCGCCAGAACATCAAGGAGGGGTGCGACGTCATCAAGCTCTACGTCACCGGCGAGGGTCTCCTGCGTCCGGGCGTGCCGCCCGAGGAGACGATGTACTCCTTCGAGGAGATCGCCGTCGCCGTCGAAGAGGCCCATAAGCGCAACCGCCAGATCGCGGCCCACGTGCGCGGCAACGACGGCGTCAAGCTCTGTGTGGAGGCCGGTGTCGACGTGATCGAGCACGCCACCTACGCAGACGACGAGGCGGTCGAGATGATCGCGGCACGAAAGGACTCCGTCTTCGTCGTGCCGGGGCTCGGCTACCACTGGGGCATCCTCGAGAAGGGCGTCGCGTGCGGCATCCCGCCGGACGTGATGGCCGCCACCGAGTACCAGGATGAGTGGGACGCCGGCTGCGTGGCCATGAAGAAGCTCAAGGACGCCGGTGTGCGGGTGATTCCGGGCGGCGACTACGGCTTCGTCTGGTGCCCGCATGGCGAGTACGCGAAGGACATCGAGCTCTTCGTCACCGATATGGGCTTCTCTCCGATGGAGGCGATCGTCGCCGCCACGAAACACGGCTCCGAGCTGCTCCGCATGGAGCATCTGTGCGGCACCGTCGAGGAGGGCAAGTGCGCCGACCTGCTCGTGGTCGACGGCGACCCGCTCGAAGACATCGCGATCCTCCAGGACCGCTCGAAGCTCTCACTCGTGATGAAGGACGGCACGGTCATGGTCAACACCTTCGGCCTCCCCCAGGAGCTGGCGCCGATCCCCGGCAACGTGATGGACATCGAGCACATCCAGAACATGAAGGCCGCCGTGCCGACCATGCCGACCGCGGCGGAGGTGCAGCACTGACCCACACTGCCGTGATCGATGCCAACGGGGTCCGGACGTCCTACGTGGAGCACGGTCAGGGCGCTCCGGTCGTGCTCGTGCACGGGCTCGGCGGCACGGGGCCGGGCATCTTCAAGCATCTGCTCGGCCCCCTTGCCGAGCACCACCACGTCGTCGCGTACGACCTGCGGGGCTCGGGAAGGAGCTCCGTGACCCCGGGGCCGTACACCGTCGAACTGCTCGCCGACGACCTCGACGCGCTGCTGACGGCGCTCGGACTCGACACGGTGACTCTGGTCGGTCACTCGCTCGGCGGCGGCATCGTCCTCGAGTACGCGGCGACCCGGCCTCACCGCGTGCGGGCAGCGGTCGGGCTCGGGGCCGTGACGGGCCTCCCCGAGCAGGGCAGGGAGTCGATGGAGGCCCGCGCGCGGACAGTCGAGAGCGAGGGGATGGTCGCAGTGGCCGAGACCGTGGCGACGAACGGCCTCGCGGCGTCGTTTCGCGAGGCCGCGCCGGAGGAGCTCAAGGCGCTGATCGCACTGATCGCGGCGAACGATCCTGTCGGATACGCCGCACAGTGTCGGGCGCTCGTCGCCATGGACGTGTCGGTCCGGCTCCCCGATATCCGCTGCCCGGTACTGCTCGTGTGCGGCGAGAAGGATCTGGCGTCCCCGCCGGCCGCGAACGAAGCCAATGCCGCCCTGATCCCGGACGTGCGGCTCGTCGAGCTCGCAGATACCGCTCACATCATCCCCTGGGAGAAGCCCGACGAGGTGCTCGCACAGCTCACGGGCTTCCTGCGAACGGGGTGCTGAGCGAGGTGCGGCGGATCGCGTCCCGAGGCGGCCGGAACGCGCCAGACCGTGGCGGGCAGGACAGGGTGACGAGACCCGGCAGCGGCTGGTCTAGGGCGGTCGTGGAGGTATTCCATCCACTAACCTTGTGCGTCGGACAGACGAGAGTGTTCCCAGTCGAAATCGGACAAGAGGCGATCGCATGACAGGCATGGCGTTGCGGCAGATGACACTAGAGGATGCGACCGAGGTCGCCGAGTTGATCTACGCGTCGATCAACGTCTGGTACCGCGACAACGGGCACTCCGAGATCCAGTTTCAGGGGGGCCCGGGGATCACCGAGGTGTTCTTCGAGACCTACGATGCGCTCGAACCCGGGTCGACTGTGGTGGCAGTCAACCCCGCGAGCGGACGGATCATGGGCTCGTGCTTCTACCACCCGCGCTCGACGCATGTCGGGCTCGGGATCATGAACGTCCACCCCAACTACTTCGGGCTTGGCGTCGCCAAGGCGCTCATGCAACACATCTGCGACTACACCGACTCGAACGGCCACTCGGCGCTGCGTCTCACGTCGAGCGCACTCAACCTCGATTCGTACGCTCTCTACACGAAGCACGGCTTTGTGCCACGGCTCGCCTATCAGGACATGTGGGTTGCGGTTCCAGAGGGCGGCCTGGGAGCGTCTTTCCCGGGCCGCGATCGAGTGCGTCCCGCCACACCCGCCGATGCTCCCTTGATGGAGGCGCTGGAGCTCGAGGTCTCCGGCGTCTCGCGCGGCCCCGACTACTCCCACGCAATCGAGAACGTGCAGGGCTTCTGGGGCGCGGCAGTGCTCGAAGCCGCCGCCGGCGGGATCGACGGCTACATGATCTCATCCGGTCACGCGGCCATGAACATCATCGGCCCCCTGGTGGCCCGCACCGAGGACGACGCGATCGCCCTGGTGGCGCACGCGCTCGACCTCTACCCGGGTCGCACGCCTCTTGTGCTCGTCCCCGTCGAGCGGCGAACGATCGTCGAGCAGATGTATGCGTGGGGCGCTCGGATCTCGGAGCTGCACTTCTGCCAGGTGCGGGGCGAGTTTCAGCCGTTCCGCGGCGTCAGCATGCCGACGTTCATGCTCGAGACCGCCTGAGCCCGAATCCGCCGATCTGCGGCGGCCTTCGGGCTGTTCTGCCGGTGGTCGAGGTGAGCCGGTAGCGTCGGTGCTTGTGAGGGCGATGGTGCTCAGCTCGGCCGGCGAGTGGCTCGCGCTGGTCGAACGCGAGCCGCCTGAGCCGGGGCCAGGGCAGCTCCTGCTCCGGGTGACCGCGTGCGGGGTGTGCCGCACCGACCTCCACGTCGTGGACGGTGAGCTGCGACACCCGAAGCTGCCGCTGATCCCGGGGCACCAGATCGTGGGCGTGACCGAGGACGGCCGCCGCGTCGGCGTCCCCTGGCTCGGCTGGACCTGCGGCAGCTGCCGCTTCTGCGGGAGTGGTCGCGAGAACCTCTGCGACGCCGCGCGCTTCACCGGGTACGATCTCGACGGCGGGTTCGCGGAATGGGCGATCGCCGACGAGCGGTTCTGCTTACCGCTTCCCGACGGCTATGCCGACGACCAGGTAGCGCCGCTCCTCTGCGCGGGGCTGATCGGCTACCGCTCACTGCGGATGGCGGGCGACGCGGAGCGGCTTGGGCTCTACGGCTTCGGCGCGGCCGCGCACATCGTGGCCCAGGTCGCACGCCGCGAAGGACGCAGCGTCTACGCGGTCACCCGTCCGGGCGACGGCGACGCGCAGGCCTTTGCACGGGAGCTGGGTGCCGTCTGGGCGGGCTCGGAGGCACCTCCCGAGGAGCTCGACGCGGCGATCATCTTCGCACCGGCCGGTGAGCTGGTGCCGGCCGCACTGCGCGCCGTCGGCAAGGGCGGGACGGTCGTCTGCGCCGGCATCCACATGTCCGACGTTCCGTCGTTCCCGTACGAGGTCCTCTGGGGCGAGCGGGCGCTTCGCTCGGTCGCGAACCTTACGCGACGGGACGGCGAGGCGTTTCTCGCGCTCGCGCCCACGGTGCCTGTGCACACCGTCGTCGAGACGTTCCCGCTCGAGCAGGCGAACGAGGCGCTCGAGAAGCTACGCACCGGTGACGTGCTCGGCGCGCTCGTGATCCGTCCCTGAACCGCGGGCCTGGCCGGCGGGACGAGCCCGCCGGCCAGGCCCAGCACACACGGCTACTGCTTGACGATGCGGCCCTCGACCGCCGGGTTCACCGGCGAGTTCGCGGTCACGTAGTCGATCGCGACCTGCAGCAGGTCGTCACCGGGCTGCTGCACGTTCGTGCCGCCGGCGAGGGCGGTGTAGCCGTCGCCGCCGGTGAACATGAAGTCGTTGGTGACGATGCGGACGGTGTCCGCGGGGCCGATCGGGGTGAGCGTGCCGCCAACGCCGTTCGGCGCCTTCGACATGCTCGTCACGACCGGGGTCGTCCCGTTGCAGGTGAAGGTGAGCACGAGTCCGGACACCTGTGGGAAGCGGCCCGTGGCGATCGCCGGGTTGCACGCGGGTGAGAACCCGTTGAGCAGCGCCTGCTCGAGCTGCGTGCCCGTGAGCGTCTCGATCACCGTCCGGTTCCCGAACGGGAGGACGGCGAACATCTCGCCCCACGTGATCTCGCAGGCGGCCTCTGAGGCGGCCGGCGGCGTGCAGTTGAGATCGGCCCGGAGACCGCCGGAGTTGGTCAACGCGGCGTCGACGCCCGGGTACTTCCCACGCATCGCGTCGGCCACCATGTTGCCCATCGCGGACTCGTTGAGCCGGGTCGGGTCGCGTTTGATGTCCGCCTGCTGCGTCCCGATCACCTGGTTGCGCAGCACCGCGGTCTCCGCGTCCGCGGCATCGACGATCGCCTTCACGTCGGCACGCTTGGTCACGCCGATGTTCTTGGCGATCCGCGTCGCCGCGCCGGCCCACGCGACGTCGCCGTCGTCGACCACCAGTTGCACCACCGAGTAGCTCGCGCCCGCGTTGAGACCCTCGGCCACGAGGATGTCTCCGACCATCAGGTTGGAGACGCGGTGGGTGTGGCCGGCGAGCACGATGTCCACCGTGGTGTCCTGAATCGCCTGCGCGATGGTGACGATCGGGCCGACCCACGGCACACCGGGAGCGAGGCCGACAGGGTTCGCGCCGGTGGCTGTCCCCTCGTGGATGAGCACGATCTGCACTTCGACACCCTCGTCGCGCAACCGCTCGGATTCCTGCTGGATCGTGCTGATCGCCGGCAGGAACTTGAGACCGGCCGTGGCGCCCGCGCTGACCAGCTCGGGTGTCGTCTCCAGCTCGATCCCGATCACGCCGATCTTCACCCCGCCGAGCCGGAACACTTTCGTGCCCTCGACCCAGTCGGGGTTCTGTCCGGTGATCGCGTCGACGATGTTGGCGCCGAGGAACGGGAAGTTCGCACGCTCCTGGTGCGCCTTCAGCCTGTCGATGCCGTAGTCGAACTCGTGGTTGCCGTACGAGGTGGCGTCGAGACCCCACGCGTTCTCCACGTCGATCGCCGGCATGTCCTGCAGCAGGCCGGAGTTGGCCGGCGACGCGCCGACGTTGTCGCCGGAGGCGAAGAGGAACGCCGGGAGCCTGAACTCGGCCGCCTCGAGGTCGAACAGGGTCGCCAGCTCGGCGGCGCCGCCGACCGGGATGTTACGGCCGTCGAAGGAGGCGGTGGTCGGGCTCAGCTGACCGTGGAAGTCGGTGAGACCGATGACCGGAAGCAGCTTCGCACCGCCGGTGTCGTCGAGGATGTCGAGGCGCACCACGCCCTGGGAGTGCTGCGGTTCCGGCACGCCCAGCAGGTAGGCGATCGTCGGCGCGATGTCGATCGTGCGCAGCCCCGACGGGTCAGGCCCGCGACGGACGCCCTCTCCGCCCGCGATGAACGTCGCCCGCATGTTCACGTTGGCGGCCAGGTTCTGGATGTCAGGGACGTAGCCGTGCTGTCCGAAGAACGCCGAGCGGGCGACGAGCGTCCCCGGCGTGGCCGCGTCGAACTGGTACGGCGGGAACGCGAACACGACGAGGTCGCCCGTGCGGGTCGGATGCGCCATGTCTGCGGTACTGCCGGTGCCGTTCGGGATGAACCGTGCCTCCGCCTTGGTGAAGGCGCGATCCATCACCTTCCAGCCTTCGGCCTGGCCGTCCCCCGTCCAGTCGTTGGGATCGGTGAGCCCGAGATAGGCGGCCTTCAGCTGCTGGACGAGCGCGGCCTCGTCGGCCGCCGCGACCTGCGTGAACCCGCCGCCCGCCGGGTCGCGGCCCGCCAGGTTGAGGTAGATCTGCAGCGCGCCGCCCGCCCAGCAGGCTTTCGCCTTGCCGATCGTCTCGCCGGCGGGCGTCCTGCAGTTCGAGGTCTGCGGCTTCGAGAGCAGCCCCAGGTCGACGAGCACCTTGCTCGCGTCGATCGCCAGGAACTGCGGCGCGAAGCCGTGGTCGGAGCTGACAAAGGTCGAGAGCTCGTCGTCTCCCATCAGGTCCTGTGCAAGCTCGAGCGTCTCGTCGGCGCCCTCGTACGCGCGGCGCAGGAAAGCCTCGCGCTCGCGTACCCTGCGGTCTCGCGTCCCGTTGACCTGCACGTCGTCGTACGCTGGGTTGCGGCTGCCGTTCGGGAGCCGCTCGGTGACGAGCGACATGAACTGGTGCTGGAACTCGTCCGTCACCGGGTACCCGACCAGTGCCAGGTCGGGCTTGTAGGTGCGCATGATGTAGCGCATCAGCGGGTGGTAGAGGGTTTCCCAGTAGAGGCCCTGTTCGACGTAGGTCTCCTCGCTGACGATCCCCGCCTCCAGCACCGCGAAGTCGGCTGCGGTCGAGACCGGGAACTCCTTCGCCACGTACTCGGCGAAATCGCCCGTAAAGCCTGCCGGCGGCGTCCAGCCCGGCCAGGTCGCGTTCGCGCGCGTCACCGACGTGTGGAAGAGCCGCACCCTGGAGAGATCACGTGCGAGCGTCTCGACCTTGAGCAGGAAGCCCGCCGTCTTACCGTCGAGCGAACCGCCCGAGACCGTGACCTTGACGTCCGCCCACCGGCCCTCGCGCAGGTCGGCGACCTTGGCGGCGCCGTCCTTGCCGGGGGCGAAGAGCACGCGGTTGTAGTTGACACGACCATCGTTGGTGCTGTCGTAGAGGTAGGCGTTGAGGCCGTACTTGTCCGTGCCGAAGTCGAGCACGCGGAGTCGCATCTCCTTCGCCGGGCTCCGGGAGACCGGCACGTTGCTCCAGCCGGTGGCGTCCGCCGGGGCGGCGGCCGGGAACGGCGCCTGGCCGGCGAAGCCCGCAGGGTGGTCGAACTGCAGCCCGAACGCGGTCACGAAAGCGGCGTCGTCTGACGGGCCGATGTAGTTCGTGGCCACGCCACGGCCGGAGAGGAATGACCGGAAGTCCACGGTCGGGCCCTGAATCGCACCGTTACGTCCGGCGGCCCACTCGATCTGCACGACTTTCTTCCCGCCGCGCTCCGCGGATTGCGCGATCGTCTCCGCCTGCAGTGCGTCCGTCGCGGTGAACGACGTGCTGCCGGAGAACGTCGAGCCGTTCTTGTGGAAGGTGTTGTTGGTCGAGCCGTGCACGCCGGGCCAGGCTCCGGTGGCGAGGCTGTACCAGCCGGCACCGGTGTTCGGTGGGGCCTGCGTGAGCAGCCCGTCTCCCCGGGCCTTGATCCCTTTGCGCAGCAACTCGCCCATCGTGCGGACGCCACCGCGTCGGGCGTAGCCCTCCACGATGTCCTGCCGCAGGCCGTCGGCGGCGAAGAAGACGACCTTCGCTTCGCCGTCTTTGTCGCCCGCACGCGCGGCGGTCGACGCACCTGCCATGGTCGCGGTCAGCGCCGTGGCGGCGACGATCAGCGCTACAGCGCCGAAGAACAGCCGTTTTCTCCCCACGTCTTCATCCTCCCCGTTGTCCGATGGGTGGGTATCGCCGGGGCGATCGACTCCGGCACGTCCGGCAGTATGCGCCTTTTCCGCAGGTCTTGCATCCCGTTTTCCGCTGTGTTGGTGTCGGGCCGGTGAAGATCCGGAGCAGCCAACGGGCGATCAGTCGCTCAGTGCCAGTGCCCGCTCGAGGACTGCCAGCGCCTGCGGGATCTCGGCTTCTCGCAGGCGGCCGTAACCGATGACGAGGCCGGCGCGCCGGTTGCGTTCGTCGAGGGTGTAGCTCGCGAGTGTGCGGACTCGCACTCGGTCGCGCGTCAGGACATCCGCGACCGCCTCATCCCGCCCGGGCTCGAGCTCGAGCACCACGTGGAGACCCGCCGCTGCGCCCGTGACCCGGCGGCCCGCGAGCCCCGCGAGCAATGCGGCTCGGCGGGCGGCGTACTGCTTCCGGGTGTGGCGGAGGTGACGGTCCAGAGCGCCACCGTCTGCCAGCGCGGCATAGGCCAGGAGCGGCAAGGTGGCCGGCATCGAATCGGCGGAGTACCGGGTCGCCGAGATGTCGGCGACGAGATGCGGGGGCGCCACGATCCAGCCGATACGAAGCGCAGGCGCGAGCATTTTCGCCGTCGTCCCCAGCAGGATCACGTGATCCGGTGCCAGCCCCTGAAGCGCACCGACCGGTTGCCGGTCGTACCGGTACTCGCTGTCGTAGTCGTCCTCGATCAGCAACCGGTCGTTGGTCACCGCCCAGGAGGCGAGCTCTCTCCTGCGCTCGGCCGCGAGCACCGCACCGGTCGGGAACTGGTGAGCGGGGGAGACGACAACAGCGTCGACGCCGAGGGCCGGCAGGAGGTCAACCCTGAGGCCGGCCGCATCAACAGGAACGGGAACCACCTCGAGACCCGCGCCGCCGAGGGTGGCCACCTGCTCGTCGAAGCCGGGGTCCTCTACGGCCACACGCCGAGCGCCATTTCGGACGAGTGTCCGGGCGACGAGATCGACCGCCTGTGTGAAGCCGCTGGTGGCGATCACGCCGTCCGCGGTCGTACAGGCCCCACGCGTGCGTCCCAGGCGTGCCGCCACCGCCTGCCGGAAGAGTGCGGGCCCGAGTGGACTGCCGTATCCGAGGAGCTCGTCCGGGACGCGGCGCAGGACGTCGCGCTCGGCACGGGCCCAGGCCGCACGGGGGAACAGCGAGAGATCCGGGGTGGTCGCGGACAGGTCGTGAAGCGGCCGGATCGGACTGCTCGTGCCGGCGGGCGGCGTGTGGAGGGCTGCCGCGCGGACGACGGGCCGGGCACGGTTCGGCTGCTCGAGATAGCCCTCCGCCGCGAGTTGCGCGTACGCATCCTCGACCACGCCTCGTGAAACGGCGAGTGCAGACGCCAGCCGCCGGCTCGAGGGGAGTCGCGTGCCATCGGCGAGTCTTCCCTCTCGGATGCCGTCACGGAGCTCATGCGCCAGCTGGGCCCGCAGCGTCGCGCCGGCAGTTCGGTCGAGGGAGATCAGCAGCTCGTCGATTCTGGCTCCAACAAAGAGGTCTGATCTGGCCGTATCGACCAGGACAGTTGCGCCCTATCCTAGCGTCGTCCGCCGGCAGTCCGCCGTGCCCTCCCGACCTCGAGCAAGGAGATCGTGATGACCGCCAACCTCCACCAGCCCGCCACGGATCAGGTGAGCGAGGAGCCTGGGTACCGCTTCGGCCGCCTTCGCCTCGGCAAGCACCTCGGCCTGAGCAAGCTGAGTGCGACGCTGTACGAGCTCCCGCCGGGCGAGCGCACCTGGCCCTATCACTGGCACCATGCGAACGAGGAGCTGGCGATCGTGGTGGCCGGCGAGGTCGTGCTACGCGAGCCGGAGGGCGAGCGCACGCTCGTCGCGGGCGACATGGTTGCCTTTCCCGTCGGACGAGAAGGAGCCCACCAGTTCCGCAACGACACCGGCGAATCCACACGCGTACTGATCGTGGCCACCAACATCTGGCCGGACATGACGCAGTACCCGGACTCCGGGAAGATCGGGCTCTTCGGTGTCGAGGGCTTCGCAGCCGAGGGCGGCTGGCAGGAGATGTGGGTGCCGGTCGCCGCGGAGGTGGACTACTACGAGGGGGAGAAGCTCACGGCGGCGACGTGAAGCCGAGGTCGAGCGGCCCGCCCGGGATGATCCGCTTCGGTTCGAGCTCGTCGTGCGTCGTGTAGTAGTGCTCCTTGATCTCGTCGAGCTCGAACGTTGCGGCGACACCCGGCTGGTGAAAGAGGTCGCGCGTGTACCGGAGCAGGTTCGGGCACTCGACGAGTCGCCTGTCGTTGCAGCGGAAGTGGGTGTGGTACACGGCGTCGAAACGAAGAAGGGTCGGTAAGAGGAGGACATCCGCTCCTGTGATCGCCTCGCCCGCCAGATAGCGGCGCTCCGCGAGCAGCGCCTCCAGCCGGTCGCGCGACGTCACCACGTCGTGGAAGGCCTCGTCGTAGGCCTGTTGTGACCGGGCGAAGCCCGCGCGGTAGACACCGTTCTGGAAGTCGCGGTGGATCCACTCCGTCAACTCGTCGACCTCGGCGCGCAGCGCCTCCGGAAACAGGGGGCCGTCGACCCAGCGATCCAGCGCGCGGACGATCAGGGACGAGTCGTTGCAGTCGATGCGCCCGGCCTCGAGGTCCCACAGCACGGGTGACGTCACGCGGCCGTCGTATCCCGGTTCCGTCCGCTCGTACGCCTCGCGCAGGAACGCGAACCCGTTGACGTGGTCGACGAAGTCGCCACCCGAGAAGGCCCAGCCGCGCTCGTCGCGGTACGGGTGGATGTGCGACACCGCGAGCCGCTCCTCGAGCCCGAGCAGCACGCGCGCGATCAGCGTCCGGTGCGACCACGGGCAGGCGCGGGAGGCATAGAGGTGGTAGCGCTCAGGCGGTCCGGCCGGCAGCTCGCGAAAGCGGCTCTCCTGCCGGACGAAGGCTCCCTCGCGAGTCATGCAGGCATTGTCGCGACCCGCCCATCACTCGTGCGGCACCCGTTCCCACAGACAGAGGCCGCACGAGGCGGCCTCTGTCGAACCGGCGCAACCAGGGCCAGGTTTTCACCTGTGGGGAGAGGAGTCGCGCCGAGAAAACGTGTTCTCTCACAAGCGCCGGACGGAGTCGAGGCTCCTCGCGAGAAAACGAGCGCATTTTGGGCCAAACGCCTCGTTCGCCGGCGGCTCTACACTTCCCCCGGGAAGCGATTGCTGGGAGGCTGTCTTGTCCGGACACAGCAAGTGGTCGACGATCAAGAGAAAGAAGGGCGCCGCCGACGCGAAGCGCGGCCAGCTCTTCACCAAGCTCGCGCGCACGATCCAGGTGGCGGCGAAAGAGGGTGGCGGTGATCCCGCGTCCAACCTGGCGCTCGCCAACGCAATCGAGAAGGCGCGCTCCTACTCGATGCCCAAGGACAACATCGAGCGCGCGATCGCCAAGGGCACGGGGGAGGGCGGCGACGGCGCGATCTGGGAGACCGTTGTCTACGAAGGCTACGGGCCCGAGGGCGTCGCGGTGATCGTCGAGGCGCTGACCGACAACCGGAACCGCACCGCCTCCGACGTACGCCACCTGTTCACGAAGAACGGCGGCAACCTCGGCGCGACCGGAGCGGTCGCCTGGCAGTTCGAGCGCCGCGGCATCGTCCTGGTGGCCGCCGACGGGGTGAACGAGGACGACCTCGTGCTCGCAGCCGCCGACGCCGGCGCCGAGGACGTCGAGCGCGACGGGTCGACGTTCCAGGTTTCGACACCCCCGGAGCAGCTCGCGACCGTGCGTGCGGCGATCGAGGACGCCGGGTTCGCGATCGAGTCGGCGGAGCTCTCGATGATCCCCAAGACGACGGTCGAGGTCACCGACGAGGGGGTTGCCCGCAGGATCGTGCGGCTCGTCGAGGGACTCGAGGAGAACGACGACGTCCAGGACGTCTACGCCAACTTCGACATCCCCGAGGAGATCCTCGAGGCTGTTGCGTAGCCGCCGGCGGAAGTTCCTCTGAGGTGCCGCCCGCTACGGGGGTGTCGCTGCCCGCTCGCGTTCCCGAAGGTCGCTGGAGAGCAGCGTGTACACGAGCCCGGCCACGAGCAGGATCGCGCCGACGGCCATGAACGAGAAAGCCCTGGCAAGTGAGGACAGCTGGCTCGAGTCGAAGACGAAGAGCTTGACCACGCTGAGCCCGAGAATCCCCAGCCCTCCCACCCGCAGCGACCGCGAGCGGCGGAACAGTCCCGTGTAGAGCAACGCGAGGCCGACCACCGCCCAGACGCCGCTGACGACCGCCTGCCCGCGCTGGAAGTTGGTGCCGAGGTTGCCCGGGAGCACCTGGGCCAGGCCGAGCACGGCGAGGCCGAGCGCATAGAGGGCGAGCCCGCCCGCGAGCCAGGCCCCCGTGCGCGTCGCCTCGTCGGCGGCCTCGGCGAGCCGGTCGTCGAAGCGATCCCGATCCTCCTGCGGTCTCCGCGTCAGCGGTCGCGAGACGAGCAGGGCGACGAGCGCTGCAATCCCGAACGCGAGCACATGCAGACTGGATGCCGGATCGCCGACCTCGGTCAGCAGGTCGCGGGGCGTCGCCAGGGCGCCGACGGTGAAGAGCAGGCCGGCCGCGAGGGATGCGGCTGCCCCGAGCGCGACGCGAGCATCGCGCAGCCGCACCGCGCCCGCGAGAAGGTGGAGTGCGAGCACGAAGAGCCCTGTGGCGAAGAGGTTGCGATGCCCGGCCAGCAGCCCGTCGGCGAGCGCCAGACCCGCCAGGAAGGAGGAGCCGACCCAGACGGCGGTCAGCGGGTCTCGCGCACGGCGGCGGCGCAACAACACGAACACGATGGACAGCACCACCGCCTGGTCGGCGAGCAGCAGCCACGTCGTCGGAGCAGGCGCCCACCAGCGAGGCAGCTCGTAGCCGACGATTGCGCCAAGCGCCGGGACGGCGAGCAGCCCGGCGACATCGGCCGCCGGCCAGATCCTTCCTCGGTTGTCGCGGCGGCGGAGCGCAGTGGTGGTAGAGGCGGCGAGCAAACCCGTCGCGAGCACGGCGACGGACACCACCCAGTGCCACGAACGCTGCGCCGTACTGTCGATCCCGGCGATCTTGAGCGCGGTGAGCGCGAAGAGCCCGACGGCGTACCAGCGCCACAGCCGCCCGCGCGCCAGCACGTAGAGACCCACCGCGATCGCCACCAGCAGTCCGCTCACGAGTATGTGCGCCCGTTCGACCTGCAGGAACGGCGTGCCCTCGTCGGCGTCGAACCAGCTGTGACCGAGCGCAAGCGTGTAGAAGGACAGGCCGGTGATCGCCGCCGTCGCACCGACCAGGTCGAGCAACGGGACGACCTGCCCCCGGGTCAGGTCGTTGGCGTCCGCCCAGACACGCAGACGGCGGGGCAGGTTCACGCCGGTATCCCGTTGTGCCACACGGGCCAGGGCCCACGCCGCCACGGCGAGCGGGAACCAGAGCCACGCGCGGGCCGGCAACCCCTCGTCCCACTCGACGAGCCGGCGGGCGGGAACGTCGACCGTGAGCACATGGCCGATTCCGAGCGCGAGATACACGGCTGCCGCCAGCAGAAGCCGCGACTCCCGCGACCTCCAGGCGACGGCGGTGGCGATCAGCGCCTCGAGCGCGAAGACGAGGGCGAGTGTCGCACCACCGAGGGCCGACGCTGCCGCGATCGCCGACAAGCCGGTGCCTGCTCCGAGCAGCGCGGACTGCAGCACTGGGTCGAGACGCTCGCGAATGAGGATCGTGGCCCCTGCGAGGTAGACCGCCACCGGCGTGAGGAGCGCCACGCCGAGCGCAATGCCGTGGCCGTTCGCGGCGTCGGTGGCTGCCGCCAGCGCGCCGAGCGTCACGGGGAAGGACAGCAGCACGAGTGTCAGCCCGAGGGTGCGGCCCTTCGCGTCGTCGGGTCGTGGATGCAGGCGCACGGCCACGCCGGTCAGGAGCACGAGCGCCGCGAAGCCGCACAACGTGAGCCAGGTGGCGAGCACGTGCTCTGCGAACACCCCGTCGTCGACGCGGACGAGGCCGACCACTGCGATCTGCGGGGCGACAAGCAACAGGCTGGCGACCAGGAGACGGCGCCAGCGTTCGCGGAGGCACACGACCGTCCCGGCAGCCAGGATCAGCAGGCTCAAGCCCACCACATCAGCGTCCAGGGACTGCGTGGCCAGGGGGCCGGCGACGAGAGCGGCTGCGAGGCCGTTCGCCGCCACGAGCTGGCTCTTCCAGCGCGACGCGGTGGCAACGGCGGCGGCTGCGATCAGCACCACGCCGGCAAGCGCGACCGGCGCCGACAGGAGGTCGTACAGCATGGTCGCCGCCGCCAGCGAGACGTACAGACCGCTGAAGCCCACACCCGCCGCCGCGAGCGAGGAATCGTTCCGCCCGAACCTTCGACGTGCCCAGAATGCTGCGACCAGGACGCCGGCCGAGGCGAGCGCCCCGATCGCGCAGCGAAGCCAGGGGGAGACCCACCCACGGTTGACGGCGATCGCGAACAGCAAGACGATGCCGAGCAGCAGGACGGCGCCACCCAGCACGGCGATCGCCCGTGGCCCGGTGAGCTGCGGCAGGTCGACCGTCGGGCGCTGCACCCGTGGCCACTCGCGCATCGCTCGCGGCAGCTCCATCGGGGGTGTCTGTTGCCAGGCTTTCGTCCGTGCGGGGGGCGGTGCGGGCGTCCCGGCGTCGGGCGCCGGCGGAGTGCCGGGCGCGGTGGGCTTCGCCGGAGTGGACACGGGATGCCCGGGAGAAACGGGCGGTGCCGTCGAGCTGTCGGCGCCGTCGGCAAGGAGTGAGGCGATCTGCGCTTCCAGCTCGGTCAGTCGCCGATCGGTAACCGCGCGGAAATGGGCAATCTCGTCCGAGAGCGCCCGCAGCCGTTCGTTCCGATCTTCGGACGACACCGTCGTAGTATCCGCCGCACGGCGGTCGCGCGATAGCGACGGCGGGAAGGCGCGGTTTCTTGTCCTGGTCACCAGTCATCGGCGGGCTGTCCCTCGTCCTGTGGTCGGGATTCGCCTTGCACCCGTTCCGGCCGTGGGATCTCCGGCCGCGCGGCGAGGACGCAGCAGTGCCGCGCGACCCGGTTGCCTGGCCGTCTGTCGCGGTGTGCGTGCCCGCGCACGACGAGGCCCTGCTGTTGCCCTC
>JBJXGY010000135.1:0-4094 GCA_046160185.1 Gaiella sp. | reverse complement strand
CGGCGTCTAGGCTGGCCCTCGTGCGGGTGCTGACGATCGTGGGGAACCGGCCGCAGTTCATCAAGGCGGCGCCGCTCTCGCTTGCGCTCTCCGAGGCGGGGATCGAGGAGCGCTCGATCCACACCGGGCAGCACTGGGACCGCTCCATGTCGGCCGTGTTCTTCGACGAGCTCGGTGTGCCCGCGCCGACGCACGCGCTCGACCTGCGCACCGCCGACCCCGGCGTGATCGAGGGCGCGGTGCGGCCGCTCGTCGAGGCGGAGAAGCCGGACTGGGTGATCGTGCTCGGCGACACGAACAGCACGATCGCTGCCACGCGGGCCGCGAGCGCTGCCACCATCCCGGTCGCACACGTCGAGGCAGGCCTGCGGTCCGGCGACCTCGCGATGCCCGAGGAGCGAAACCGCATCGAGGTCGACCGGCTCGCCGCACTCCTGCTGTGCCCCGACGAGCGGTCGGCGGACACGCTCAGAAGCGAAGGAGTCCCCGGCCGGATCGAGATCGTCGGCGACGTGATGGCCGACGCCGCCCGCCTGTTCACGCCACGAGCACGCGAGCACTTCCAGCCTCCGCGTGCGCCCGGCACGTACGTTCTCGCCACCATCCACCGCGAGGCCAACGTGCGGGAGCCGCGCCTGGGGCGGATCCTCCAGGGGCTCTCCGAGACCGGGGAGCCCGTCGTCTTCCCGGCCCACCCACGAACCCGGCGCGCGCTCGAAGAGCACGGCATCGCCGTCGGCGCGAACATCGAGCTCGTCGAGCCGCTCGGCTACCTGGAGCTCGCCGTCGCCGCCTCCTCGGCACGTGTGATCGTCACCGACTCGGGCGGCCTGCAGAAGGAGGCGTACTGGTACGGCGTCCCCTGCGTCACGGCGCGTCCGTCGACGGAATGGGTCGACACAGTGCGGCTGGGCGCCAACGTGCTGGTCGACGACGATCCCGGGCGACTGGCTGCCGCCGTCCGCGACGCTCGCCTGCCGCACGGCCTCCCGCAGCTGTACGGGGACGGGTATGCAGCCCAGCGGATCGCGATTACGATGCGAGGCCGATGACCGCTGACAACAAGACCAGCTACGACGTTGCCATCGTCGGCGCCGGCTACGTCGGGATGCCGCACGCCCAGGCGTTCGCCGAAGCAGGCAAGCGCGTCGTCCTGATCGACGTGCTGCCCGGCGTGGTCGACATGATCAACCGCGGCGAGAGCCACATCGAGGACGTCCCCTCCGAGGTGCTCGGGCCGCTCGTCGGGCGGGGGCTGATCGGCGCCACCACGGACTTCGCCGCCGTCGGCAACGCCGCCGCCGTCGTGATCGCGGTGCCGACGCCGCTCTCGCCGCAGCGCGACCCGGACATGTCGTACATCAGGCGCGCGGGCCGCTCCGTCGCGCCGCATCTCCGGCGAGGCCAGCTCGTCGTGCTCGAGTCGACCACCTTCCCCGGAACCACCCGTGACGTGCTGCGGCCCCTGCTCGAAGAGGGAAGCGGGCTGCGCGCCGGCCCCGACTTCCATCTCGCCTACGCGCCCGAGCGCGTCGACCCCGGCCGCACCGACTACACGACGAGGACGACCCCGAAGGTCATCGGCGGCATCGACCAGGCCTCCCTCGAGATGGCGGCCGAGCTCTACGCAAGCGCCGTGGACACGATCCACACCGTCTCCTCGCCGGAGGCCGCCGAGCTGACGAAGCTGCTGGAGAACATCTTCCGCTCGGTCAACATCGCGCTGGTCAACGAGCTGGCGCAGCTCTGCGACCGGATGGGCATCGACGTCTGGGAGGTCGTGGACGCCGCCGCGACCAAGCCGTTCGGCTTCATGCCCTTCCAGCCGGGGCCCGGCCTGGGCGGCCACTGCATCCCGCTCGATCCGTACTACCTCTCCTGGAAGGCCCGCGAGTACGACTTCAACACGCGCTTCGTCGAGCTCGCCGGTGAGATCAACAACAACATGCCCTACTTCTGCCGCTCGGTGATCTCGCAGGCACTGAACCACGGCGCCGGCCTCTCGCTCGCACGCTCGAAGATCCTCGTGCTCGGCGTCGCCTACAAGGCCGACATCTCGGACATGCGCGAGTCACCTGCGGTCAAGCTGATCGAGCTGCTCGAGGGCGCCGGCGGCCAGGTCTCGTACCACGACCCGCATGTCCCCAGCTTCCGCGAGAACGGGCTCGACCTGACCTCCGTCCCGCTCGATCCGGGCGCCTACGACGCCGTCGTGATCGCAACCGCCCACACGTCGATCGACTACGCCGACCTCGTCTCGCGTGCGCGGCTCGTGATCGACTTCCGGAACGCCACGGGGCGGGCCGGGATCTCCGACGGGAAGATCTGGAAGCTTTGACGTCGATCCGGGTAGGCCAGGCCGGTGTCGGCAACTGGGGGAAAAACCTCGTCCGAAACTTCGACGAGCTGGCGCGCCTCGACTGGATCTGCGACCCGTCCGAGCGGCTCCGCGAGCTGTTCGGCGCGCGCTACCCGAACACGCGCGTCACCGGACGCTTCGAGGACCTGCTCGAGGACCAAGAGCTCGACGCGGTCGTGATCGCCACACCGGTACCGACCCACTACGCCCTTGCCAAGCAGGCACTCGAAGCGGGCAAGCATGTCTTCGTCGAGAAGCCCCCCGCCACCAAAGGCGTCGAGATGGAGGAGCTGCTCGCGCTCGCCGAGGCACGTGACCTCGTCCTCATGCCCGGCCACCTGCTCCTCTACCACCCCGGCCTCCGACGCGTGAAGGAGCTGATCGACACCGGCTCGCTGGGCGACGTGCTCTGCGTGTACGGCAACCGGCAGAACCTGGGTGTGATCCGCTCCAACGAGAACGCCCTCTGGTCGCTCGGCGTGCACGACCTCTCGGTCATCCTCTGGCTGCTCGGCGAGGAGCCGGACGAGGTGGTGGCGCATGGTCGCGACTTCCTGCAGCCGGGCATCGAGGACGTCGTCTTCTGCTACCTGCGCTTTCCCTCCGGCAAGGTCGCGCACATGCATCTCTCCTGGCTCGACCCGCACAAGATGCGCAAGATGACCGTCGTCGGCACAGAGCGGATGGCCGTGTTCGACGACATGGAGCTGGAGCGCAAGGTGACCGTGTACGACAAGGCACCGTGGGAACCGTCCGAGTCGTACGGCGAGTGGCGCACCCGCACCGGCGACATCTTCAGCCCCAAGGTACCGAACGACGAGCCGCTGCGCCTCGAGGTGCAGCACTTCCTGCGGCTGGTGGCCGAAGGCCCCGGCGACCACCGGGAGGCTCGCGACGGGCTGGTCGTGGTGCGGGCGCTCGACCGGCTGACAGAATCGCTCCGTGGCGGCTGAGATCCACCCCACGGCGATCGTGCACCCGGGCACCGTGCTCGGGGAGGATGTGAAAGTGCTCGAGTACGCGGTCGTGGGCAAGCAGCCCGTGCTCTCGCCGCGCTCGACAGCGGCGCGGGAGCCGCTGCCGCCCGCCGTGATCGGCGCCGGCACCGTGGTCTCCACGGGCGCGATCGTCTTCGCGGGAACGACGGTAGGCGCGCGAGTGATCCTCGGCGACCAGTCCTGTGTGCGCGAGCGCGTCACTCTCGGCGACGACGTCGTGCTCGGCCGCGGCTCGCTGATCGAGAACGACACCACGGTCGGCGCGTTCACGAAGATCCAGGCGGGCGCGTACGTGACGGCCTACTCGCTGCTGGAGGAGGACGTGTTCATCGCGCCCTGCGTGG
Organism: Gaiella sp.; assembly: GCA_046160185.1. Lineage (GTDB taxonomy): Bacteria > Actinomycetota > Thermoleophilia > Gaiellales > Gaiellaceae > Gaiella. Next base: position 393 of record JBJXGY010000135.1, on the reverse strand, counting down.
TGACCACGAACGACAACTTCATGGGCCGCACCGAGGAGCGCCGGGCGCTGATGAAGGGACCGACGATCCGCCGCGGCGCCCGCATCGGCGGCGGCGCCGTGCTCTGCCCGGGGGTCGAGATCGGAGAAGAGGCGTTCGTCGGCGCCGGAGCGGTCGTCACCAGGGACGTGCCGCCACGGGTCGTGGTCGTGGGCTCCCCCGCCCGCGTGCTGAGAGACGTTCCGGAACGAGAGCTTCGGGCTCGAGACTGAGGGGTCTAGCCGGGCGTGAGCTCGAGCCGGTAGCTCGCGCGACCGCCGGCGGTCAGCTGTACGCGCACGCCGTACCAGCCGGCGAGCGGAGCCGACCCGGACGTGAAGTCGTGCTCGCGCCTCGATCTCGAGCGGGCGAGGA
>JBJXGY010000134.1:0-3219 GCA_046160185.1 Gaiella sp. | reverse complement strand
AGAAAGAGGAGCGGCGCGGTACCCACGGCGGGCAGGTTAGCCTCAGAGAGTGTTCACCGCGATGCGGATCATCCATCTCCTCGCCGCGATGATCTGGGTGGGCGGCTCGATCGCGCTGATCGTGGCCGGCGTGCCTGCGGTGCGGAAGCTCGAGGGCGAGGCCCGCGCCACCGCGATGCGGGCGCTCGGCCTGCGCTGGAGGCCGCTCGGGTGGGGGGCGATGGCGGTGGCGATCGTCTCCGGGCTCTGGCTCACCGACCACCACGGCGGCTTCAACGAGCAGGCGCTCTCGACGAGCTTCGACAAGACGCTGATCGCCAAGTCCGTCCTCGTCGTGTTCCTCGTGATCGCCTCGGTGATCCACAACTCCGTGCTCGGGCCGAAGCTGCAGCGACAGCTGCGCGAGGGCTCACCCGAGGCACCGGCGACCCGGCGCCGTCTCGTCGTGGTCGGGTACGTCAGCTTCGCGCTGACGATCGCGGTGCCCGTGCTCGGGGCCGTGGCCGTCGAGTACCTGCGCTGAGCGACTTGGCGCTGAGCAGGCCCCGGGAGCCGCCCTGAGGGCGGCTCAGCTCGCTAGAAGGTGGAGAGCCGCTGGCTGGAGCCGTGGCGATGCGCTCCTAGTCGAAGAGGACGTCCTCGCAGGGAACGCGCGGCGGCCGTTGCGTCTCGACCGCGTCGAGGATCGCGGCGTCCGTGGGGGGCACGGCGCGCACGCTACCGCTTGGCTGGTGCGGCGTGGTCGCGACGCGCAACACGCCAAACCTGCCGAAACGCCACCGCCCCGAGGCGAGTTGACCAGACCATAACGTAGATGGCCATCACGGCCGGTGCCGCGGCGCCCCAGGTCCCGACTATCGAAACGATCATTCCAACGGCTGCTACCAGAGCGACGAGGATTCGAGCGACCGGGTTCGCGACTCGCTTGCGATGAGACGCCGATCGCGCCACGAGCACAACCGGGAAGAGGAAGAAGTAGTAGAGCCAGCCGCTTTCCGAGATGGCCGCGCCGCGAATCGCGACAGATGCCGACAGAAACCAGAGCCCGGCCGCTGCGTACACCAGCACATCGAGCCAAGGCGCTCCCCGGAGCCTACGTGCGGACTGGGGACGTGTCACGCTGACCGTCAGCTACGAGATTGCCGACCGCATCCGCCAGGTCGGGATACGCGAACGCGAACCCAGACTCGAGAAGTCGTTGCGGAACGACGAGGTGGCCTCTCATCACCATGGCCGGTTCCGTGCGCAAGACGATCCCCCCAATCTTCAGGGCGGCTCCGGGGAGGGCCACTCCGAAGGTGACGCCCAGCGCCTCGCGGATCGCAGCCATCAAGGCAGCGTTCGTCACCGGGGAAGGCGACACGACGTTCACCGGCCCCTCGATGCCCACTCGCGCGATCAGCCAGTCGACCGCGTTCGCGACGTCCAGTTCGTGTACCCACGAGACGCACTGAGCTCCTCCTGCAAGCGGGCCGCCGAGCCCGAAGCGTGCAAGCCGGCAGAGGATGGGAAATGCACTGTTCGTTCCGTTCCCGAGCACCATCCCGATGCGAAGGGCGACCTTCCGGGTGTCCTTGGCCGGGGCCAACCGGAGCTCCCGTTCCCATGCTGTGGCCACCCGGATGTCGAAGCGTGTGCGTGCAGCAAGGGAGTCGCCAATCGGGCTGTCCTCGTTACACGGCAACTGATCGGACGGGTGATAGATCACCGCCGTCGAGGCGTTGAGCCAAACGGCGGGCGGGCGGGTGCACTCCGCGACGGCCTGGCCGATCGCCCGCGTCGACTCCAGTCGCGACATCATGATCGCTCGACGGTTACGCGCGGTGTGCCGGCAGTCGACGGAACGACCGCACAAGTTGATGACGGCGTCGGCGCCGTCGAGTGATGCAGCCCACTCCCCGAGTGAGCGCCCGTTCCATTCGGCCTCTCCCTCCGCGGCACGTGAGCGCGTGAGCACAGTGACAGCGTCGCCGCGGGCGCGCAAGCGATCGGTGATGGTGGCCCCAAGGAACCCGCGGCCGCCCGCGACGACGATTCGGCGGCTCACGCGCCTCGGTGCCTCTGCGCCCGAGTTGCCTCGTGGTGCATCCACGAGCTGATCACGCCGCTCACCGTGATCGCGAACGCGATGAGGACGCCGGCGCCGACGATGAAGCCGAGCCAGAGGAGAACGAGCCCGATCTCCGGATGGCGGAAGTTGTTGATCATGCGCTTAACAATACTTAATCGTATGATCAAATACAAGTGGGAAGACCGAGAGGGGATACGCGGGAGAAGCTCGTGGCCGCGGCGTTCGAGTCGTTGCGCCTTCGCGGGTATGCGGACACGTCGTCGCGCGGGATCGGCGAGCTGGCCGGGGTCAACCCGGCGCTCGTCTTCTACTACTTCGAATCGGTGGACGACCTGCTCGTCGAGGCGCTCGCCACGTCGAGCGCAGCCCGGCTCGAGCGCTACCGCGAGGCGGTTGTGGACACACACTCGCTTGCCGGTCTAGTCGAGCGCTTGGGTGAACACTACGTCGGAGACGTCGCCTCGGGGCATGTCCGCGTCGTCGCGGAGCTCGTCGGCGCCGCCGTGTCGCGGCCCGAGCTGGCCCGGGGAGTCACGGCTCTTCTCGAACCGTGGCTCGACCTGGCCGAACAGACGATCGTCGGCGCCTTGGAGGGAAACCCGCTGCGAGAGCTGGCACCCGCCCGCGAGCTGGCGCTGGCGATGATCACGTTCTATCTCGGTGCGAACCTTCTCACAGACCTGATGCCCGAGCAGGCGCCGGTGAGCGGCCTCCTTGAACGCGGCCGGCAGCTGGCGTCACTTGTTGACGCCCTCCAGGGCGCGGGCTGAGCGGCGGCGCAGGCCCGACCTGCCCCTCGTACGATGAGATCGTGGAGACCACCGCCCGGCACCTGCGCCTGCTCACGCGCACGATCGACGCGGTGTCGTCGACGCTCGACGTGCAGGAGGTGCTGGAGCTGATCGCCCACGAGGTGGCCGCGGCGCTGCAGACCGACGCCTGCTTCGTCTACCTCTACGACGAGACGGCCCGGGAGCTGGTGTTACGAGCCACGCACGGGACAGCGGTCGACGACGCCACAGTCGCCCCGCGCATGCGCACGGGCGAGGGCATCACCGGGTTCGCCGCGGCCGAGCGCGAGCCGGTGATGATCGCTTCGGGCGCTCATCTCGATCCGCGCTTCAAGCAGTTCCCCAACCTGCACGAGG
>JBJXGY010000133.1:0-3563 GCA_046160185.1 Gaiella sp. | reverse complement strand
GTCTTCACCGGGTTGTCGTCACCCTCGACGAACACGCTCAGTGACGTGACGCGGGTCGGATCCCTGCGGTCGAGCACCATCTTCCAGACCCGCCCGTTCGTGGAGCGGAACGGCGTGTCCAGGCTCTGGTCGACCCGGCGGCCACGCCCGGAGTCGACGATGTACACGACGTTCCCCATCCCTTGTCGCTTGTCGTAGGCGATGTCCTCGACCCGAACGAACTGGAAGACGTTGTTGAGGTCGCTCCAGTATTCGAGCACCCACTGCGGCCCGTCGATCCCGACCGGTGTGGCCGAGCGGAGATCGGTCTGCCAGCTGCCGTTCGTGGGCGGCAGGGGGTACCCCTTGTCCGCCGCCTTGAGCTCCGTCCCGTCTGGCTTGAGGCCTGTGGCGATGTCCCTGGGCACTTTGATGAAGCGTCCGGAGATGCTCATCGTCGACCCGGGCGTGAAGCTGTAGTAGTTGAGCCCGGGTGTGTCAGGCACGAAGGCGTAGAGGTCGCCGCGGTCCTTGAGCACGTCGTCGGTGTTCCTCGCGATGTACGAGTAGAGCTGGGACTGTGACGGCACCGCGGTGGCCGTCAGCGGGCCGCCGGCGGGAATCGTCAGCGGGCCGCTGGTGAACGTGTCGTCGCCCGAGAGCAGGACGCGCTGCCTGAAGCCCGGGATGGCCACCGTGTTCTCGTGGTTGTGCCGGCCCATGCCGTAGATCGGGTGGCTCTTGCCGGTCTTGATATCGAGCGCCACGACCAGACCGGCTTCCCGCTCGTCAGCGCTGCCGAGCGCAGGTGGCCAGGACGCCTCCTTGCGCAGCACGTAGTCGGGGCTCTCCTCGTTCGTGAACAGGATCTTGCGGTCGAACCCCTCGCGCTCGGTGGCGAGGTAGTTCGAGCAGAAGCGCTGGTACCCGGCGCTGCTGGAGATCGCGAACGAGCCGTTGAGCACACCGGCGGAGCGCTGGTTCAAGATCAGCCGGCTGACCTGCGAGTTGTCGAAGTCGTTCTCGCCGTTCGCCGCCGTCGGGTTCGCCGTGTTGTACGGGAACGGCACCTTGCTGGTCTCGTGGTTGACGTAGACGTCGGCGCGGCCCTCACCGCGGGCGTTGACGGCGATGCCGTCCGGGATCGCCTCGAAGCGGAAGCCGCTTGGCAGCCGGTCGCCGACCGTGAGGAGCGGTTTGATGGCAACCCCGGCCATGACCGGTGTCAGCATCGCCGGCTGGGCCGTCCGGAAGCCGCTCGAGTTGTCCGCCTGAGCGAGCGTCGCCGTGAGTCCGGCGGCGATCGTCAGGGCGGCGAGGATCGCAGTCACATGACTTCTGCGCAGCATTCTCCCCCCTTTCCTGTCCGTTGTGCCTCGGGGTGTACCACGTCCTCGCGCGCCGGTCTACCCCGGCGGCAGCATCAGGTCGAGCATGACCTGAGGGTCCCGTCCGGGAGCGCGCTCGCTCGGCGGCCTTCGTTCGAGCACGATGTCGCCTGCTGAACGGAGCTCGCGTAGGCGCCCCTCGGCGAGCAGGTGTTCGTCGACGGCCCCGAGGCGTCCCCCGAAGGTGGTGTACACCGGCGTCCCGAGCGCGGCTGCCTCCCGGTTCATGGTGCCGCCGGCCGACACCACCAGGTCGGCGGCGGCGACGAGACCGGCGGCGTCGATCGCGCGCGCGGGGACGATCAACGACGGCAGCCCACGCTCCACGACCGCAGCCCGCTGCTCCGGCGTCCGCGGCAGCACGACGGCGTGCACGGAGGGATCCCGGCCGAGCCGTTCGAGGACGGCCTCGAAGAGCGGGTTGCCATGGAGGTGGTACAGCGACACCTCTGGCGGAGTCCGTACCACGACCAGCACGCGGGCCGGGTCGACGCCGAGGTGGTCGGTGATCAGCGTGTCCGGACGAACGCCGTGGAGGTAGTACTCCTCTTTGAGACCTTCGTACCGCGTGACCTTGCGCGACGGTGCGCCCAGCCGGTCGAGCCGGTCCTGAGGGATCACCGTGGGCACGACCACCCGTGTCGCAGCCCGGCAGCCGATGGTGTGCTGCTCCCTGGCGAACTCGTAGTCGAACGCGTAGCTCGAGGGGATTCCGAGGAGACGCGCGGTGAGTGGGAGCTCGTGCGAGGCGTGCGAGAGCGCGGCGCCGAAGCCTCTGTGCCTGGCGAAGCTGCGCAGCGCGCCGACCCGGGCGACCATGGCGGCGATCTTCCGTGCCCGGCCCGCGCCGGCGTGGGGAGGGCCGATCACGGTGTACGAGAGCTCCGCGTCGTCCAACAGCTCGAGGGTCTGTGCAAACCGTCGTGCAGTGATCGTGACCTCGTCCCCCCGCGTCTCGAGCAGGTGGACGAGCGGCCGGAAGAACTGCACGTGCGGCGAGTTCGTGACGTCGATCCAGACGCGCATCGGCTCGGCGACGCTACCACATGCCTACACCAGCAAGGTCGTTACGCCTACCTTATGTCGACAATTGTGCCGATATGATGCAGACTGCAATCGCATGAGAGGCGTGGACGTCAACCCCTTCCCGATCGCGGGAGCACTTGCCGACGACGAGGTGATCGGCCGCGACCGGGACGTGGTGAGGCTCCTGCAGCTGGCCAAGGGTGGTCACGCCGCACGGCTCGTCGCGCCTCGTCGCTACGGAAAGACGACCGTCCTCCGCCGTCTGCTCGGGGATGCGGAGCGGGGTGGCATGGTTTCCGCGCTCGTCGACCTGGAAGGCGTCCTTTCGCTCTCGTCGCTGGTGGTGCGGATCGAGCGCGCCTACGAGCACGGCGTCAAGGGGCCGCTGCGAAAGACGGTGGACAGCCTGCTTCGCTCCTGGCAGATCGGGCTCTCGCTGGGCGGAGGCGGCTTTGCTGCGACCCTGCGCTCGAATCCCCGCGTCGACGTGGAGGCCGTGCTGCTCCGGCTGCTGGAGCTCCCCGTGCGGGTGCACGAGCGCACGAAGGCAAGGACGCTGGTGGCGTTCGACGAGGTGCAGGATCTGCTTCGCATCGAAGGGGCGGACGGCATCCTGCGCAGTGTCATCCAGCACCAGACCGAGGTTGCGTCGTACGTCTTCGCCGGCTCCTCCCCGAGCCTTGTCGAGCGCCTCTTCGAGGACCCCTCGCGCCCCTTGCTCGACCATGCCGTTCCGATCGCGCTCGGCCCGTTGCCGCTCGACGAGGTCGCCGACGCCGTGGAGCGGCGCTTCCGCGTCACGCGGCGCGCCGTCGGCGGTGCGCTCGACCCGCTCGTGCAGCTGACTCGGGGTCACCCGCAACGCACGATGCTGCTCGCGCACGAGTTGTGGGAGCTGATCCCGCGCGGGGCGACCGCCGACGAGGAGGCCCTGTGGGAGGCGCGCGCCCGTGCTCTCACCGGAGCCGAGGGGTCGCTGCGCGCGCGGTGGGAATCGCTCCCCGTCAACGAGCAGCGCGTCGCCCTCGCCCTGGCCACTCGCTCGGGAGGGCTGTACGCCGAGGAGACCCTCGCCCCACTCGGGCTCAAGCGCGGGAGCGTCGATCGAGCGCTCGCCGGGCTCGTCGGTCGCGGCGACGCGATCCGCACGCAGGCGGGCCCGACGCTCAC
>JBJXGY010000132.1:0-15323 GCA_046160185.1 Gaiella sp. | reverse complement strand
CATCAGCGTCGCGGCGTCGGTCGCGCCCTCGTCGCCGAGCTCGAGCGCCGCGTTCGCGCGCTCGGATGCCTCACACTCCGGCTCGGCACCGACGACGAGGTCGGTCAGACGTCCCTGTCCGGCGTCGACCTCTACGAGAACCTGACCGAGAGCCTTCGTACGATCCGCGACCTGCGCGGGCACCCATTCGCCTTCTACCAGCGCTGCGGGTACACGGTCGTCGGGGTCGTGCCAGATGCCAACGGGCTCGGCAAGCCCGACATCATGATGGCGAAGCGGCTTGCCTGACCGGCGAACCCGGGTCAGGCGGCGACGCTCAGCTTGCGCAGCCGCTCCACGCGCTTCTCGACCGGCGGATGAGTGGAGAACATGCGCGCCAGCCCATGTGAGACGTCGAACGGGCTGACCGTCCACAACGGCTCCGAGGTGACGATCGCGGAGAACTGGACAAGGTCGCCGGCCTTGTCGAGCCGCAAGAGCGCATCGGCCATGTGCTCCCAACCCACCACCGAAGCGGCAAGAGCGTCGGCCGCGAACTCGCGCTTCGGTGACAGCATGGCGTGTGTCGCTGCGGCGCCGACCGGCGCCAATACATAGAGGAGCGTGCGGGAGAACCACCCGCCGATCCGGGTCACCTCCACCAGCGTCGAGGAGAACAGCACCGTCCACGTCTGGGACAGCACATCGAGCGATTTCGCATGCGCGAGCTCGTGCGCGATCACGGCCTCCAGCTCCGGCCCGGGGAGGGCGCTCAGGAGGCCGGTGGAGACGACGAGCGTCGTCGACTCGGCGCCACGGCCGACCAGGCACGCCCGTGGGAATCCGTCCGCGATCAGCGCCAGGCGCGGTGCCGGAACACCCAGCTGGGCGGCGAGCCGGTCTGTCGTGGAGCGCAACATCGGATCCTCGGCCAGCGCATATGGCCGCGCGCCGAGGGTTCCGAGCAGCGCGCGGTCACCGAGCCACCACGCCCCCACAGCCCCCATCAAGGCGCACAAAGCGAACAGCGTGGCCCCGGGGCGGTCGGCCAGGAGCCATCCGATGGCACCGGCAGGCGCCGCGATCGCCGCCACCAGAAGCAGGCATTTCAGCCCGTTGCGGAGCCCGGCCGCGCGCACGCGCGCCGGCTGCTCAGAGATCTTCGGGCGGCTCGTCGCCACCCTCGTCCATGAGGCCGCGCGGAGGCCAGTCGTCGCCCTGCGGCGCGTCGCACCGGCTCGTGCAGTGGATGGAGGCCACGTTCTGCAGGGGCACCAGGATGTGCCCGTTGAGCTCGACGTGCGGGACGTCCTCGATCGAGCAGTACGCCGTCAGCACGCCGTCCTGATACTCACCGCCGAACAGCGCCAGCTCGACCTGCTCGCCCTTGTACTTGTTCGTGTAGTCCTCCACGTCACAAGTCTAGAGATCCACCAGGGTCGACCGCCCCGAGGAGCGACCGCCGGTTCGAACCTGGTGCCTGACCGTCGGTCAGGCACCTGCATGGACGCGCCGTCGGAGTGGGTGCCCGACCGTCAGTCAGGCACCGGTTCTCCCGCCGAGACAAGCGAGCCGCGCTGCAACCACACCTCCCAGGTGGCGCCGTTTTCCAGCACGGGCATCGCGTCGCCGAGCACGTGGCGCTGCAGCGAGCGCACGACACCGCCATGAGCGACCAGACCGACCAGCTCCCCGGGATGTCTTCCTGCCACCTCGACCACCGCGTTCAGGACGCGCTTCTGGAACAGCTCGCGGGGCTCTCCGCCACGCATCGTGATCGCCCCCCGAGCCCAGTTCTCCCACTCGCCCGGGAACCGCTCGATGATCTCCTCACGGGTCAGGCCCGACCAGGCCCCGACATCGATCTCGCGGAGCCCCGGATGCGTGACCACGTCCACACCGAGCATGCTGCCCAGGACCTCCGCAGTCTCCGCCGCACGTCGCAGGTCGCTGGTGTACAGCGCGGTCAGCCCGGCGCCGACGAGCGACTCTGCGAGGTCGCGCGCCTGCCGGCGCCCGAGCTCGTTGAGTGGTGGATCCGCGTGACCCTGGAAGCGCCTCTCGCGGTTCCAGTCGGTCTCCCCGTGGCGGGCGAGCAGGATCCTCGTCGTCGTTGATGCCATGGGCACTAGGCTAGCCCGCGATGGATCTCAAGCTCACCGGAAAGGTCGCGCTCGTCACCGGCTCCAGCCGCGGCCTGGGTAAGGGGATCGCTCACCGGCTCACCGAGGAAGGTGTCGACGTCGTGCTGTGCGCCAGGACCGCCGAGACCCTCGACGCGGCAGTGGCCGAGGCGCCAGGTCCGGGTCGGGCCCACGGGGTTCTCGCGGACGTCACCACGCGCGAAGGTGCGGAGAACGTCGTCGCCGGTGCCGTCGCGACGTTCGGAGGGCTCGACATCGTCGTCAACAACGTCGGGGGCTCCGGTGCGAAGACCGCACAGGCGGTCGATCGCGAGGATCTTGCGACGGTTCTGAACAAGAACCTGTTCCCCGCGCTGGAAGTGACCCAGGCCGCCTATCCTCAGCTGGCGGCACGCGGAGGTGTCGTCTGCGTGATCGCCTCCGTCTGGGGCCGCGAGGGCGGGGGAGGGCCCAGCTACAACGTCGCCAAGGCCGCCGAGATGAGCCTGGCCAAGGCGATGGCACGCGACTTCGCTGTCGACGGGGTGCGTGTCTTCAGCGTCGCGCCGGGGTCGACGAGGTTCCCCGGCGGCAGCTGGGATCGCCGTGCGATCGAGGATCCGCAGGCCATGGCCGACTTCGTCGCCCGGGAGATTCCCGGCGGTCGCTTCGGCACCGTCGGCGAGGTCGCGGACGTCGTCACGTTCCTCGTCTCGCCTCGCGCGTCGTGGGTCCTCGGCACCTGCGTCGTGGTCGACGGCGGCCAGTCGCGCGCCTTCTGAGCACCGCCGTCGGAGCGGGCGGTTCGGAGCGGCTCGGCACGGTCGGCGCTGCCACCTTTGCGGGGCTCTTCGCCGCCCAGACCGGTGTGCTGATCCTTGCGCCCCTGCTGCCGGAGCTCGCTGCCGATCTCGACGTCTCCGTCGCGGCCGCCGGTCAGCTGCGCACCGTCACCGGCTTCGTCGCGGCGATCGGCGCACTCATGATCGGGCTCTTTGCGCTTCGCCTCGGCCTGCGCGCGCTTCTCGTGGGCGGTCTGGCGCTGCTCGCTGCGGGGGCTGCGCTCAGTGCAGTGGCACCGACCTTCGGTGCGCTGGCGGCTGCGCAGGTGATCGTCGGTCTCGGGATCGCGGCCACCTATCCCGCCGCCATGGCCGGCAGCGTCGAGTGGAGCAGGCCCGAGCACCGCACGGCGGCTCTGGCGACCGCGCTGCTCGGGCCGCCGCTGGCGTGGCTCGTGATGCTCCCGCTCGTCGGAGTGACCGCGGAAAACGGCTGGCGGTGGGCGTGGCTGCTGCCGGCCGGGCTCGCGATGCTCGCCGTCGCGCTCGCCCTGCGGCTTCCCGCCCTCCCCCGGGCGGCCCACCGAAGCCGACTCGCACAGGCATTCGCCACGCCAGGAGCGGTCCGGTGGTCGCTCGGTGAGCTCCTCGTCTTCGGCGGCTGGGCCACGGTGATCGTGTACGGAGGTGCCCTGCTCGAGGACTCGTACGGGCTGAGTGTGACGACCACCGGCATCCTGCTCGGTCTGGGCTACCTGACGTACGTCCCGGGCAGTCTCGTCTTCCGGCGCTCGCTCGGCCGCCGCTCGCTCGCGCTGCTTGTCTGGATCCCCCCACTGGCGGCCGTCGCCTCCATCCTGCAGTACGCCTGGCGGCCCGCGGTCGCCGTGACCGTCGCGCTGATGGGGGCAGTTGCGTTTCTCGCGTCGGGCCGTAGTCTCGCCGGCAGCTCGGCCGGCCTCGCGCTGGACGATTCGCTGCGGCTGACCCTGATGGGGCTTCGCACCTCGTACATGCAGGCCGGGTATATGGCCGGCGCGGCGCTCGGAGGCGCTGCGCTCGAGATCGGGGGGTACGCGGCCGTCGGCCTCGTCGCGGCGTGCCTGCATCTCGGTGCGAGCGCCTGCTATCTGGCACCTGCTGCCGCCCGGCACGCGTCTACCCTGAGTCCATGAAAGGAGGGGGATTCACGGACCGTTGGCACGAGCTCGAGGCGAACTGGCTCTCGCCTCAGGCCGTCCGCTCGGCCGAGACCGCGGGGCGCCGCGCACCCGAGCAGGAGTCCGCTCTCCGCACTCCCTTCCAGCGCGACCGCGACCGCATCGTCCACTCGAAGCCGTTCCGGCGCCTCAAGGGCAAGACCCAGGTCTTCATCGATCCCGCCGGCGACCATTACCGCACCCGTATCACCCACACGCTCGAGACGACTGCAATGTCGCGGGTCGTCGCGCGCGCCCTCTCGTTGAACGAGGATCTCACGGAGGCGATCGGGCTCGGACACGACATGGGCCACACCCCGTTCGGCCATGCGGGGGAGGACGCCCTCGACCGGCTCGCGCAGGAGGCCTTCGACCGCCGCTTCCGCCACAACGAGCAGTCGCGGCGCATCGCGGAGGGGCTGAACCTCACGTACGAGGTCTGCGACGGGATCCTCACGCACACGGGAGAGCAGCAGCCGGCGACGCTCGAAGGTGCGATCGTGCGGCTGGTCGACCGGGTCGCGTACATCAACCACGACATCGACGACGCGCTCCGCTACGGGCTGCTGCGCCCGCGCGACCTGCCACAGGAGGAGATCGCGCTGCTCGGCACGAGCGGGTCGCGGCGCATCGATCGGCTCGTGCACGACATCGTGGAGAGCTCGGCCGTCACCGGCACGATCAGCCAGAGCGAGGAGATCGGCTCCGCGATGCTCCGGCTTCGCACCTTTATGTTCGAGCGCGTCTACCTCGGCCCGCACGTCGAGCCGGAGCACGCGAAGGCACGGGACGCCGTCGCGCGGATCTTCGCGGCCCTCGTCGCCGAGCCCGGCCGCGTCCCCGAGGGAGAGGACGACTTTCCGACCCGTGTCGTCGATTATCTCTCCGGAATGACCGACCGCTTTGCCCTCGACTACGCGGCGTCGCTCTAGTGAGGCGTCCCACAACGATAAACAGAAACGGAGTCGGGTCAGGCTTAAGCCTGACCCCGACACAATCTCCATGATCGCTGTGAGCCGCCGCACCATGTTTGTTGCACGGGCCGGCTGCCGGCGCAGCCGGCCTGTGATCCTGAAGGGCGCGCTTCGCGCGCTTGCCGCGAGTCAGCGGTTTCGAGCGCGACGTTGTGAGAGGGCGCACTAGCCGTGGCCCGCATCAAGGACACGTCGGTCGAGGAGGTCAAGCAGCGGACCGACATCGTGGACGTCGTCGGCACACGGGTGGCATTGCGGAAGGTAGGAGGCGATCGCTTCAGCGGCCGCTGCCCCTTCCACGACGAGAAGACCCCGAGCTTCTCGGTGAGCGCGGGCAAGGGCTTCTACCACTGCTTCGGGTGCGGCGCCGGGGGCGACGCAATCCGCTTCGTCCGTGTGTCCGAAGGGCTCGACTACGTGGAGGCAATCGAGTGGCTGGCCGAGCGCTATCGGATCACGCTCGAGTACGAGGAGACTGCGCCAGGCCAGGATCAGGCACGGCGGCGGCGCGAGCGGCACCTCGCGCTGCTCGAGCAGACGACCTCGTACTTCGAGCGAGCGCTGTGGGAGAGCTCGCAGGGGGCCGGGGTGCGCGAGTATCTCCAGGGGCGAGGCATTGGGGAGGACACGGCGCGCGAGTTTCGGCTCGGCCTCTCGCTCGGAGACGGGCTGGCGGCGAAAGCGCGCGAAAGAGGATTCTCCGCCGACGAACTGCGCGCGGCCGGGCTCGCCAACGCGCGCGGCAAGGACTACTTCCCGTTCCGGCTGATGTTCCCGCTGGCCGACGCGCGCGGCCGTGTGCTCGGCTTCCAGGCGCGCAAGCTCCGAGAGGACGATCCGCTGCGCGGCAAGTACGTCAACTCCCCGGAGAGCGACCTGTTCAAGAAGGGCAACCTGCTCTACGGGCTGCACCTCGCCCGCACGGCTATCGCCAAGGAGAACCGCGCGCTCGTCGTCGAGGGCAACATGGACGTGATCGCGCTCCGGCAGGCGGGTGTGCTGCCCGTCGTGGCTTCGATGGGTACGGCGCTCACGGACACGCAGCTGAGGGAGCTCGGCCGGCTGACGAAGCGCATCTACCTGTGCTTCGACGCGGACGCGGCCGGCGAGGAGGCGACGCTGCGCGGCATGGAGCTGGCGCACAAGCAGGGGTTCGAGGTGCGAGTGGTGACCTTGCTGGCCGGCAAGGACGCGGCGGACGATCCGCAGGCCTTCCTCGGCCGGATCCCCGAGGCGGCGAGCTACGTCCTCCACCGAGTCCGTCTCGCTCTCGATCGCGCGACCGACCGGCAGGAGGCCTACGTGCGCGCGCGCGAGATCCTCGAGAGCGTCCCCGACTCGCCGGAGCGTCAGGAGGCTCTGCGGCTCGTCGCCGACCGGCTCGAGCTGCCGAGAGAGACGCTGACCGGGCTTCGCGCCATGGGCGCCGCCTCGACGCTATCCCGGCCCGGAACCGCGCCCGGCGTCCCGGCACGCCTGCTGGACGCGTCGCGGCGGCTCGAACGCGACGCGCTGGCCGCCGGGCTCGCCTTCCCCGAGGTCGCCCGCGCGCTGCGCGAGCTGCCGGCAGATCACTTCGTCGACCCCGCGTACCGGGCCTTCCACGAGGCGATGCTGGCCGCAGTCGAGCCGGATCTCGAGCTCCACGCCGAGCTCGATGCGGTGGCAGGGTTCGAGCAGATCGACGAACGGACCGGAAAGGAGCTGGTCCTGCGGCTCCGCGAGCGCGAGCTCCGGCGGTCGCTGGACGCCGCGCGCCAGTCCGACGACCTGAAAGGGCTCACCGAGCTTCAGGCGCAGCTCGCGCTCGTGTTGAAACTGCTTGTCGACGTCCGCTGAGCGTCGTCGTTCAGCTGTATCCGAGCTCGGCGAGCAGCACTCCTGCCTCGACCTCGACGTCGGCCAGTTGCTCTGCGCCGAGATCGCGCCGGAAGCGGCCGATCGAGTCGCGGTGCACCGCCGCCAGACCACGCGCCAGCGGCTCCGAGGCGCAGCCGAGATAGGCGGCAAGCTCGATCGCAACGGCCGCGGGATCCGCCGCCAGCGCCTCGTAGCGCAGCTCGTACACGTCGCAGCGCGCCGCCCGCGCTGCGGACACGTAGCACCTCCAGGCCCAGGCCGCCCGGCGGGCTTCCGAGACCGTCCCGAACTCGGCCCGCCGCTCGGGCTCCACCCAGAAGCGGGCGTCGACCCCGTAGGAGAGGCCGGCGTCGTCGGCCCCGCCGGTGCGGCCCGCTCCCAGCCAGCCGCGCTCGAGCAGCGAGCACACAACGTCACGCCCGTCCCGGACGATGTGGACGAACCGTGCGTCCGGGAAGACAACTGCGGCGGCGTCGGCGAGATACGCCATCTCCGGCGTCTGCTCGACGGCGCGGACCGAGCCGACGAGGCCGAACCGCCGGGCGCGCCCGAGGATCTTCCTGAGCGCGCCCGCTGCCACGATCTCGCTCGCGCCGGCGAGCCGGGGGACGGCCGCCTTGAGCGGCGCCACCTCGCCCAGGTCGACAAACCCGGGAACCGCGCCGATGGCGCCTGCGAGGAACGTCGTACCGGAACGCGGGGAGCCGATCACGAACACGAGGCGCTCGTCGAGCGCTCCGAGCCGCTCCACCAGCGTCGCCGGCCGGCGGGCGAGTCGTTTGGTCATCCGCAGGTTGAGGGCGAGGGTGTCCACCGGGCCGCGCACGCTCGCATTCTCCCAGGAGCGCCGCCGAACGCGCAGCTCACGCAGGGGCTGCTCGCGCGCGGGTACACCTCGGTCGCGACGGGCTGACCGCGGGCCCCGCCGTTATCGGGCGAACGCCGCCTCGGTGACGCGCGCGGCGTAGATCTCCTCCGCATGCGAGGGCAGGTCGCGCGTGTCGGTCCAGATGGGATGGGCGACGCCGTTCGCCACCGCCAGTCCCTGGTAGTACCCGTACTGGCGGATCGCGCCCGGCTGCGTCGCGTCGGAGGGGACGGAGGCGATGGCCACCGGTGGGGCGAAGGTCCTACCGCCGTCTCGGGAGAGCGTGCATGAGTAGCGGGCTCGTTTCCGTGCTTTGTCGCCGCGCGTGTCGTAGTGGCAGATCCACAGCGTGCCGGTGGAGCGGTCGATCGCGGGTTGCGGCCAGAACTGGTCGGCGAAGACGCCCTCGGGGCTGGGCGCGACGATGCGGCTTCGCCGGTCGACCGGGTAGCCAGAGAGCGGCCGGAGGGTGGGGGTGAACGTCGTCAGCGCCGTCCCCTGGTTCCCTCGAAAATGCGTGCCGGTGTAGGAGACGTAGACCCGGCCGGAGTACGGGCCGGTGGATGTGTCGACCACCACCGTGGGCGCCGCCTGCAGGCAGCCCCGGGGGAGCGCCGGGATCACGATGCCGGACCCGCAGTGGGGGATGGTCACGATCGTGAACGCGGCGACCTCGTGCTCCTTGCCGAAGGTGCGGCCGCCGTCGGTCGAGCGGGCGATTCGGATCCCGAAGTTCGTGCCGTCGGTCCAGGCAACGTAGACCGCACCGGTCCGGGAGATGCCGATCGTCGCGTAGTTCAGCTCCTGCGCGGTGCGGCTCACGCGAACCGCTTTCGACCACGTCTTGCCCCCATCGTCCGAGTGGCTGATCATCACACGGAACGACGCCCGCCGGGTGAGCCGCGCCCACGCGACGTAGACGCGCTTGAAATGAGGGCTCGACGGGGTGTTGTCGACCGCGATCGTGGGCTTGTCGTCCAGGCGCGCGCCGGCGAGCGGCGCGACGAGGATCGGCTTCGACCAGGCCGACTCGGCGTCGGGTCGCGTGATCACGTACACCCGGTAGGGCCCTTCCGCCCGGCACGGCGAGGCGATGTCGAAGGAGTAGTACTGACGTCCGGTCATGTCGATCGCCACGCCCGGATCTGCAGCGCAGCGCTCGGCAACGTTCACCGGGGGCTGAAACGTGGTCTGCGTCTTCCAGGTCTCGCCGCCGTCTGTCGAGGAGTAGATGCGCTGCGCCCCCTCGAACACGCTGTTCGACCCTGCCAGCAGGATGCGATCGTCACGCGGATCGACGGTGATCGTCGGGTTCGTCTGCGGTCCTTCGAGCCGTGAGACCCGCCGTTCAGTGACCGCAGTGGCGTCGACCGAGGCGGCTGCAGCAGCACCGGCTGCCACCAGCACAGCGACGCACACACCGGTGGCAGCGCGCATCCGCATGTAGGGGAGGGTACGCAGCGTGCCCACGGGACGGATTGCGGCACCGTTAACTCTCAGAGCCGGGAGCTCCGGGGGTGGGACTCGAACCCACAACCTCTCGGTTAACAGCCGAGCGCTACTACCAATTGAGCTACCCCGGATCGTCCTGCACGAGAGTTGCAGGCAGAGTCGTCACTCCAGCCTCCACCTCGGCGTGGCAGTTAGCGCAGAGTAGCAGGCACTTCCGCGCTTCTTCGCGCGCCCGCGCCAGTGACCGCGTGACACCCTCCCGGGCCAGGCCGAATCGCTTGCGTGCCGGGTCGAGATGGTGGAAGACGAGGGCGGCGTGCGACCCGGAGTAGCCGCACAGCCTGCAACAGCCTCCTGCTCCGTGGACGAGCTCCTCCTTGACCTTGCGCCGTCGGCGCGTCACCGACTCCGAACGGCAGCGAAGACATCTGATTCCGGAGTCCCGGCGGACTCGGTGTCGCGTGAGGCCGTGCAGGGGGCAGAGAGCCTCTATATCGGGTGTCGGTTTCCCCACTGGGCTTGGCACCATCGTGCGCCTCGCTGTGCGCAGCGTGACGAGTTCGTACCGGGCGAGCCAGTGGCGCACGGCGGTAGGACTGATGCTTAGACGTACTCCGATTGCACGGATGCTGAGCCCTTCGGCAACGAGTTCTTCGAGCTGTTGTCTATCCATACAACAAGGATAGCTCGCCTTCCGGACGGTAGAACGAGGGTCGCGCCACACAGAGCTAGATCCCCCTTCGGAGGCATGCGCTCACTGGTGATCCGAAGACCCTGAGGACATGCCAGTTGCAAGCGGTTTCGATCAGGCGCTCTACCTCCAGCGGACGCTGTCCGAGCCCGGCCGGCTTGGCCTGAGCGTCGAGGATCTCCGTGCCAAGCTGAAGGCGCTGCAGGCGCACGCCGTTCGGGAATCGGGCGTCGGGCTCGAGTGTGACCTCGCCCGCCGCGCGCTCGCGGCCAACGGCGAGTAGCAGCCCGCAGGAGTCGCCCGCCGCGCGGCGAAGAACGGGCCATGGCTCGCCGGATCGTGATCGGCGCCGCGGCCAGCTGTGCGTTCCTCGTCCTCGCCGTCCCCGCGCTCGGCGCGAGCCCGAGCGCTGCCGCGTTGCAGGTGGCGCTTCGCGCCAAGGGCTTCTACGCCGGCCCCATCGACGGGCTGCCGGGGCCGCAGACGCGCTCTGGCCTACGCGCGTTTCAGCGTAAGACCGGGGTCTCACCCACTGGCAGGGTGGGCCGGCGCACGCGCCGCGCCCTCGGCCGGCTAGGTAGCCCGTTGCTCGGACAGCGCGAGCTGTGGGTGGGCAAGGTCGGTTGGGATGTCGCCTCGCTCGAGTTCCAGCTTCGCCACGTCGGTCTGCCCGGGCGGGCAGTCGACGGGCGGTTCACCAAGCTGACCGCGCGCTTCCTGCGCGAGTTTCAGCGCCGTAGCGGCCTCGTGCCGGACGGGATCGTGGGCGTCAACACGGTTCAGGCCCTTGCCGCCCGAGCCTATGGAGCCCGAGCGACACGCCAGGCGCTCTTCCACACGGTGGCGAATGGTGAAGGATTCATCGCGATCGCTCGGCGCTATCGCGTACGGGTCGCGCGACTCGCCGGCGCGAACGGGCTGACGCTGCGCTCGACGCTCGTGCCCGGCCAGCGGCTGCGCATCCCGGGCAAGGTGGTGGTGCGCAGGACGTCGTCGGGCAGGAGGCACACTGTGCAGCCGGGCGAGGGGTTCATCGTCATCGCCGAGCGCTACCACGTCAGCCCATACGAGCTCGCGGCGCTGAACGGGATGACGCTGACCAGTCTTCTGGTGCCGGGCCAGCGTCTGCGTGTCCCCGCGGGCGCGGGCCGACGCCGGAATGGAGCCGCGGGGCTGCCGTGGGAGCCGACGAGCACCGTTCGTGGCTACCTCGACCACTGGGCGGGTGTCTACGGCGTCGACCGTGAGCTCGTGCGGGCGCTCGCGTGGATGGAGTCCGGCTGGCAGCCCGACGTCGTCTCGAACGTCGGCGCAATCGGCGTCATGCAGCTGCTTCCCGAGACGTGGGAGTTCGTCGACACCGTGCTGCTCGGAGAGCGGACGCCTCGTAGTGCGGCAGGCAACGTCCGCGCCGGCGTGCGCTACCTTCGCTGGCAGCTCGACTACTTCGACGGCGATCTCACGCTCGCTCTCGCCGGCTGGTACCAGGGTGCGCGGGCGGTGCAGGAGCGAGGGCTCTTCGACGACACGCAGCAGTTCGTGAAGGTCGTGCTCGCACTGCGCGGAACGGTCTGATCCGCGCCCCGCGTAGGGTTGGCCTGTGAAGCGCCCGGCGTCAGCCCTCTGGGGGAACGATTGAGGCGGGCAGTGGCGGCGATGATCCCGCACGGGATCGAGCGGCGTGCCCTTGTCACCCTGTCCGCCGGGCACGTCGCGTCGGACATGTTCCAGGGAGCACTGCCGACGCTTCTCCTCTTCTTCAAGGACGAGCGCAGCTACTCGTACTCGCGGCTGACGGTGCTTGTGTTCGTCTCCAGCCTTGCCTCGGCCTTCTTGCAGCCGCTGATCGGAGCGGCAGCCGACCGCGTGCACGGCAGCTGGATGATGCCTGTCGGCCTCCTGATGGCCGGCGGCGGCTTCGGGCTGGCAGGGCTCGTGGACGACTACTGGGCCACGGCCACGGCGCTCTTCGTCGGCGGCGTCGGCGTCGCCGTCTTTCATCCCGAGGCGATCAGCCAGGCCAACCGCATCTCGGGAGCGCGGCGCGGCGTCGGCATGAGTGTGTTCGCGATCGGCGGATCGGCAGGCTTCGCACTCGGCCCGGCGGTGGCCACGCTCGGCGGGATGCTCTTCGGGGTCGAGGGCAGTGCGCTTGTGGGCGCGATCCTGATCGTCCTCGCGCTGATGCTGTGGCGGGAGACCCCGCGCTTCACCCAGGCAACGGTCCGGGCACGAGCCAAGCTCGCGGAGAACGTGCCCAGCGACTGGCGACGGTTCGGGCTCGCCGCCCTCGGTGCGATCTCGCGCGGGATCGTGGGCGTCGGTCTCTCGACCTTCATCCCGCTGTACATGGTGGACGCCCTTGACCAGTCAAAGGGGACGGCCGGTGCCGCCGTCACCGCCTACTTCCTCTCGAGCCTCGTCGGCACGGTCGTCGGCGGTCGCATGGCCGACCGCCACGGGTTCGAGACGGTGGTCGTGCTCGGGCTCCTGCTGGCGACACCCGTGACGTTCCTGCTGCCGCTCTTCGGCGTGGCCGGCGTATTCCTGTTCGTGCCTGTTGTCGGCTTTCTCGGCGGCATGTACTTCTACCCGCTCGTCGTCGTCGCGCAGCAAGCCGTGCCCAGGCACCTTGCCCTGGCCGCGGGGGTCGTGCTCGGGATGTCGATCGGCATCGGCTCGATCGCCACCGCCCTGCTCGGGCTGCTCGCCGACGCTCACGGTACGACGGTGTGCATGTGGGTTATCGCCGCGATCGGTCTGGCGTCGGTACCGGCGGCCATCGGGCTGCGCCGCGCGTAGCGTGCTGAGTCGTCAGCCGGTGTTGCGCAGCGCCGCCGCGATACCGGCGATCGAGCGCAGAAGCGGCTGCGTCGCGGCAGCGTCGTCGGCGCGGTGCGCCTCGAGCAGATCGACCTGGATTGCATTCATCGGGTCGACGTACGGATTGCGGAGCCGGATCGAGCGCTGTACGACTGTGTGCCGGTCGAGCAGCTCGTTGGCCTCGACGATCTCGAGGATCGCGGCCGTAGTGCGATCGAACTCCGCAGCGATCAGGCTCCAGATGCGTTCCCGGTCGGCGCCGGCCGGGACGAGCCGCAGGTAGCCAGCGGCGATCTCCATCGACGCCTTGGTCAGCGTCATCTCGAGGTTCTCCACGAGCGCGCGGAAGAACGGCCAGCGCGCCACCATCCCGCGCAGCTCTTGCAGGGACGCTCCATCGAGACCGTGAGCCTCGAACGCGGTGCCGGCGCCGAACCACGCCGGCAGCAGGCATCGCGTCTGTGTCCAGGAGAACACCCACGGGATTGCGCGAAGAGCAGCCAGCTCTCCGCTCTTCGCGAGCTCCGGGCGTGAAGCCGGGCGCGATCCGATGTGCAGGAGCGCGAGCTCGTCGAGCGGCGTGAACGTTCGGACGAACGAAGGGAACGCCGGATCCTGCCACACCAGTGAGCGGTACGCGTGGAGCGACGCAGTCGCTAGCTCCTCCATCACTTCGACGTCGCGGCCGGTGGGCGCAACGGCACCGTGCTGCCGTCCTGTCGTGAGTAGCGTCGCCGCTACCTGCGCTTCGAGGTTGCGCTCTGCCAGCCCCGCCAGACCGTAGGTGAACGCGATCGTCTCGCCTTGCTCGGTCACGCGAAGCCGCCCGTCGACCGCACCGGGCGGCTGCGCAAGGATGGCGGCATGCGTCGGACCACCACCTCTGCCGGCGCTCCCGCCGCGGCCGTGGAAGAAGGTGAGCTCGACCTCGCGGGCTGCGGCGAGGGTCGTCAGAGCGTCCTGCGCGCGGTGGATCTCCCACCGGGACGCGAGGTATCCGCCGTCCTTGTTCGAGTCGGAGTACCCGACCATCACCTCGAGGTCGCGTCGCGGTGACACGTCGAGCAACTCGCCGACGAGCACCTCGGCACCGCGGAGGTCGTCGATCGTCTCCAGCAGGGGCACACAGCGGAGGGTCGCGCGGGCACGGCGAACGAGCCTCTCGGCCGCGAGGACGTCGTCGGCGCGGGTCGTCATGGAGACGATGAAGCGGGTGGCCACCTTGTCTCCATAGCGGCGTTGGGCCTCCGCGGTGGCGGCAAGGGCAGCGTCGAGCCGGGTCGACCCCGCACGGACCTCGCTGGCGTGGGCGCGCAGGTCGACGGACGCCAGGTGAAGCCCGAATGTCTCGACACGCGCCCGAACGTCGGCGAGCGCCGCGTCGGCAATCGAGGCGCCGCGGTGTCCACGGAGCGCCGTGTCGAGACGATCGAGATCGGCGAGAAGCGCGGATCCGTCTCGGTATCCGTCCTCTCCCAGCCGCTGCCAGACGCGTGTCAGGAATGCCCGGTACGGCTCGTCAGCTTCTACTCCAAGCTCGGGCACTGCACCGGACAAGGTGCTCGACATGCCCCACGCCCGCGCCAGCTCACGTAGCGCCTGGCGATGCAGGCTGATCGCAAGCGCTCGTGCACGCCCGATCGCCTCGCGGATGGTTTCGGCGCCGGCGGCCGGGTTGCCGTCCATGTCTCCTCCGATCCAGGTGCCGAAGCGCAGCGGGGAGGGGGCGCCCGGAACGATTGCCCGTAACGTCCGCAGCACGTTCGGCACGGCCTGCCAGAGCGACGTCTCGAAGAACCACAGCCCGCGCGTGATCTCGTCGACGACGTGCGGTCGCGAAGAGCGGATGGGATCGGTTTGCCAGAGCACCGTGACGTCGGCGCGGAGAGCCTGCAGAATGCGCTCGCGGCGTGGGGGCGTGAGCCACGGGTCGTCGAGCAGGCGCAGCCGGCGCGCGATTCGCTGGTGTGCGTCGAGCACCGTGCGGCGCGTGGCCTCGGTCGGATGCGCCGTCAGCACCGGCTCGACCCGCAGGCGGGCGGCCGCCCTCATGAGCTCGGCCTCCGATCCGCCCGCCCCCCGAAGGGCAGAAGCCGCCTGTGCGAGCGACTCTGCGGCGACGATTCCCTCTCGCTCGTAGTCGCGCCGGCGGCGCACCCGGTGGTGCTGCTCGGCGATGTTCGCCAGCTGGAAGAACAGTGAGAACGCCGCGAGCACCTTGCCCTTGGTCGCCACATCGAGAGCCCCGAGCGATCGTTCGAGCTCGTCGCGCTCGCCGGTCTCGCGCTCGCGGCGAGCGAGTGCACGGATCGTCTCCTCGAGCGCCAGCAACTCCGTCCCCTCCTGCTCGGCGATCACCTCACCGAGGATGTCGCCGAGCAAGCGGATGTTGGCGCGCAGCGGGGCGCCGCGCTCGGATGGCAGAGAAGCCACCTCGCCACGTTAGCCGGGTCGTACCTGGGGCCGAGTCGGGCCGGGCGCTTGCCGCGCTGCTCTCGGTGCCCTACCGGCCCGCGGGTTAGCGCACTCTGCGCGTGTTGTCGAACGCGGGTCGGGGGGGGGGGGGGGGGGG
>JBJXGY010000131.1:0-15266 GCA_046160185.1 Gaiella sp. | reverse complement strand
GGCAGACCACTAGCCGGGCTCGCGGCGCTGCTCCTGGCGGCCCTTGCCCTGCGGCCGCAGGTGGTGGGTGCTGGCCCGCTGTTTCCGGACATCGAGCACGACCTTGGCGCATCGCATGCAGTCGTCGGGCTGTTGGGGACGATCCCGGTGCTCTGCATGGGCCTGTTCGCCCCACCCGCCGCGTTTCTCGCTTCCCTGCTCGGCACCGGCCGGGCGATCGCGGCCTCGCTCGCCTGCGTCGGTGTGTTCGGATTGCTCCGCGCTGCCGCTCCGGAGATGTGGCAGATCGTGGTGCTGACCTTCCCGGTGGGGATGGGGATGGGGCTCAGCGGTGCGCTGATTCCGGTCGCGGTCAAGGAGCGGTTCGCCGACCGCGCGGCCTCGGCCACCGGCCTCTACACGATGGGGATCCAGATCGGATCCACGGGCGCGGCGGCCCTGGCAGTCCCGATCGCCGCCTGGCTCGGCGGCTGGCGGTGGGCGCTGGCCGCGTTCTCCGTCGGCGCGCTGCTCTCGACCGTGACCTGGGTGCTGCTCGAGACGCGAACGGCCAACGCGCCGCCGACCCGGGTGAGGCCACCGAGGCTCCCCTGGCGGTCCCCCGTCGCGCTCTTGCTGACGCTGATCTTCGCGCTCATGGGATCCGGCTACTACGGCCTCAACGCCTGGCTGGCCGACGCGTACACGGAGCTGGGCTGGTCGGAGGGGCGGGCGGGCGCACTGCTTGCGTGCCTCACGCTGACCGCGATCCCCACGTCGCTTCTCGTGCCATGGCTCTCCGAGCGCTTCTTCACAAGGCAGGCGCTGCTCGCCTCCTTGTCGTTCGTCTACGCCGGCGCCGCTGCCGGGCTGGTAGCCCTCCCGTCGTTGGCCTGGGGGCTGGTGCTGCTCGCCGGCCTTGCTCAGGGAGGCCTGTTCTCTCTCGTGCTGACCCTGCCCCTGGATATCGGTCGGCGTCCCGGGGAGGTCGGCGCTCTCATCGGGATCATGTTGGGAGGCGGGTACTGCCTCGCGGCGCTTTCCCCGTTCGTGCTCGGCGCCGTTCGTGACGTGACTGGATCCTTCAACGGCCCGCTGTGGGTCGCTGCCGGCCTGCTGGCCTCACAAGTCGTGGCCGTGCTCGTGCTCCCGACGGTCCGCGCCCGAGACTCGGCCTTCGCCGGCTAAGGGCCAACAGCTCAGACCTCACATGTGGTGCATGTACCGGTCGCCGTACTTCTCTCGCAACTCGATCTCGTTGGCGAACAGGACGGGGTTCGACAGCGTCCCGATCTCGGGCACGTGGATCTCGACGATGTGGCCCGGCGCGAGCGTGAAGTCGTCGGGCGGCACCAGCCCGGTCCCGGTGAGCAGCACCGATCCGGGTGGGACCGGGTTGTCGCGGCACAGCCACTCCACGAGCTCCTCGAAGCCCCGTTTCATCTTCTCGGTGGACGTCTTGCCCGAGAAGAGCTCCGTCCCCGCGGCGTCGCTGATCTGCATGTAGACGGTGAACGGCTGCTTGCGGTTTTTCTCGACGTACACTGCCGGCCCGATCGCGCATGCCGCTTTGTAGACCTTCGCCTGAGGGAGGTAGAGAGGGTTCGCGCCCTCGATATCGCGTGACGAGACGTCGTTGCCGATCGTGTAGCCGATGATCGCACCGCGCTCTCCGAGCACGAGGCCGATCTCGGGCTCCGGCACGGTCCACGTGGCGTCGCCGCGAATACCGATCGGATCGCCCGGACCGACGGTGCGGCGTCCCCCTGCGTCTTTGAGGAAAAGCTCCGGGCGGTGCGCGTCGTAGACACGCTCGTAGACGTCCTTGCTGTTCGACTCGCCCACGCGGGCGTTGCGGCTGCGCTCGTAGGTGACGCCGGCACACCACACCTCCGGGGACGCAATCGGTGGCAGGAGCCGCAGTGCGCCTCCGAGCTCGAGCAGCTCCGGGTCCGCCGCGAACGACCTGAAGCTCTGGGTGAAACCGGCGCTGAGGCCCTGGATCAGGTCGGACTCGTTCGCTTCCTCGAAGAGGACTTGCGCCTGGGTGCCCTTGCCGGGTTGCTCGATGGCGACCCGGATCGCACCGGCCGGATCGACGTACCGGATGTAGCGCATCAGTAGGTTGCCCGTCCTCCCGAGATGTCGAAGACTGCGCCGGTCGAGAAGGAGCACTCCTCGCTTGCCAGCCAGCACGCGAGCGCCGCTACCTCGGTTGCCGTGCCCATCCGGCCGAGCGGTATGCGCTCGACCATGTAGTCGATGTGCTCCTGGCTCATGCCGGAGAGAATAGGGGTCTCGATCACGGCCGGAGCCATGCAGTTGACGAGCACGCCGGTGCGGGCGAGATCCTTGCCGATCGCCTTCGTCATCGCGATCACCGACGCCTTCGACGAGGAATAGGCGGCCGCCAGCGGGTTGCCTTCCTTCCCTGCGATCGAGGCGATGTTGACGATGCGGCCGTACCCGCGTTCGACCATGCCGGGGATCACGGCACGGTTGCAGTAGAAGACGCCGTCGGCGTTGATCGCATGCACCCGGCGCCACTCGCCGTCCGAGACGTCGACGGTGCGCAGCGAGTTGCCCGGCACTCCGGCCGCGCACACCAGAACGTCGACCGGGCCGAGCCTGGACGTCGCCTCGCGCACCGCGCTGTCGACCTCGTCGGAACGGGAGACGTCGGCGACGAGCGGCGTTACACCGTCGGCGGAGGCGGTGTTCAGGTCGATACCTGCGACCTGCGCGCCCTCTGCCGCCAGGCGGCTCGCGACAGCCGCCCCGATCCCGCTCGAGGCGCCCGTGACCACCGCCACCCGGCCGCTGAACCGCTGCATCTCGGCGTACCGTATCGCGCCGGGGGGTGAGGCGTTGGCGCTTCATTTTCCCGCGCCCGCAGAATCGATGATCGTTTCTTTGGGCGGCGCTGTTAGAGTCAGAACGTGGAGGCGAACGAGGTGCTCGCGGCGTATCCGCTCGGCGTGCAGCGACCGGAACAGGTGACGACGCCGCTCGGTATTCCCTTGCCCGAGGTGACCCTGGAGGCCCTCGCGGACGGCCGCCTCGACCCTGACGACCTGCGGGCCACGGCGGCGACCTTGCGACGTCAGGCGGAGTTCGCGCGCAGTGCCGGGCGACCGCAGCTCGCGGCGTCGCTCGAGCGCGCAGCCGAGCTGACCGCCGTCCCCGAGGACGAGCTGCTCGCGGTGTACACGGCGCTTCGGCCGGGCCGGGCGACACGCGAGGAGCTCGACAGCTGGGCCCGGCTCCTGGAAGGGCGGGGCGCAGCGGCCACCGCCGCGTTCGTGACCGAGGCGGCCGAGGCGTACGAGTCACGAGGACTGCTCGCGCCGTGACTCACCGCTCGCGGCGGTTCGTCATCCGCGAGGCCGGTGACGTCCGCAAGGAGATGCTCGTGAGCCCGTGGCCCGCGCTGGGGCTCGTTGCCGCACGTGGGCCGAACGATCCAGAGCCGGAGCTCGTGGTCTCAGAGGGACGCGTCGTCCGTCTGGACGGCCGCAACGAGGATCAGTTCGACGTGATCGACCGCTTCCTGGCCGTTCACGGGATCGATCTCGCAGTGGCGGGCGAGGCGATGGCGCTCCCTGACGACGTGATCGCGCGCCGGCTCGTCGATGTCGCCGTTTCCCGCAGCGAGCTCGTCCGGCTGGCGCGCGGCCTGACTCCGGCGAAGCTCGCCCGTGTGATCTCGCTGCTCGATCCGGTCGAGCTGATGTTCGCGATGAAGAAGCTCCGCGCACGGCGCGTGCCGGGAAACCAGGCCCACGTGACCAACCTCAAGGAGAATCCGGCGCTTCTTGCCGCAGACGCCGCCGAGGCTGCGCGACGTGGGTTCGCGGAGATCGAGACGACCGTCGGGGTTGCGCGGTACGCGCCGCTCAACGCTCTCGCGCTTCTCGTCGGCTCGCAAACCGGCCGCCACGGCGTGATGACGCAGTGCGCGGTCGAGGAACGACGCAATCTCGAGCTCGCCATTCGCGGCCTCGTCACCTATGCCGAGACGCTGTCCGTGTACGGGACCGAGCAGGTCTTCCGGGACGGTGACGACACACCCTGGTCGAAGGCGTTCCTCGGCTCGGCCTACGCGTCGCGTGGTGTCAAGGTGCGCTTCACCTCGGGCACGGGCTCGGAAGCCCTGATGGGGCACGCCGAGGGAATGTCGATGCTCTACCTGGAAGCGCGATGTCTGGCCGTGGCTCGGGCCGCCGGGTCGCAGGGCATCCAGAACGGATCGATCTCGTGCGTTGCGCTCGTGCTGTCCGTCCCCGGGGGAACGAGGGCGATCCTCGCCGAGAATGTGCTGGCAGCCTGGCTCGATCTCGAGGTGGCGAGCGGCAACGACGCCATCTCTTCCCATTCTGCGATCCGCAAGACGGCGAAGCTGATGGGACAGTTCCTTCCAGGCACCGACTTCGTCACCTCGGGCTACTCCGTCATGCCCCGCCGGGACAACACGTTCGGCGGGGGCAACTACGACGCCGACGACCTCGACGAGTGGCTGACGCTCCAGCGCGACTGGCAGGTGGATGCCGGCATCGAGCCGGTGGCCGAAGGGGAGCTGCTCGCGATCCGTGAGCGGGGCGCGCGTGCCGTGCAGGCCGTCTTTGCCGAGCTCGGGTTGCCCCCGATCACCGACGAGGAAGTGGTCGCGGCAACGCACGGGTACGACTCCGACGATCTCCCCGACCGCGACCGTGCGGCCGACGTCGAGGCTGCCGACCGTATGCTGGCCGACCGTGTGAGCGGTGCGGACGTGGCCCTGGCGCTTCAGCGCCGCGGCTTCACGGATGTCGCGGCCGGGGTCTTCGAGATGCAGCGGCAGCGGGTGGCAGGGGATTACCTGCAGACCGCTGCGGTGATCGACGAGAACGGCCTGGTGCACTCGGCGGTGAACGATCCGAACGACTACGCCGGCCCGGGAACGGGGTACCGGCTCGAGGGCGCGCGCTGGGAGCTCTTGCAGCATCTGCCCCAGGTCCTCGACCCGCGGCTGCTCGGCACGGGCGGTGACACGGTGTCCCGGCTCGCGGTGCGAGGAGAGGCCGCCGCCGGCGACGACCCGAGCGAAGTCGTCATCGCCGTCGGACCGGCGTTCGCGGACGATCTCCGTGCCACGATCAACGGTCTCGCTCACGAGGACGTGCTCGAGGCCGTCCGCGAGGGCGTGATCGAAGTCGGCGGCACGCCACGTCTTGTCCGCATTCGCCGAACGGCCGACGTGGCCTTCATCGCTCACGACGGTGCGTGCCTCTCGGGCTCGCGAGTCTCGCTGGGTTTGCAGTCCAAAGGAACCGCGGTCATCCACAGAGCCGACCTGCAGCCCCTCGACAACCTCGAGCTGTTCGGGATGTCCCCGCTGTACTCGCTCGAGTCCTACCGGGCGATCGGTCGGAACGCAGCGGGCTACGCGCTCGGTCATCGGGTCGGGCCCGTTCCCACCACGCTCGACAACTACGCGCGCGCCAGGCTGATCGTGGTGACGGCGCTTCTGCAGGCCCGTGAGGCCCGCTCGGTCACCGACGCACCGGCGCTGGAGCTGGAGTGGCCCGTGCTCCCCGTGTCTCCCGGCGCGGTGCCGACGGTGAGCGGGTGACGGTCATGCGACTCCAGCATGTCGCGCTCGTCGTCACCGACGTCGCGGCTTCCCGGCGCTTCTACGGCGAGGGCCTCGGTCTCGAGGAGATCCCGCGGCCGGCCGCGTTTCGGTTCGGCGGCGCCTGGTTCCGGGCCGGCGACGACCACGTGCACCTGATCGCGAGAGCGGATACGACCGAGCACGACCTTCCGCCCGATCCCGGCCTGGGGCTGCAGGCCGGGCTGGCGACGCACATCGCCTTCGAGGTCGACGACCTTGCCGGCGCGGAGGAGCGGCTCGGCCGTCACGGCGTCCCGATCGCGGCCGGCCGCCTCCTCCGTGGCGACGGTGTCCAGCAGACCTACTTCCGCGACCCGGACGGCAACATCGTCGAGCTCTTCCAGCTCACAGGGGAGGATCAGAGCGGAACCGTGCGCGACGGCGCCGTGATCCTGAAGAGGGCGCACTCCCTCACCGAGTTTCCGGTGGAACATTGCGAGATGGCGCACTAGCTAGCGGACAGCGTCAGCCGCAGCCTGGCCGGAGAGGATGGCGCCGTCCATGTGCATGTTCCCGACCCCGGAGAAGTCGCTGTTGGCCCAGTGGATCGGGCCGACGGGGCGTCGGAGATCGGATCCGAAGCGCACGAGCCCGCCCGGCCCGAACGTGGCGGAGAAGGCGCCGCGAGTGTATTCCTCTGCCGTCCAGTCGACCTCGTGGACATCCACGACCTCCCTCGCCTGCGGGCCGAAGTATCGAGCGAACCCGTCGATCACCCGGGTACGCCGCTCGGACGGGGAGAGCCGAGCGGCGTGCTCCCCCACCTCGCCTGAGAGAAACGTGCAGAGCACGCCCGGCTCTGCGGACGGCGGGCTGTTGTCGTAGACCTCCCTCGCGAAATCGTACGGCGCGAACCCTTCACCGGAGAGCCCGTCCTCCCGCCAGAACGGATGATCGTAGACGGCCAGGAACTTGATCGTCACGCCCTGCGACACGCTCTGCTCGAGCCGGAGCCGCCAGCTCGGGAGCACCGGGTCGAAGCGGATCGAGCTGGTCAGGTTCGGCGGGATGGCGACGATCGCACTACGCCCCGTGAAGGTGTCGGTGCCGGCGGTCACTTCGACCCGTGTGTCCGACCAGCGGATCTCGCGGGCCGGGCGTCCAAGGTGAACGCGGTCCCAGCCGACTCTTTCGGCGAGCCGGATGGCGATCAGCTGGGAGCCGCCGACCACGCGGGAGTGGAGGCAGAGCTCCGGCTCGAAGAGGTTGTCGACCGACCCCGCGCCGGCCGCGACCCACGCCGCGCCGAGCACGGAGAAGCACTCGGCGGGCTTCGTCATGAAGCCGCCTGCCATGAACCCTCGCAGCAGCCCGCGAGCCGTGTCGTCGTCCACCTCCGCGCGCAGCCAGGACTCGAAGGTCGTGGCATCGAGGTCGCGCGCGTTCGGGTGCACCCACGGCCGTTCGGGATCGACCTCCGCCACGATCGCCTCCAGCTTCTCCATCGCGCGGGCGTAGGACCGGTCTGCCCGTTCTCCGAGCGGGGCGTCGTGGCCGCGGTACCGCCGGGGCGCGCCGTCGGCGCCGACGTAGACGCGGTCACCGATGCGGTGAGACTCGAACAGCTCGAGGCCGAGGTCGCCGAGCAGGGAGTGAGCGGCGTCCTGGTAGGGCGCGATCCATTGCCCACCCAGCTCGTTCGCCTGACCACCGATCTCGGTGTTCCAGGTGCGGCCGCCGACGCGCTCGCGCGCCTCGACGACGACCACGTCGACGCCGTCGCGGTGCAGGCGGTCGGCCGCGGTGAGCCCGGCGATCCCGGCCCCGACCACGACGATCTCTGTCTCGACGCGCGCCATGGTGGCGCGATGCTACTGACGGAGCCCGGCGCGCCGCTGCTCCTCGGCGAGCCGCCGCTCGCTCTCCGCCTCCTCGTGGAAGAGCCGCAGCAGCAGCAGCACGATCGCGCCGAGGAAGACGATCGCCTGCTCGGACGTCATCAGCACTCCGCCGAGCCCCTGATCGGCGTCGACCGAGAGCCCCCATAGGCGTACCGGCCTCGTCTGGTACCAGTCGTAGACGGAGGGAGCGAACGTCAGTCCGATCCCTAGGAACGACGATCCGACGAAGGCGGTGAACACGTAGCCGAGCCGGGCGAGGGTCGCCCGCCGGTGCGGCTCGTCGCTGAGCACCGGCCACCAGAAGACGAGGCCGATGGCGATCATCACCGCGTGCTCGAGGTTGAGCAGCACCTCGTGACGGAGGGCGAGGTCGTACACGCCGCCGAGATGAACGACGTACCACGTCACGAGCCAAACCGGCAGCGCGATGCGGAAGCGCACCAGGAACGCGAAGGGGCGGCCGAGGCGTCGAGCGATGTCGCTCCGCATGCGGGGGGTGAGCCCGGCGATGACGAGCAGCGGCGCCCAGTCCGCCAGGATCACGTTCTGGAAGAGGTGGAAGAGCAGGAGGTAGTCGCGCGCGATCGTCTCGAGCGGCGAGTTGACGGACGCCGCAATCAGGAACAGCCCGGATCCCATCGCCGCGAGCCGCCACCGCGTGACACGCTCGCGGCGCGCGGCCTGCAGGTATGCCCAGCCCCCCGCAGCCGCCAGGACGGCGAACAGCGGCTCGAAGCTGAAGTCGGTGGGCGCCGGCACGTCAGCGCCAAACAGGCGTTTCCGCGACCTGAGCGTCATCCCTCGCCTTGGCGCGGTACAGCAGCCAGAACGCAGTGCCGAGTGTGGCCATCTGCTCGACGATCATCACCACGGCCGCGAGCTTCTGGTCGGTGAGCGGCGAGAGACCGAAGAGCCGCGTCGGCTGGTCGACGTACGGGTCGAAGAGCGGTTCCGGTGTGAACGCGATCACGTAGGCGAGGATCTGACCGACCCAGAACACGAGGGCCACGACTCCGAGCCGCTGGGAGACCGTGAGCCTCGCCTTGGCACCCGGATCCACGATCTGTGTCCACACCAGCAGACCGACGGCGACGAAGCTGAAATGCATGGCCGCGTGGGCCCCACGATCGGTGAGGGCGGATTCGTAGAAGGCCGGAACGTGCCAGATCACGAGCGCCGCGACCCAGAGCGTCACGCTCACCGCCGGTCGGAGCAGGGTTCGCAGCGCGGACTGGAGGGGCTTGAACCGGGCAAGCGGACCGAGCACGGCTCGGGGGATGACGAAGAGCGCGAGTGGGCCGCGAACGGCGATCAGCATCAGCGCAGGGCCTACGTCCGCGATGAGCACGTGCTGAAGCATGTGAGCCCACTGCAGGTACTCCTCGCCGACATGGTCGATGGGCGAGACGATGGCGAGGCAGGAGAGAGCGAGGCCGGCGCCGAACAGCCCCGCGCGCGACCACGGCGCAAGAGCGGCGCGGCGCGCGCGCAGGCGGAGGAAGCCCTGGGCGAAGAGCAGCGCGCCGAGAAGCGTGAGGACGATCGCCGGGGCATCGAGAGACCACGCCGCCCAGGGCGTGTCGCCGACGGCGTGCCCGATGATCCCCACGCCGTCAGGCTACTCGCCGGATACGTGCGGACTGGCGGTAAGGGAGCGGGCGCGGCGACCCGGGACGTACGAGGATGCCTCAGTTGCGAAAAACGCCTGGCTCGTGCAACTCGAGCCGGTTCCCGAACGGATCGTGTACGAAGACCCGCTTCCACGGTGCCGGGCGACCCTGATCGAGCGAGACTCCCGCCCCGGTCAGAAGCGCAGAGACCGTGTCGACGTCCTCGCACTCGAGGCCGGTGTGGCGCTGGACGTCCGGCAGGCGATCGCCTCGGACCGCAGAGAAGTGGAGATCGAGCCCGCCCGCGTCGAACCAGACGCCGCCGCGATCGCGTAGCGCCTCCGGCTTGGGGATCTCTCGCAGACCGAGCAGATCGCCGTAGAACCACCGCGCCTCGTCCTCGGCACCGGCGGGCAGTTCGAGGTTGACGTGGGTGAGACGCACGTCAGTCCCGTGTGACGAGCGCGACGTACGCGTCCTCGAGCGTGGGCTCGCGTGTCGTCACCTTGCGGACCGTGAGCCCTTCCAGGCAGGCGAGCACCGCCTGTGTCAGCTCCCGGCCCACAGCGGTCTGCACGGCGAGAACCTGCGCCTGGTCGCGATCCTCGACGCTGGCGGCCGTCACGCCGTCGATCGCCCGTACCGCGTCGAGTCGGGCTTCATCGACGCCGTACACCTCGACCTCGATCACGACGCCGTTCTCGACCTGGGCCTTGAGGTCGCGCGGGGTGCCCTCCGCCACGATGCGACCCTTCGCAACGACCGCGATCCGGTCGCACAGCTCGTCGGCCTCGAACATGTAGTGGGTGGTCAGCAGCACGGTCTTCCCGGCCTGCTTGAGACCGGCGATCATTCCGCGCAGCTCGCGCGCGCCGACCGGGTCGACGCCGATGGACGGCTCGTCGAGGAAGAGGACGGGAGGGTCGTGCAGCAGGCCACGCGCAATGTGCAGCCGTTGGCGCATGCCGCGGGAGTAGCCCTCGACACGCTCTTTCTCCCGCCCGGTGAGCCCGACGAGCTCCAGCAGCTCGGCGATCCGCGCCCTCTGCCGGCGTGGCTCGACGCCGTACAGCTCGGCGAAGTAGCGCAGGTTGTCGAGCGCCGAGAGCCGGTCATAGAGGCCGCGGTCACCGCCGAACACGTAGCCGATCCGCTCGCGCACCCACTTCGCGTCGTCCACCACGTCCCGTCCGAGCACGCGCGCCGACCCGGAAGTGGGGATGAGCAGCGTGATCAGCATCTTGATCGTCGTCGTCTTGCCTGCCCCGTTCGGGCCGAGCAGGCCGAAGAGCTCACCCTCACCGATCGAGAAGGACACACCGCGCACCGCTTCGACGTCCACGGACCTGCGCCGGAAGGTCCCTGTCGTCGTGCGGTACGTTCGCTGCAGATTCTCGGCTTCGACGACCGCGACCATCGCGAGACCTTAGCCGCGTCGAGCTAGGCCATCTCCAGGGTGGCCTTGCGACGGCTGACCGTCTCCATCCACAGCAGCGCGAGATACCCCGCGGCTCCGTACGCGAGTCCGATTGCCGCCTCCGCTGCGAGCGTCGCCGCCACGTCGCCGAGCATCGCGCCGTCTGCCAGACGGCGCGTCGCCTCGATGCCGTGCGTGAGAGGCAACACCTGGCCGATCGTGCTCATCCAGCCCGGGAGATTCTCGGTGGCCACGTTGGCGCCGGTGAAGATGAGCAGGATGCCGAAGATGCAGTTGGAGAGTACCGCCGTCTCCCGCACGCGTAGCCCGATGGCGGCGCTGACCAGACCCAACCCCGTGCACGCGAAGGCGGTGGTGGTGATCGAGACGGCAAGCGGGGCGAGGGCAGAGACCGGCACGTCGATGCGGAGCAGCAGGCCGCCGACAGCGAAGGCGAACGCGGCCACGAAGACGCCGTTCACGATCACGGGCAACGCGCGGCCGAGAAAGAGCGGGAACCGGCCCACCGGTGCGATGAGCACGTTGCCCAGGGTGCGTTCCTCGCGTTCCCCTGAGATCGTGTGTGTCATCGCGAAGATGCACGGGATCGACGCGTACTGCAGAGCGTTCCCGACGACGTAGAACTCGTCGGTGCCGACGCCCGTCGTTCTTCCGATGTACGCGAACAGGAGGATCTGGAAGACCGGTGCGACAGCCAGGCTCGGGATGAAGACCATCGGGGAGAGCCAACCGAAGAGCGCGCGGTAGCTGATCAGGCCGCCCACGAAGAACACGCGGAGCGACCTCATGTCAGGGCCAGCGTCGCCCGGACGCGTGCCGCTCTGAGCACGCCGTCGAGTACGACCACGCCGACGAGGACGTACCCCGAGCCGATCGCAAGACAGATCACCAGGTCCGCCCAGGGTGTGCCGCCGAGGGCCGCCTCGCGTATCGCGTTCATCCCCCAGGTCGGTGCCAGCACCCAGGAGATCGGTCGTACGAACGACGGGAGGAGGCCGAGGGGCACGAGAAAGCCGCCGATCAGCCACACGGGGTACTCGAGCATGTTGCCGAGAGCCCACGCCTGCCGGAAGCGCGCGAAGGCGACTGCGAAGAGGAAGCCGGTCATCCCGATCGCCAGCACGATCCCGAGCGTCGAGAGCGCGAAGGCGAACGGGTGCTCGATGTGCACCCCGATGCCGAAGAGGAGCCGGCCCCAGGCGATGGTGGCGACCATGCTGTACAGGCCGATGGTGGTCATGGCGATGGTCACGGGCAGCATGACCAGGGAGAAGTGCACCGGCGCGGCGACGAGGAGCTCCAGCGTTCCCTGCCAGCGCTGGCGCTGCAGGGCCGTGCCGGCGGTGGTGCTCGTCGACGACCAGACGCCCATCACCGCAGACCCGAGGGATGCGTACAGCAGCGTCGTCGCGTCACCGCTCACCCGGAACATGAGGAAGGCGACGGTGGCGAAGAACAGCGGATAGAGGATGCCGAGTATGCCGTCGAAGGCCGACCGCGCGAGCATCTTCAGGTTGTAGAGCCAGCCGAGTGCGAGTAGACGGGCGACCCGCCGGACGGCGCTGCGCGTCACGCGTTGGCGCACGCGCCCCAGGGCGCGGTGCCGGACTGCCGGAGCAGGAGGAGCGCGCGGTAGTCCTGCTCGGCCTCGCTCGCCTCGATCGGATCACCCTTGCCGCCCAGGCGACGCCAGGTGTCGATGTGGAACTGGTACTTGCCGCGGTAGACGCCGGTGCGGGACAGCGCCTTCGGGTCGCCGCCCGACTCGCACGCCGCGATGCGGTCGAGGGTGGCCTGCTCCTCGACCGTGGGCCGGGGGTATCCCTCCGCGTCGGACGCCGGCTCGGCCGATGTCGTCTCGGCCCGGATCAGGCCCAGCGCGACGGCGGTCTCGACACCGACGATCCCGTCGGGGGTGAGGGCGTTGGCGCGCTGGTAGCGCTTGACCGCACGGAAGGTCTTCGGCCCGAAGACGCCGTCGTCGTCGATGCCGAGAGCCTGCTGAAGATGGACGACCAGGTGACCGCGGCTGCCCTTCTTCAGCGGCTTCCACTGGTCGGCTGCCAGGAACCCGTGACCGAGGGCGACCGGCACGAGCACGATCGAGACGACCACCGTGAGCGCCACGGTGCGAAGCCGATGGCGCGCAGTGGGATGGGAGAGGAAGACCGTGTCTCGCATGGGCTCGAAGGCAGCCCGGGCCGCAGGGGCCCGTGCGGCGCGCTGCCGCGGGGGCGTGAGGTCGAGAGGAGATCCTACACAGGCGGCGAAGATCGCGTGCTGCGGGTCGCCGAGGGCGGGGTTCGCTCGATCGAGTGGTCCGAACGAGGGTGTAGCCGGCGTCGCCTGCGGCCGAAACATGAAGCCAGATGGCACTGCGGCTATCAAGGGCGATCCCGTTGGCGGCGGGTATCGCGGCGACTTTCGTCACCCTGGCGTTTGCGGCGGGCTCCGAGCTCGACGGCAGCTTCGGCACCGGCGGCTCGTACCTGTCCTCGGCGTCGGCGCCGGAATTCGGCCTCGACGTGGCCGTCGACGCGAACGGCGCCGTCGTCATCGTCGGCTCGAGCGACCTCTCGAACAGCGTCGTGCAGCGTCTCACGGCCGCGGGCGCTCCCGATCCCTCGTTCGCGACCGGCGGCCGGCTCGAGGTTGCTCTCGCGGGCGGCTCCGAGGGGCTCGCCGCGGTCACGACCTTCGGCACCGACATCTACGCCGCAGGAGGCGCCGGCGGCAATTCGTATGTCGTGCGCCTGGAAGCCACCGGCACGCCAAGCTCGGCCTTCGGCACGAACGGCGTGGCGACGGCTGGGCCGGCCGGAGCCGATTCGGCCAACGACATCGAGCTGGATGCTTCTGGCCGTGTCTTCCTCGCCGGCTCCGCAACGGGTGGTGGCTTCGTGCAGCGGCTGACGGCGTCCGGGCAGACCGGGCCGGCGTTCGGCTCGCCCGACGGCATCGTCCAGCTCGGATTCAGCGTCGACGCGATCGACGTGCTCGCCGACGGCAGCGTGCTGGCTGCGGGCACCGTGGCCGACGACTTCGTCGTCGCCCACGTGCTGACAGACGGTACTCTCGACCCCACCTTCGGCAGCGGTGGCGTGGCCACGGTCGACGAGGGCACGGACGTCCTCGGTGGCATGGCGCGCGGCGCCGGCGGCACGATCCTGCTCGCCGGGAGCTCGGACGGCGGTGCCGTCAGCGACGTCGTCGTAGCCCGGCTCACTCCCGCAGGCGTCCTCGACTCGGCCTTTGCCGGCGACGGCATCGCACGGCTGCACGCCGACGGGACGTACCTCACCGTGGGCGACGTCGTCCAGCTCCCCGACGGTCGTGTCGTGGCTGTCGGCTGGGACGACACCGGCGGGTTCGTGGCCGCCGCGGCGTTCGCGGCCAACGGCGCCCCCGAGAGCGGCTTCGGCACGGCCGGGCTGGCGCTGGCCGGCCTCGGCACCGGCTTCGAAGGCTGGCAGGGAGCGGCCCTCACCGCGGGCGGGAGCGTGATCGCGGCCGGAACCGTCGACGAGCGCTTCGCCGCCGCCCGCTACTTCGGAGCGCCGTCCGATACGACCGCGCCCGTCATCGGCGCGCACGGCGACGAAAGCGCCGAGGCGACCTCCGCCGCGGGTCGGGCTGTCACGTATCTCCTCCCGACCGTCACGGACGACACCGACCCGGCGCCGTCACTGGCCTGTGTACCACTGTCCGGCAGCACCTTCCCGCTCGGGACGACGCCGGTCACCTGCACCGCGTCGGACGCCTCGGGCAACGTCGCGACCAGCAGCTTCAGCGTCACCGTGAGCGACACGACCGCGCCGGTGGTGTCGGCGCCCGCGAACCGGACCGAGGAGGCGACGAGCGCGTCCGGAGCGGTGGTCAGCTTCTCCGCCGACGCGACCGACGCCGTCACCGTAGCCCCTGCCGTCACGTGCAGCCCTGCGTCCGGCTCGACATTCCCGCTCGGCACGACCCCGGTCACGTGCTCGGCGACCGACGGCGCCGGGAACACCGGCACGGCCGGCTTCACCGTGACCGTGCGGGACAGGACGGCGCCGGCGATCGCCGTGCCGCCCGGCATCACGCTGCCCGCGACGAGCAGCGCCGGCGCGACCGTCAGCTTCTCCGTCACCGCCACCGATGCGGTCGACGCGAGCCCGTCCGTCACCTGCACGCCCCCAGCGGGAGGCTCCTTCCCGCTCGGTCAGACGACGGTCAGCTGCACCGCGACCGACAGCGCAGGGAACGCGGGGACGGCGAGCTTCGTGGTGACCGTGACCCCCCAGACCCCGCCCCCGCCCCCGCCCCCTCCACCTCCACCTCCACCTCCTCCTCCTCCTCCTCCTCCACCTCCACCTCTGCCGACGGGGGACGCGCTCAAGGCACTCGGCGAGCTGGCCGCGCTGACGAAGGAGATGGTGCGCGGGCACGTCAAGTGGGCGCTCCTGCTCCAGATCGAGCAGGCGAAGCACGCGGTTAAACACGGGAAGAAGCACCGCGCCTGCCGGGAGCTCAAGGACTTCAAGTGGATCGCCAGGCACGCGCGGATCCACAGCTCCGTCGAGGCGAAGCTCCTCGCCGGTGCAGACAAAGCCGCCCGCGCCGTCGGCTGCTAGTGCACGCGTCCGCAAGTACGGTGGGGTGTTTGGCGGCCCCCAGACACATAGCATTCCGTCGTCCTCAGTCGCCCCGATACTGCAGTATCGGGGCTCCCTGCGTCCTCGGACTGCTCGGTCTGGGAACCGCCA
>JBJXGY010000130.1:0-5438 GCA_046160185.1 Gaiella sp. | reverse complement strand
CCCCCCCCCCCCCCCCCCCCCCGCGACAACGTCGAACCGTGACCCGGTTCCTCCTCAAGCGTCTTGGGCTTGCGTTGGTCACGCTTGTCCTGCTCAGCGTGATCGTGTTCAGCGTCTCCACCATCCTTCCCGGCAACGTCGGCCGCGCCGTGCTCGGGCCGTTCGCGACGCAGGAGTCGGTGGACACGCTCAACGAGCAGCTGGGCACCGACAGACCGGTGGTCGAGCAGTATTTCGACTGGGCCGGCGGACTCCTGCGGGGCGATCTCGGCACCTCTCTGACGAAGCAGGTTCCCGCGCGCGACCTGCTCGGCCCCGCGCTCGGGAACTCGCTCAAGCTGGCCTTCGTCGCGTTCCTCATCTGCGTCCCGTTCTCGATCCTCGCCGGCATCGTGGCCGGATTGAAGTACGGCGGGGCGGCCGACCGGGGAATCACGATCGGCGGGATCGCCTTCGCCGCCATGCCCGAGTTCGTGACGGGGATCATCCTCATCCTGCTCGTCGGCATCCAGCTCGGCTGGCTTCCGGTGACGGCACAGTGGGAGGAGGGCGCCAACCTGGGCACCCAGGTCAGGTACCTGCTGCTACCGGCGATCACGCTCACGCTGGTGCTGCTCGGATACATCGCCCGCATCACACGGGCCGGGATGATCGAAGCCCTCGATTCCGACTACACCCGCACGGCGTACCTGAAGGGACTCCCTTCGTCGGTCGTCGTCCGCAAGCACGTGCTGCGAAACGCGCTGCTGCCGACGATCGCCGTCGTCGCCGTCCAGGTCGGATATCTCGTCGGCGGGCTGGTCGCCGTCGAGTTGCTCTTCAACTACCAGGGCATCGGGTTGCTCACGCTCGAGGCCGCCCGCCAGAAGGACCTCCCGCTGCTGACGGCCAGCGTGCTCGTGATCGGCGTGGTCTATCTGGTGTTCACGCTAGTGGCGGACCTGCTCTACGCCCTGCTCAACCCGCGGATCCGATTCGGGGGCGGGGAGTGAGCCGGCCTCGGCAGCCGCGGGAGCGGGTTCCGGCTCTGGGGGCAAGCATGAGACGCCCTGTGTCAACCTCCCGTCTTGCGTGCCGGGGTAGCGGCCGGCCGCGGCAGCGGCCGCTTCAGGGGTTTTCCCGAGCCGGGAGCGGCGGGAGCCGCTGTCGGCTCTGGGGGCAAGAACAGGGGTTTTCCCGAGCCGGGAGCGGCGGGAGCGGGTCCCGGCTCTGGGGGCAAGCATGAGCGCCGCGATATCTCCGGTGGCGACGCCGGCGCGGAGCGAGGCTGGTACAGCCCGTGCCGAGCGGCTCCGGCTGCTCGTACGCTCCCCGACCGTCATCATCGGCGCCATCGTCGTCGGCGTCTGGGTGTTCTGCGCGATCGTCCCCGGTATCGCCCCGCACGATCCGATCTTCGACAACCGCTTCGAGCCGAGCGAGACGCCGACCTGGTCCCATCCGTTCGGAACCGACACGAACGGCCGCGACATCTTCTCGCGCGTGCTCGCAGGCTCGCGAAGCATCCTGCTGATCGCGCCGGCGGCGACGCTCCTGGGCACCGTCCTCGGCACCCTGCTCGGGCTGCTCACCGGGTACCTGCGCGGCATGTTCGACGACGTCGTGAGTCGTGTCATCGACGCGGTCCTGTCGCTGCCGCTGATCGTGACGGCGATCCTGATCGTGACGGCGGTCGGCAACTCGTCGCGTTGGGTGATCGTGCTGATCATCGGGATCATCTTTGCGCCCGTCGTCTCGCGGACGGTTCGCGCGTCGGTGCTCGCCGAAGCCGACCTCGACTACGTCCAGGCGGCGCGGCTGCGCGGCGAGCGCGCCCCCTACATCATGTTCGCCGAGATCCTGCCGAACGTGATGTCGCCGATCGTGGTCGAGTTCACGGTGCGACTCGGCTATGCGATCTTCACCGTGGCCTCGCTGACGTTCATCGGGCTCGGCGTCGCACCACCCTCACCCGACTGGGCCGCCCAGATCAACGAGTACTGGACCCTCGTCGACCCGTACTGGTGGATGACGCTGTTCCCCGCGCTGGCTATCGCGAGCCTCGTCGTCGCGATCAACCTCGTCGCCGACACCGTGCGCGAGGTCTACGAGCGATGAGCGTGACGGCTGTCAGCGCACCGGCGCTCGAGGTCTCCGATCTCGAGCTCGTCTATCGCGTCCGCGGAATCGACCGGCCGGTCCTGCGCGGCGTGTCGTTCTCGATCGAGCGCGGCGACTCGTACGGCCTCGTCGGCGAGTCGGGGTGCGGAAAGTCGACAGCTGCGCTCGGCATCGTCCGCTACCTACCGCGCAACGGGCGTATCTCCGGTGGCGGCGTGTCGGTCGCCGGCCGCGACGTGCTAGCCCTTGGCAGTCGCGAGCTTCGCGATTTCCACGCCCGCAGCGTCTCGATGGTCTACCAGAACCCCGGTTCCGCGCTGAACCCCGGCTTGCGGGTGGGTGCGCAGCTCTCCGAGGCTTTCACTGTTCTCGGGATCCCCCGGCAGGAGGCGGAGGAGCGGGCCCGCGCCGCGCTCGTCAGAGTGCAGATTGCCGACCCGGGCAGCGTCCTGCGGCGTTTCCCGCACCAGCTCTCGGGCGGGATGCAGCAGCGGGTCGTGATCGCGATGGCGCTGGCCAAGGACCCTGCGCTCCTGATCCTGGACGAGCCGACGACGGGCCTCGACGCCACCGTTGAGGCGGAAGTGCTCGATCTCGTGTCACAGCTCCAGGCGGAGCTCGAGACGGCCGTGCTCTTCATCAGCCACAACCTCGGGGTGATCTCGAAGATGTGCTCTCGCGTCGGTGTGCTGTACGCGGGGCAGCTGGTGGAGGAGGGGCCGGTCGAGGCCGTGCTGCAGGATCCGCGGCACCCGTACACGGTCGGGCTCCTCCGCTGCATCCCGCGCGGCGGCGTGCGCAAGGATCATGGCCGGCTGGACACGATCCCCGGCTTCCTGCCGCAGCTCGGGGCCGAGATCACGGGCTGCGTGTTCGCCGACCGCTGCGCCCTCGCCGACGAGACCTGCCACGCCTCGGTTCCACCCGCGGTCGAATCAGCGCCGGGTCACGTGGCCCGCTGCTTTCACAGCGAACGCGCACACCTGCTGCCTCGCGAAGAGACGGCCGACCTCGAGC
This sequence comes from Gaiella sp., assembly GCA_046160185.1. GTDB lineage: Bacteria > Actinomycetota > Thermoleophilia > Gaiellales > Gaiellaceae > Gaiella. The sequence goes on along the minus strand of JBJXGY010000130.1, from coordinate 2,321 downwards.
TGCCGCCCGTCGTCCGCGAGGGGAGCCCGCTCGTCCGCTTCGCCGACCTCGGCAAGGTCTTCCAGCAGCACGGCACCGGCATCCAGGCTCTCGTTGGAGTCAGCGCCGACATCTGGCCGGGGGAGACCCTGGGCCTGGTCGGCGAGTCGGGCTCGGGCAAGACCACGCTGGCGCGCGCGCTGCTCGGCATCGTCGAACCGTCCTCCGGGACGGTCGAGCTTGACGGCCGGCGGCTGGCCACGCGGTTCCGCAAGCGGACGAATGCCGATCTGCGGGCGCTGCAGATCGTCTTCCAGAACCCGGATTCGGCACTCAACCGCCGTCACTCGGTGCGGCGGATCCTGCTGCGCGCGATGAGCAAGCTCGCCGGCGTCGGCGGCGCGGACGCCGAGGGGCGGCTGCTCGAGCTCGCCGACCGTGTGAGGCTCACCGAGCGGACACTGACCCAGAAGCCCGTGCAGCTCTCCGGCGGTCTCAAGCAGCGCGTGGCGATCGCGCGGGCCTTCGCCGGAGGCCCGAAGCTCGTGATCTGCGACGAGCCCACGAGCGCGCTCGACGTCTCGGTGCAAGCAGCGATCCTGAACCTGCTGGTCGAGCTACAGGCCGACCAGCAGGTCTCCTATCTGTTCATCAGCCACGACCTGGGAGTGGTGCGCTACATCTCCGACCGCATCGCAGTGCTCTACCTCGGCCGGCTGATGGAGCTGGGGCCTGCCGACGTGGTCTTCGACGGCCCGCACCACCCGTACACGGAGGCCCTGCTCTCCGCCGTGCCCACCATCGACGGTGGCGGGCGCGATCGCATCCGGCTCGAAGGGGATATCCCCAGCGCCGCCTCGCCGCCGAGCGGCTGCGTCTTCCAGACACGCTGCCCGCGCAAGCTCGGTACGGTGTGCGAGGAGACCGAGCCGCCGTTGATCGAAGTCGAGGACGGGCACCTCATGCGCTGCCACATCCCGCTCGAAGAGCTGCGGCAGCTGCAGCGATGAGACGCGCGGCGTCACCCCTTCGCCTCGCGTCCCGGGTTCGCGGCCTGCCGCGCCAGCGGCCCCGTCAGGGGTTCTCCCGGGCACAGGCGTGACCAGCGACGTACGGGACGCCGTCGTCGTGGGCGGCGGCATCGCCGGCCTGTCCGCGGCGTGGTGGCTTCGTGACCGCGATGTTGTCGTGCTCGAAGCCGCGGAGCGGCTCGGAGGCCGGATCCGCTCCGAGCGCCGCGGCCCGTACTGGCTGAACCTGGGCGCGCACGTGTTCAGCGGGCCGGGCTCGGCCACCGACCGCCTGGCGCGCGAGCTGGGTGTGGAGCTGGTGCCCGTGCCGGGCGCGCTCGTCGCGCTCGAGATCGGGGGTAAGGTGGTGATGGGCGGCCGCCCGGAGCTGTACCCGTTCCGGTTGCCGTTCACCTGGCGCGAGCGCTCGGCGCTCGTGCGGCGGGGGCCGAAGCTGCGACGAGCCGTCGCCCGCTATGCCGCGCTCTCGAAGCCCCGGCCGGGGGAGTCGGCGGCGCAGACGCGAGCCCGTGTGCTCGCGTTCAACGACGACGCGACATTCGCCGACTGGCTCGGGCCGCTTCCCGGGAACGCCGACGCTCTGATCCGCGCGACCGTCACGCGGTCGACCGCCGAGCCCGAGGAGCTGTCGGCCGGTCACGGCGCAGGCTACTTCGCGCTCGTGTGGGACTCGAGCGGCGGCCTCTCGCGGAATGCCATCGGCGGCTCGCAGACACTCATCGACGCGATGGCGGCGGGCCTGGAAGGTCGAGTCGAAGCGGGCGCCGAGGTGACGCGGGTGACCGTGGAGGCGGACGGACTGGTGCATGTCCGCTACGGGCAGGATGGCGCCGAGCGCGAACTTCGTGCGCGCCGGGCGGTGGTCGCGACGAAGGCCTACGACGCGACGCGCATCGCGCCCGGGCTCCCGGCCGCGACTCGTGCCTCGCTGGAGGCGATCCCGTACGGCGGCACGGTCGTCACGGCCCTGCTCACCACCGAGTCGGGCCCGATGCCGTGGGACGGCCTCTACGCTCTCGCCACCCCGGCTCGGAGCTTCAGCATGCTCTTCAACATGGCCAATGTCCTGCGGCCGCGTGAGCCGGTACGGCAACCCGGCGGGAGCCTGATGGTGTATCGCAGCGCACGTGCCGCCGACCGCCTGATGGAGCTGCCCGCAGAGGAGATCGAACGGCGGTTCGTCGCCGACCTCTGTGACATCTATCCCGAGGCGCAAGGCATCGTCGGCGAGACGATCACGCTCAAGCTTCCGCGCATGCTTCCCTACGTCGCCCCGGGCCGGGCGAGACTGCAGCCGGCACTCGAGCAGTC
>JBJXGY010000129.1:0-10124 GCA_046160185.1 Gaiella sp. | reverse complement strand
GGGTGACGGGCGCCCTGCGCGGGCGCCCGTCACCACGTGCCTCGTCTCAGTCGTTGGCGCCGTTGGTGGCGGCGCCCGCGCCCACGGGCTCGGGCGCGCGCTCGAGATCCTCGAGCGGCTGGAGGTCGTCGTCGCCGGCGATGATCGCGGTCAGCCAGTCACGCGTCTTGCTGCCCGTCCACGGGTTGTAGAGCGCGCCGGCGATCACACCGGCCAGGAGCACCGTGTTCCGGCCCTTGCTGCCTTTCGTCGCCTTCTTGCCGGCGATCTTGCCGGTCGCGGACTGGAGATCCTCGAGCGCCTTGCGCACCTGCTCCTGAACCTTCTTGTCCGTGACCAGGGCCTTTGCGGAGCCCTTCACCCCGTCGCTCTTGGCGAGCGGGCCGTACAGCTCACGGGCTGCCTCCAGCGCATCCTTCAGATCCTTGCGGAAGCTGGGATCGCTGAGCGCCCGGTCGAGGATGGGACGCACCGTTTCCAGCGTCCCGCCGATCTTCTTGGCCATGGGCGGCCGTCCTTTCATTCGCGTCGGCTTGGAGTATGCCGCGTTAGGGTAGGGCTGTGCGTCGTCTCCGCCTTCTCCTGAAAGCGCTCGTCGCCGTTGCCGGGCTGGCGGCGTACGTGTGGGTGGCGGCGGTGCGCGCCGTCCCGGCCGTCCGTGCAAGGAAGCGGGCGACACGGGAACAACGAAGGCGGAACCTGTCACAAAGTGGTGACTAACCGGCTCCAGTAGGGCGTCTGCGTTGTTACAATCGAGGAGGCAAACGACAGGAAGGACGACCTGTATTGGAGGGCTGGACGAGGGTAGTGCTGCGCCACCGGCTCTGGGTGCTCGCCTCCTGGATCGCGATCTTCGTGATCGCGGGCTTCACCGCCTCCAAGCTCTCCGACCTGCTGACGAACCGCTTCGTGCTCCCGGGCACCGAGACCGAGCGAGCGGATCGGGTGCTTCGCGACCACTTCGGGCAGCGCACGACCGGCTCTTTCACCCTTGTTGTCCGAACCGAGAACGGTGGAGCCGAAGGTGTTCTGCCCGCGGCCGAGGCGGCGGGGAAGCGCGCAGCCGACGTGTTGCCGACGGCGAGGTACGTCGGCGCGTCCGTGGTCTCGGACGACGTCGTGGTCGCACAGATCGTCTCCGATCTCGACCCTGCCGAGGCCAAGGGCCAGACCGACGACATGCGCGAGGCGATCGGCGAGATCCCGGGTGCGGCCACGTATCTCACCGGGCAGGCGGCGTCCGAGCACGACCTCGATCCCGTCTTCGCCGAGGACCTGAAGAAGGGCGAGCTGTTCGTCGCGGTCCCGATCGCGCTGCTCCTGCTGATCTGGACGTTCGGCACGCTCGCGTTCCTGTTGCCCCTCGTGTTCGCGCTGGTCACGATCCCGACCACGCTCGGTGTGATCTGGATCGTGGCCAACTTCATGGAGCTGACCACCTATCTCACGAACATGGTCAGCCTGATCGGTCTCGGCATCGCCGTCGACTACTCGCTGCTGATGGTCTACCGCTACCGCGAGGAGCTGCAAGCCGGCCACGGCCGTGACGAAGCCGTGATGCGGACGATGGCCACCGCCGGCCGCGCCGTCGTCTTCTCGGGCACCGCCGTCGCCATCGGGCTCGCCCTGCTGCTCTTCATGCCGCTGCCGTTCATGCGGGGCTTCGGCATAGGCGGGCTGATCATTCCGGCCGTGTTGGTGCTGGCGGCACTCACCCTTCTCCCCGCGCTGCTGTCGCTGGCCGGCCACCGGCTCGAACGTGTGCGTCTCGTGCCACGCTCGTACCTTGCGCGCCGGGCCGATCACGAATCGGGCTTCTGGTCGCGCCTCGCGCGTGCGATCATGCGCCGCCCCGTGCTCTTCGCCGTCGTCTCGGCGGCGATCCTGCTCGCGGCTTCGTCGCCCGTGCTCGAACTCGAGGTCGGACCCGGATCGAGCTACGGGCTGCCGAAGACGCTGGAGTCCGTCCAGGGCCTCGACATCCTCACCGAGGCGGTGGGCGCCGGGGCCACGGCACCTACGAACCTCGTGATCGACACGGGCAGGACGGCCGGAGCCGCCGACCCGGCGATCCTGGCTTCGCTCGGGCGCTTGCAAAGCCGTCTGGAGGACGATCCGCAGGTTGCGCGCGTCGACTTCCGCCCGGAGGAGCGCCAGTTCGTCGACGAGACGGGGCGGTACCTCAATCTCCAGATCACGGGCAAGGAGGACTACGGCACGCCCGGCAGCCTCGACTTCGTCGAGCGGCTGCGAGGCGAGATCGTCCCTGCCGCAGGCTTCCCGGCCGATGTCGAGGTCAACGCCGGAGGCGGCCCGCCCGGAGGCAAGGACTTCCTCGAGCTCACCTACTCCTGGTTCCCGTGGCTTGTGATCGCGGTGCTGGTGGCCACCTACATCCTCCTCCTGCGCGCGTTTCGCTCGCTCCTGCTCCCGCTGAAGGCGATCATCCTCAACCTGCTCTCGATCGGCGCCTCGTACGGGCTGACGGTCGCCGTCTTCAAGTGGGGGTGGGGCGAGCCGTTCGGGCTCACGGCCTACGACCAGATCGAGGGCTGGATCCCGGTGATGGTGTTCGCCATGCTCTTCGGTCTCTCCATGGACTACGAGGTCTTCCTCGTCTCGCGGATGCGCGAGGCGTGGGACGAAGGCGCGAGCAACGAGGACGCCGTCGTCGCCGGGCTCACCAGGACGGGGCGCCTCGTGACCTCGGCCGGGCTGATCATGTTCGCCGCCTTCATGGGCTTCGTGGCCGGCTCGCTGGTCGGCCTCCAGCAGTTCGGGTTCGCGCTGGCCGCGGCGATCCTGATCGACGTCACGATTGTCCGCGCCCTGCTCGTGCCCAGCGCCATGAAGCTGTTCGGGAAGTGGAACTGGTGGCTCCCGCCGCGGGCAGCCAGGCTTGTGCGCGTGCGGCCCTCTGCGCTCCGGGAGCACGCCCGGTCGGTCCGCACGGCCGGTCGCTGAATCCGACGGCATAGTCGGGGGATGCACGGGAGCGTCCCCCGGATTCGCGGGCCCTACGCGTGGCGCCTCGGCGTGCTCGTCCTCGGTCTCGCCGTGTTCGCGTTCGGCATCGTCCTGCAGCTCGAGTCGGAGCTGGGGCTCTCGCCGTGGGACGTGCTCAGCCAGGGCATCTCCGAGCAGACACCGCTGAGCTTCGGGGTCGCCAACATCGCCGTTGCGTTCGCCGTGCTCGGTTGTGCGTGGGCGCTCGGAGCCCGGATCGGCGTCGGCACGGTGGCGAACGCGACACTGATCGGCCTGTTCATCGACGGTTTCGCGGCAGTGGGGGTGGTTGCACGCCTGTCCGATCAGCCACTGGTCGTCCGGATCGGGTTGCTGGCCGCTGGGATCGCCATCATCGGCTTCGCAACGGGGCTCTACATCGGGGCCTGGCTCGGAGCAGGGCCTCGCGACTCGCTGATGCTGGTGGTGAGTCAGCGGACGAGGTTGCGGATCGGTCTGGCCCGCGCGCTCGTCGAGCTCTCGGCGCTTGCGACGGGCTTCGCGCTCGGTGGGACGGTGGGCGTCGGCACCGTAGCGTTCGCTCTCGCCGTCGGGCCATCGGTCGAGCTCGGGTTTCGCACGATCGTGCGCTGCGGTCTCGCCGAGCCTGGGCCCCGCGCCGGAGCCGGATAGGATCAGCGATATGAGAGGGCTCGTCTGTGCAGGCGGCGAGGCAACGCGCCTCGGCGAGCTCACCCGTGTCACGAACAAGCATCTGCTCCCTGTCGGCAGGTGGCCGATGGTGTACTACCCGCTCCAGCTGCTCGAGCGCGCCGGGGTCCGGGACGTGATGCTGGTCACGGGGAAGGGGCACGCTGGCCAGATGATCGACCTGCTGGGCGACGGACGCCTCCCGGTGCGCGGCTCGGATCAGCCGCTCCTCCAGCTCGACCTCACGTACAAGGTGCAGACCGCAGCCGGTGGCATCGCCCAGGTGGTCGGCATGGCTCGGGACTTCGCACGGGGCGAGAAGCTCGTGGTCGTGCTCGGCGACAACATCTTCGAGCACTCGCACGCTTCCACGATCTCGGCGTGGGGCACTTCGGGCGACGACGCGCTGATCTTCGTCAAGGAGGTTCCCGACCCCGAGAATTTCGGTGTGGTCGTGTACGGCGACGACGGTCGCGTCTCGGACATCGTCGAGAAGGCCGGCGTCGTCGACAAGCGCTACGACGCGCCACCCACCAATCACGCCGTGGTCGGTCTCTACTGCTACCCGGCAGACGTCTTCGATCTCATCGACGAGCTCGAGCCGTCGTCGCGCGGCGAGCTCGAGATCACGGACGTCAACCGCCACTACGCGCAGGCCGGGCGACTCGAGGTGGCGACCGTGGAGGGCTGGTGGGAGGATGCGGGGAAGCACTGGCAGCACCTGGCGGACATCGGCCGGCTCGTCGACGAGACGGGCGCCAACCGGTGATCGCCGGTCTCCTGCGGATCCCGCTCGTCCGCTACGAGGACGAGCGGGGCTGGTTCTGCGAGCTGCGGCGCGAGACGCTGCTGCCGAAGCCGACCCGCCAGACGAACGTGTCCTTCTCCCGCCGGGGCGTGATCCGCGGGCTCCATTACCACGAGCGCGGGCAGGACGACCTCTTCGCCTGCCTGAGCGGCATGGCCCGTGTGGTCGTCCTCGACCGTGAGACGGGGGAGACGTTCGCCGAGGACATCGGCGACGACAACCCGGTCGCCGTCTACATCCCGGGCCACCACGCTCACGGGTTCGAGGCGTTGACCGACCTCCTCTTCTGTTACCACGTCACGGAGGAGTACGACCCGGCCCGCCCGGACGAGTTGGCGATCTGCTGGCACGACGACCGCGTGAGGCACCTGTGGAGCGCAGCGACCCCGATCGTCTCGGCCCGCGACGCCGCCGCCTGCTCGTAACGGGCGCCCGCGGCCAGCTCGGCCGCGCGCTCGTGACCGAGTTCGGGGACGAGGACGTCGTGGCGCTCGGACGTGGTGAATGGGACGTCTCCTTTCCCCCGCCGCCCGGTCTCGGAGAGCTCGACCTCGTACTGCACGCGGCCGCGTGGACGGACGTCGACGGCGCCGAGTCCGATCCGCAGGGTGCCGCCTCCGTCAACATCGGCGGCACGGCGAACGCCGCGTCGCTCGGCGGGCCACTCGTCGTCTACTCGACGGATTACGTCTTCGACGGCACGAAACGGCAGCCGTACCTCGAGAGCGACTCCCCGAACCCGATCTCGGTCTACGGGCGGACGAAGCTGGGCGGGGAGGCTGCTGCGGGCGATCGGGCGTGGGTCGTCCGCACCTCATGGCTGTTCGGCCCCACCGGGCACAACTTCCTGCGGACGATGCTCCGCCTCGGTGGGGAGCGGGACGAGGTCGCCGTGGTGGACGATCAGCGCGGCTGCCCCACGTTCGTCGGCCATCTCGCCGCGGCCACGCGTGAGCTGGTCGACGGCGCCCTGCCCTTCGGTGTCTGGCACCTCGCGGCGGGAGGGGACTGCACCTGGGCCGACTTCGCGGAGGCGATTTTCGAGGAGGCCTGCCTCTCGTGCCGGGTCCGGCGAATCACGTCCGACGAGATCGGGCGGCTCGCACCGCGGCCGGCCTACTCGGTCCTGCGCTCCGAGCGGCCCGGCGCCCCGCTCCTCCCACACTGGCGGGACGGTCTGCGCGACTGCCTCGCCCTCATGCAGCTCTGATCGCGGCAACCAGAGGCGCGGTCAGCTCGCGGATATTCCGCTCCCCGTGTCGCATGGCCCAACGGTGGTTCCAGCGGAACAGCGGCCGGAGCATCGGGGTCAGCCGCCGTACGAGCGGCTTTCGCACGTCCACGTTCCATTCGAGCACGACGCGGGTACCACCCTCGACCGGCGCGATCGTCCAGATGCCCTCACCTTCGAAGTCGCCCGTGATGCGCGAAACGAGCCGGGAAGGCTCGACGGCCTCGACGCAGGTCAGCGTCCAGCGCAGCGTGTAGGGCAGGCGGCCACGGGTGAGCAGGCGTGCCTGCTTTCCGGGTACCGCCGGCCCTGCGTCGCCCTCTCCCTCGAGAAACGCTTCGCCCCACCAGCGTGGGTACTCGCGCGGGCAGGAGAGGAGGGCATACACGGTGCCAGGGTCGGTGGGAACGAACCAGGTGTCGACGAAGCGGTAGGCAGCCACACCAGTGCTTCGCCGGGGAGGCGCTTCCGGTTCGGCGGGATACTGGCTACGGTTCCATCATGCGCATTCTCGTCACCGGCGGCGCAGGCTTCATCGGCTCGCACTTCGTGCGGCGGATGGTGTCAGCGGGCGAGAGCGTGGTCGTCCTCGACAAGCTCACGTACGCCGGAAACCCGGCCAATCTCGACGGTGTCGACCACGAGTTCCTGCGCGGCGACATCGCGGACGAATCAGCGGTCGCCGAGGCCGCGGACGGGTGCGAGGCGATCGTCAACTTCGCTGCGGAGACACACGTCGATCGCTCCATCCTCAGCTCGCGCGATCTCGTGGAGACGAACATCGTCGGCCCACAGGTCCTGCTCGCCTGGGCTCGCGACAACGACGCGCGCCTTGTCCACGTCTCCACCGACGAGGTGTACGGCGACTTCGAGGTGGGCGGCTTCGCGCGTGAGACCGACCAGCTGCGCCCTTCCAACCCGTACAGCGCCGCCAAGGCGGGCGGAGACCTGCAGGTGCTTGCCGCAGTGCGCACCTACGGCGTCGACGCGGCGATCACGCGCGGCTCGAACACCTACGGACCCAATCAGTACCCGGAGAAGCTGCTCCCGCTCTTCCTCACCAACGCGCTCGAGGGCCTGCCGCTCCCGTTGTACGGCGATGGTCGCCAGGTGCGCGACTGGCTGTTCGTGGAGGACCATTGCGCCGGTATCGAGACCGTCCTGCGCCGGGGGCGCGCGGGCGAGGCGTACAACATCGGCGGCGGCGACGAGCGCGAGAACATCGAGATGGGCCGCCGGGTGCTCGAGGCGACGGGGGCGGACGCGTCGCTGCTGCGCCACGTCGAGGATCGTTCGGGCCACGACCGCCGGTATGCCCTCGACTCCTCGAAGATCGCCGGCGAGCTGGGCTGGGAGCCCGTCGTCGGTTTCGACGAGGGCTTCGACCGCACGGCCGGCTGGTATCGCGACCGGCGGGACTGGTGGGAGCCGATCAAGTCGTCCGGCAGCTTTCGCGACTATTACGACCGCCAGTACGCGACCCGGCTCAACACCTGACGACAATCAGCCGATTGATGTTTGGCGTCTCACCCGTCATGCGCATGCTTACACGTCCCCGTCAGCTCGCCGTTACCGGCGCCCTCCTCCTGCTCTGCGCCACCGGGGCGGGGGCGGCAGCCACCGCGAAGGCACCTGCGCCGGTGTTCGTGCTCACGGGCGGCGGCTGGGGGCACGGCGTGGGCATGAGCCAGTGGGGCGCCTACGGCCAGGCGAAGGCGGGCCGCACGTTCGAGCAGATTCTCGCCGCCTACTACCCCGGCACCACTCTGGATCGTGGCTCGCGGAAGATCGTGCGCGTGCTGCTGCGGGACGGAGCGTCCCGGATAGAGGTGGCCGCGCCCGCCGCGTACACGGTCACGGACGCCGACGGGATCACCGCGCGGTTCGAGCCTGGAACGCTCGATCTCGGCCCTGCGCTGAAGCTCCGTCCTGCCAAGGGCGAGGCGTTGTTCACGCCGCCGCTCACGATCACGCCGGAGACGGGGTCGCAGCTCACGCTCGACGGCATCCCGTACCGTGGCACGTTCACGATCTCCACCGACGGCAAGCGGTTGCTGGCTGTCAACAACGTGCGGCTGGAGTCCTACCTGCTCGGCGTGGTACCCGGTGAGATGCCGAGGGGCTGGCCGCTGGAGGCGCTGAAGGCGCAGGCCGTGGCGGCCCGCACGTATGCCGTCAGGGGGCTGGTCGCGGACAAGCCGTTCGACCTCCACGCCGACTGGCGCAGCCAGGTGTACGGCGGTGTGCCCGCAGAGGCACCCGAGTCCACACGCGCGGTCAAGGAGACGGCCGGGCGCATCCTCACGTACGACGGGTCCCCGGCTGCGACCTTCTACCACTCGTCGTCGGGCGGCCGGACGCGAAGCGCCGCCGATGTGTTCGGGCTCGACCTGCCCTACCTCGAGGGGGGTCCCGACCCGTGGGACGAAGCCTCACCCCACCATCTCTGGGAGACGCGTGTCCTCACCGGCAAGGCGCTGGCGAAGGCGTTCTCGCTGCCCGGCACCGTCGTGGACGTGCGTGCCGCGCTTGGCGCCGACGGGCGGCCCACGGCGCTCAGCCTCACCGACGCGAAGGGGTCCACGCGTGAGGTCAAGGTGGTCGACGTGCGCGCGCTGCTCTCCCTGAAGTCGCTCTCCTTCCGGGTCGGGATGCTCCATCTGGCCCCCGATCCGAGCCTGCCGGCCAGGGTTCCGGCGCGAGCGAAGGTGCAGCTGAGCGGCACCGGTCGCGACGTTGCCGAACCGAGGCTCGAGCGGCAGACCCAGGCCGGGTCGTGGGTGCCGGCGCCCAAGCTGGCGTTGCAGGTGGACGGCACCTTCACGGTGGTCGTCAAGCCGCCGTCGACCTCTGTCTACCGCATCAGCGGATCGGGCGTGTCAGGCCCCTCCGTGACCGTGACCGTCGAGGATGGCGCCACGCCGTGACCGGCAGGCTGGCGGTCGGGCTTGCGTGCGCGTTGGCCGCCGCCCTTGTCGGTAGCCGGGCTGGGGCGACGAACGGCGACCGCCTGCCGGCTTCCGTGACGTCGGCGGAGCGGACGGGGAGACCGGCTGCGTCGGTGGCCGATCCGGAGTTCGCCGCCAACGATCCTCTCTTGCCCCTGCAGTGGTACGTGCCCGCTGGGCGCGTGCTGGCCGCCTGGGCGTCACCGCCGACGCTGCCGCGCGTCCGCGTGGCGATCATCGACTCTGGTGTCGACCTCGGACACCCCGACCTCGCGGGGCGCGTGATCGAGGCCCGCAGCTTCGTGGGTGGCTCCGCGGCCGACCGTACGGGTCACGGCACCATCGTGGCGGGGCTGATCGCCGCCGGGATCGACAACGGGATCGGCATCGTCGGCCTCGCGCCGTCGGCCGAGCTGCTGGTGGCCCGGGTCGTCACGAACGGGCTGACGATCCCGCTGAGGGCCGAGGCGAAGGCGATCCGCTGGGCCGTCGATCGCGGCGCGCAGGTGATCAACATGAGCTTCGGCGGGCTGCGTGACCCGACCGATGCCTCCCGGGACACGTACTCGCAGATCGAGGCCGACGCCATCCGCTACGCGGTCTCGAAGGGCGTCGTCGTGGTCGCCGCCGTCGGGAACGGCGACGACGCACCGCGCCAGCCATGGCCCTACGCGAGCTATCCGGCTGCGCTGCCGCATGTGCTCGGCGTCGGTGCGCTGACGCGAAAGGGTGGCGTGCCGCCGTACTCCAACCAGGATGCGGTGCTCACCGACATCGTCGCGCCCGGGGTCGACATCGTCTCGACCTTCCCCCGCTCGCTCACGGCCAAGCGGCCGGCGTGCGAGGAGCAGGGGTACACGTTGTGCGCGACCCCCGAGTTCGAGGACGTGTCCGGAACGTCGTTTGCCGCCCCCCAGGTCACGGCTGCGGTGGCGAACCTGCTGGCAGTGGCGCCGACGCTCACTGCGGACCAGGCGATCGCGGTGCTCGTGCGAGCAGCTCGGGATCTCGGCCCCGAGGGGGCGTGCCGGCGCTGCGCGGCCGGTCATGACGCACCGAGCGGCTACGGACGCCTGGACGGAGCGGCAGCGCTTGCCGGCGCGATCGCCGCACCGCCTCCCGACACCCTGGAGCCGAACGACGACGCGGGCGCCGGAGCTCGCCGGCTCTCCGGCCTCGGTCCGATCGAGGCCACACTCGACCGCTACGACGATCGCAACGACGTGTACGCCGTGCGCCTGCGCAAGGGCGACCGGCTCGGCGTCCAGCTGACGAGCTCGAATGCCACGTCCGTCGCCGTCCTCACTCCCGCCGTGTCGTCACTGGCCGACCTGCACAAGAGACCTGCGCTGATCCTCGCCCGCTCGAGATCGAGGCGCGAGCACGACTTCACGTCCGGGTCGGCTCCGCTCGCCGGCTGGTACGGCGTGCGCGTACAGCTGACCGCCGGCGGTCGCGCGAGCTACCGGCTCGAGCTCAC
>JBJXGY010000128.1:0-29811 GCA_046160185.1 Gaiella sp. | reverse complement strand
GAGTTGACGAGCGGCTTGCCGAACCGGGTGCGCTCGGTGTAGGGCACGTTGAAGTGCATCTGGTTCGTGTTCAGGGTCAGCATCGTGAACCAGATGTTGTCGGTCTGGGTCACGGTTCGCCCCAGCCGGCTGCGGAACACGTCGCCGGCATCGAAGTCCTCGTAGAACCGTCCGCGCCATTCCTTCGGCGCTGCCGCTCGCTCAGCCACCATCGCTCCTTTCGGCCGCGGCCAGCAGCTGCCGCGCGCGTTTCACGATCGGATAGTCGATCAGCTCTCCGTCCAGCGCCACCGCGCCCCGCCCATCGGCCTCCGCCGCGTCGTAGGCCGCCACCACCCGCTGCGCCTGCTCCAGCTCGCGCTCGCTCGGACGGAAGACGCTGTTGATCGGCTCGACCTGCGCCGGGTGGATGCACGCCTTGCCGCGGAAACCGAGCGCTCGCGCCCGAAAGGCGTCGGCCTTCAACCCCTCGCTGTCCCGCGTGTCGACCCACACCTGGTCGATCGGGCCTCGCAACCCCGCCGCCACGGAGTCCATCGCCAGCTTGGAACGTGCGAAAAGAAGGTGCTCGCCGCCCGGCAGCGGCTCCAGGCCGAGGTCGAGGCCGAGGTCGACCGCGCCCAGAACGAGCCCGGCCACCCCCTGGCGGCGTGCGGTCTCTCCAGAGGCCTGCAGACCAACCGCCGTCTCGACGATGGCGATCACCGGCAACGGTGCGGCCGAGGCGGCGCCCAGCGCGTCCGGGTCGGCCTTCGGCAGCACGAACCCGTCGAGGGGAAGCTCGTGGAGGAGCGCGAGGTCGTCGGCGAACCACTCCGTTCCGGCGCCGTTGATACGCACGAGACGGAGTGGGCCACCGTCCGCGCACGAACCGAACACTCGGGTCACGGTGATGCGCGCTTCGGTCTTCCGCTCGGCGTGGACGGCGTCTTCGAGGTCGGCGATCACGGCATCGGCCACGGTCGCGAGGGCCTTCCGGAGCTTCTCCTCGTCGGAGCCGGGAGCAAAGAGAAACGAGCGTGCGGTGTCGAGTGTCGGCATCGGGTTGACAGCGTCGCGAATGTCAGACATAAAGACTATTCAAGTTGACGGCAGCGTGAGACATCAAGGGGGACAGTCCCCGCCGGGGACTGTCCCCCAGCACTTCGACTGGAGGGAGTTCTGGAGTGAAGGCAGCGGTGTTCCATGAGTTCGGAGGGTCGGACGTCCTCCGCATCGAGGACGTTCCCGACCCCGTGGCAGGCCCGGGCGAGGTCGTGATCGACGTTGCAGCCTGCGCCCTCAACCACCTCGACGTCGACGTCCGCGAGGGCATCTCCCGCTTTCCCGTCCAACCACCCCACGTCCTGGGTCTCGAGGTTGTCGGCACGATCTCGGCGCTGGGCGACGGCGTCGACGGCTGGAGCGTCGGCGACCGCGTGATGCCGTACATCATGGGCACCTGCGGGCTTTGCGCGTACTGCACCACCGGTCGTGAATCGCTGTGCCTGACGCCAGGCTTCATCAGCTTCTCGACCGGAGGCGGATACGCAGAGCGGCTCTCCTGCCCGGCGACGCAACTGCTGCGGGTTCCGGTGGGAGTGGACGACGCGCAGGCGGCGGCGATCCAGGTCGCGTTCGGCACCTCGTGGCACATGCTTTTCACCCGCGGGCAGCTCAAGCCCGGTGATCGCGTGCTCGTCAACTCGGTCGGGAGCGGAATCGGCTCCGCGGCGGTCCAGCTTGCGCACAACGCGGGCGCCTTCGTGATCGGCACCTCGAGTCGCGACGACAAGCTCGCCAAGGCGGCCGAGCTCGGCATGGACCACGGGATCAACTACACCAAGGCGAACGTCGTCGACGAGGTGATGAAGATCACCGGCGGCGTCGGGGTCGACCTGACGTACGAGCACGTCGGTGGCGACGCCTTCCAGTGGGGACTCGACTCGCTGCGCAAGGACGGGCGGCTCGTGACCTGCGGCGCCCACGCGGGCGAGGTCGTCGACTTCGACATCATCCCCTTCTTCCGACGGCAGATCTCCGTGATCGGGTCGTTCGTCTACACGCGGGACGAGGTACTTCGTTGTCTCGACCTGCTTGCACGTGGGAAGATCACTCCACTCGTGGCGGCGACCTTCCCGCTCGAGCAGGCGAAGGAGGCCATGGAGCTGATGGAGAGCCGCGACTTTTTCGGCAAGATCGTGATCACCCCGGGCGGCGCGTCGTGAGGCGCGTCGGTGTGGACGTCGGCGGCACGTTCACCGACCTCATCTACGTCGACGACGAGGCCGGAGTGGTCAGGGTGCACAAGCTCCCGACCACGCCCGACGACCCGTCGCGCGGAACGATCGACGGGATCACGCAGGTGACGGGAGCGGCCGGCGCCGATCCCGGTGACCTCGACCAGGTGTTCCACGGGACGACGATCGCCACCAACATCGTGATCGAGCACAACGGCGCGACCGTCGGGATGATCACCACCGAGGGCTACCGCGACATCCTCCACATCGCGCGCCACAAGAAGCCGCTCAACTTCTCGAACTACCAGGACCTCCCCTGGCAGGCGTACCCCGTGGTGCGCCGCCGCTACCGGCTGACGGTGCCCGAGCGGATCACGCGGGACGGCTCGGTGCTCGTGCCGCTGGACGAGGAGAAAGCCCGCGAGCAGGTGCGCAAGCTGAAGCAGGACGGGGTGGAAGCGGTCGCCGTCTGCTTCCTCTTCTCCTTCCTGAACGACGCGCACGAGAAGCGGGTGGCGGAGATCGTGCGCGAGGAGTTTCCCGAGGCCTTTCTCTCCGTCTCCTCAGAGGTGCTCCCGCAGTACCGCGAGTACGAGCGGTTCTCCACCGTCGGGCTCAACGCCTATGTCGGCCCGAAGGTGGCGACCTACGTCGCGCGGCTGCAGGACGAGCTGACCCAGCTCGGCGTGAAGACGGGGCTGCACCTGATGACCTCGGCTTCGGGCGTGGCGACAGCCGAGGCGGCGGTCGAGCGGCCGGTGAACCTGCTCATGTCAGGTCCGGTGGCCGGCGTCGTGGGCGGCATCTGGGCGGGCCGCCAGGCCGGGTACCACAACGTGATCACGCTCGACGTCGGCGGTACCTCCGCCGACATCGGCCTGGCCCAGGACGGCCGGCTGCGCATGAAGCACCTGCTGGACACGAAGGTCGGGCCGTATCAGGCGATGATCCCGATGGTCGACGTCGACACGATCGGAGCCGGCGGCGGCTCGATCGCCTACGTCGACACGGGCGGCATCTTCCGCGTCGGGCCGCGCTCGGCGGGCGCCGTGCCCGGACCGGCAGCGTACGCCCGCGGAGGCACCGAAGCGACCGCCACCGACGCGATGGTCAATCTCGGCTGGCTCTCCCCGGAGGACTTCCTCGGCGGCGGCATGGCACTGCGTGCCGACCTTGCACGTAAGGCCTTCGAGGACGGCCCGGCGAGTGCGCTCGGGATGAGCGTGGAAGAGGCGTCGATGGGCGCGGTGCAGATCCTCTCGCACTCCATGGTGCAGTCGATCGAGGAGAACTCGGTGCGCAAGGGCTTCGACCCGCGGGACTTCGCCCTCGTGGCCGAAGGCGGAGCAGGCCCCTTGTGGGCGGCGCAGATCGCGATCGAAGTGGGAACGCCCTGGGTGCTCGTCCCGCCGCACCCCGGGATCGCCGCGGCGATGGGACTGCTGGCCACGGACATGGTCTACGAGTACGTGGCCACGACCTACCAGCGGCTCGCCACGCTCGACGCGCCGGCGCTGCAAAGACGCTTTGAGGAGCTCGAGGAGCTCGCGGTCAAGCAGCTCGAGGAAGACGGGGTGCCCCCGGAGAAGCGCGTGATCCAGCGGATCGCCGACTGCCGCTATCTCGGGCAGGGCTACGAGCTGCGTGTGGACGCGCCGAGCGGGCAGATCGACTCCCAGTGGAGCGAGAGGATCCGCGCCGACTTCCACGACATCCACCAGCGCGAGTACTCACGGCGGTTCGAGGATCAGGACATCGAGATCCCGAACATCCGCGTGCGCGGCATCGGGCTCATGCCCGAGCTGGTAGCTCCCGAGATCGAGCCTGGCGACGCCTCGCCCGAGGCGGCGCTGCGCCGGCAGGGCGAGGCGTGGTTCCGGATCGACGGCTCGCTGCAGCAGGTCCCGACCAGCTACTACGACCGGGCAGCTCTCAAGGCCGGGAACCGCATCACCGGGCCGGCGATCGTCAACCAGTACGACACGACCACCGTGATCCCGCCGGGCATCGAGGCTCACGTCGATCGTTACGGCAACATCATCCTCGAGATCGGGGCCTCCGCTGAAGCGCGGGCACTGGCCGGGGCGACAGCAACGAAGGAGGCGTAGGGATGTCTGTTCTCGACTACGAGCTCGGCAAGCATCCTGGGCCTCCGACAAGAGAGCGCGTCGAGGTCGACCCAATCACCCTGCGCGTGCTCGGCGGCGGCTTCCACGCGATCGCGAAGGAGATGGCCGGCGTGCTGTTCCGCATGTCGTACTCCTCGATCATTCGCGAGTCCGAGGACCTCGGCGCGGGCATCTTCGACGTCGAGGGGCGCGAGTTGTGCGAGTCGGACTCGACGCCGATGCACATCGGCTCGTTGCCCTGGTACATCCGCGGCTTCATGCGCCACCTCGAAGGCAAGGTCGAGGACGGGGACGTGATCATCCACAACCATCCCTACTACGGCGCCTCGCACAGCCCCGACATCGCGGTTGCGGTGCCGATCTTCCACGAGGGCGAGCACCTCGGCTTCGCGGCGACCACTGCGCATGTGCTCGACGTGGGCGGCTCGTTCCCGGGCATCAACGCCGACTGCTTCGACATGTATGCCGAGGCCAAGATCTACGACGGCCTGCGCTGGTACCGGGCGGGCGAGCTGAACGAGGACCTCGACAAGATGGTCTTCGACAACGTCCGCACCGAGACCATGAACCGCGGGGACATGAACGCGATGATGGCCGCGTGCCAGCTCGGGCGCGACCGCTTCCTGCGGCTCGTCCAGCGCTACGGGGTGGAGACCGTGATGAGCGCCGCCTACGACTGGATGGATTACTCGGAGCGCATGCTGCGCGAGCAGATCCGCAAGCTGCCGGACGGCGTGTACACGGCGCCCACCGGGTGGCTCGACGATGACGCCCGAAACCGCGGCGTGCCACTGCGGGTGGAGACGAAGGTGATCGTGGAGGGCGACGAGATCACGATCGACCTCACCGGCTCCAACCCCGAGGTGCCGACCGGCTACAACGTCCCGTACGAGGGCTCGCTGCTCGTCGGCGCGTACTACGCGGTGCGCACGATCCTGCTCGACGAGGTCACCTTCCCGGAGCACGTCCCCCAGAACGACGGGGTCTTCCGGCCGGTGAAGGTGATCGCGCCGAAGGGCACGATCTACAACCCGACGTTCCCGCGCGCCTGCTTCTCGCGGTTCTGCCAGGTGCAGCGCGTGGTCGACAACACCATCCTCGCACTGGCCGACGCGCTGCCCGAAGGCGTGACCGCGGGGAACTCCGCCGGCCTGCACTTCTGCGCGTACTCGGGCTTCTCGGAGGAGATGGGCGAGTACTGGCTCTACCTCGAGGTCAACGAGGGATCGTACGGTGGCCGATACGGCAAGGACGCGATGGATTCGGTCGACAACCTCATGGCGAACACACGGAACAACCCGATCGAGGAGCTCGACATGCGTTTCCCGATCCGGTGTGACCAGTACGAGCTGAGGCCCGAGCCTGCGGCACCCGGTCGCTGGCGGGGCGGTATCGGCATCGTGCGCCGCAACCGCTTCATGGTCGACGGGGTGTACTCGTGCGAGGGCGACCGGCAATACGACCCACCGCGCGGGATCTTCGGCGGCTGGGACGGTCTCGTAGCCTCGTGCCGTAAGAACCCCGACACGACGAGGGAGGAGATCCTGCCCGCCAAGGTGACCGGCGTGCCGTTCGCCGCCGGGGAGTTCATCGAGTTCCGAGAGCCGAACGCCGCGGGGTACGGCGACCCGCTCGACCGGCCTGCCGAGGCCGTGCGGGAGGACGTGCTGGACGACTTCACGTCCGTCCAGCTGGCCCGGGAAGCCTACGGCGTGGTGTTCGCCGACGAGCGGACGCTGGAGATCGATGTCACCGCCACCGAAGCGCTGCGTGCGGAGCTGCGGGCGAACGCGCCCGTAAAGTCGCTGACGAGCTACTTCGAGGGCCGCCTGCCGATCGAGAACAAGGTCGTCTCGATCGCGGGTAACCGCCAGTTCGGCTTCGAGTGATGAGTGGGCGGCCGGAGAAGATCGTGAAGGCCGCCGAGAAGGCTGTGTCGCCACCGCTCGGCGTGCATCTGCGACCCGTCGAGCGGCCGGCGGCGATGCCCGTGCGCCGCGTCCGCAAGAGCTACGAGCAGGTCGCCGACCAGCTTCGCGACCTGATCATCGGCGGCACTCTGGAGCGCGGTGAACGGCTCCCGAACGAAACCGTGCTGGCGACCGAGTTCGGAGTGAGCCGGGCCACGGTGCGCGAGGCGCTGCGCCTGCTGGCCGCGCAGAACCTGATCCGCACGGCAAAGGGCGCGGGCGGGGGTTCCTACGTGACCCTGCCCACGGTGGACCACATCTCGGAGTTCCTGAGCGCCAACATCTCCCTGCTCACAGATGCACGCGACCTCACGCTCGACGAGCTGATGGAGGCACGGATGCTGCTCGAGGTGCCGGCGGCACGGCTTGCCGCCCGACGGCGGCGGCACGACGACATCGCCCGCCTGCGGGCCTCGATCCCTCAAGACGGCGTCGATCTGGACACCCAGAGCGAGTTCGCTCAGAACTCCGAGTTTCACACCAGCCTCATCGAGAGCTGCGGCAACCGCCTGCTCTACATCGCGGCGCAACCACTGTTCTCTGCTTTGCAAACGGCGCTTTCGCGCTCGCTGCTTGGGCGCCGCTTCCATGCCAGCATCCACACACAGCACGTGAGGATCACCGAGGCGATCGACGCTGCCGACGAGGACGCGGCTGCGGCCGAGATGACGAGCCACCTGGAGTTTCTCGTCCCCTACTACGAGAAAGCCTGGAAGGAGCGGCGCTGACGGGGTCGCGGGTGCCGGTGGGCATGATCCACGGCCGCTTCCAGCCGTTCCACAATGGGCACCTGGAGTACCTGCGCCGGAGCGCGGAGCGCTGCGAGGCGATCGTCGTGGGAATCACCAACCCCGACCGGTCGCTGACCCGCGTGGAGGTGGCCGACGTGCACCGCTCGTCTGACGAGGCCAACCCGTGGGGCTACCTCGAGCGCTATCGCATGGTGCGTGGCGTCCTCTCCACGGAGGGGCTCGAGGATGCGCCGGTGGTTCCGTTCCCGATCAGCGACCCGGCGCTGTGGAGTAGCTACGCCCCGCCCGAGGCCACGCACTTCCTGCGCGTCTTCGACGACTGGGGGCGGGAGAAGGCCTCGCGGCTGCGCGGCGCCGGCTACGCCGTCGAGGAGTTGGCGGCGCCGGCAGGCAAGCAGGTCTCGGGCCACGAGGTGCGGGCGCGGCTGCGCTCCGGTGGGGATTGGCGGAGCCTCGTCCCGCCGGTGGTGGCGGAGGTGATCGATGCGGAAGCTCTGCGTCGTTCTGCTTGACGGGCTCGGCGACCGGGCCTATCCGGAGCTCGGTGGGGGAACCTCGAACGAGGTGGCGCGAACGCCGGTGCTCGACGCGCTCTGCCGCGACGGGTCCTGCGGCCTGCTGTGGCCGCTCGGCCGCGGCCGCGTGCCCGCCAGCGAGCTCGCACACTGGGCGATGCTCGGCATGCTGCCCGAGGAGTTCCCGGGCCGGGCAGTGCTGGAGGCTCGGGGCCACGGACTCGAGCTCCGAGCCGACGCCGTCTACGGCTACGCAGCCCTCCGTACCGTGTCGGTGGAGGCGGGCCGTTGCCTCGTGACCGGCCGCGACCGCGACCCCGAGTTGCCTCCCGAGCACCCGTTGCGCCGACCCGTCGCGGTCGACGGCCTGAGCTTCACGCCGTTCCCGGTGGGGGGCGGCGAGGCGGTGCTCGAGGTGGCCGGCCCGGGGGCCGAGGACGGCGTCACCGACACCGATCCGTTCTTCCGCGAGCGCGATCCGCTGCTGGAGCCGCTGCCCTGCCGGCCGGAGGCCACGGCGATGGCCGCCGCGCTCGGGCGTTGGACCCGCGGCACGCTCGGCGAGGGCCGCGTCGTGACCACGAAGTGGTGGGGAAGGGTGCGGCCGACAGCATCGTTTGCGGAGCGGCACGGGCTGGCCGGCGCACTCGTGGCAGGCTCGCCGTTCCTCGTCGGGCTCGCCGAGACGGTCGGGCTCGAGCCGCTGCCCGTGCCGGACACGGGCGACGTCGCCGCCGATCTCGGCGCGAGGCTGGAGGCGGCGGCCGCTGTCCTGGCGGGGGAGGCCACCTTCGCCTGGGTGCACACGAAGGCCGTGGACGAGGCGGGGCACACCAAGGATCCCGCACGGCGCGTGGCGATGATCGAGCTGCTCGATCCCATACTGGCGGCACTGCGGGAACCATCGTTCGCCGACGTCGTGGTCTGTGTCACCGGCGATCACGCGACGCCGTGTGCGCCCGAGTTGATCCACAGCGGCGACCCCGTGCCCTTCGTGCTGCACGGCCCTGGCGTGCGCGCCGACCGCGTCGCCGCGTTCGGCGAGCTCACCTGCGCCGAGGGGATGCTGGGCCACCTCACCGGCACCGACGTGATGCCGCTCCTGCTCAACGCCGCCGACCGTGCCGTCTTTGCCGGTTCGCGACCCTCACCCGTGTGCGCACCGGCCGGCCACCCGCGGCCGCGGCCGCTGGAGGTGTCGTGACGGTCGCCTTCGGCATCCAGGGCAGCGGGCAGCTGACGGACGGCATCCCCGACCCGGGACGCTTCCGGGCGGTGGCGGAGCTCACGGAGGAGGTCGGTCTCGACTCGCTGTGGGCTGGAGAGCACCTCTCCTTCCACAACCCGATCCTCGACCTCGGCGTCGCGCTCAGCGCGTTCGCGGCCTGGACGAGCAGGATCACGCTGGGCGCCGGCGTGGTGTTGCTCCCCTTGCGCCACCCGAGCCTGGTGGCGAAGCAGATGGCATCGCTCGACTTCCTCTCGGGCGGGCGCGTGCTGCTGGGCGTCGGTGTAGGGGGCGAGGGCGAGAAGGACTTCGAGGCCGCGGGCGTGCCGATCGGCGAGCGCGGGGCCCGCGCCGACGAGGCGATCGGCGCGCTCCGCGCCCTCTTCGGGCCGCCGCCGGCGCGGCACGAGGGGGCGTTCTACGCGTTCGACGGCATCGAGATCGCGCCCCGAGCGGTTCAGCCGGGTGGTCCGCCCATCCTCGTCGCGGGCATGCGTCCCGGGGCGCTGCGGCGCGCGGGCCGGCTCGGCGACGGCTGGCTGCCCTACATGGTCTCGCCGCGCCGCTATGCCGAGTCGCTGGCGGAGGTCAGGACGTTCGCGACCGCCGCCGGCCGCGACCCGTCCGCGCTTCTGACCGCGGTCGTGCTCTTCGCGCTCGTGCGCGAGGACGGCGCCGGTGCCCGCGAGGAGGCCCGGGCGCATCTCTCCACGCGCTACGGCATGCAGTTCGAGCCACATCACATCGAGAAGCTGTGCGTGGTGGGCTCGCCCGAGGAGTGCCGCGAGAAGGTGGCGGGCTACGTCGAAGCGGGCGTGCGCCACTTCTGCTTCAACCCCTGTGCCGCCGGCGACGACTTCCTCGACCAGTGCCGGCTGATCGCCGAGACCCTGCGACCCTGATCCGGAGGACCGATGTTCGAAGAAGCCCCGGCGCCGAAGCACCTCGCCACCCTGCTGACCCGGATCGACCGGCTCTACCAGGAAGAGGTACGGCCGCGCGAAGCGGCACTTGCCCACCGCCTCACCGACTCGCGCGGCTACCTCGACAGCGACGGGCGTCTGCATCCCGAGCTGTGGCAGGCGCGGCGGGAGATCATGCGCGCCGCGGCCAAGGCAGGGGTTTACGCGGCCCACCTACCCCGTGAGATC
The DNA here is from genome assembly GCA_046160185.1 of Gaiella sp. Lineage (GTDB taxonomy): Bacteria > Actinomycetota > Thermoleophilia > Gaiellales > Gaiellaceae > Gaiella. The sequence goes on along the minus strand of JBJXGY010000128.1, from coordinate 19,847 downwards.
GGAGGCCGCGGCCTCGGCCGCCGCGACATGGTCTTCGTCGAGGAGAAGGTGTACGGCTATGGCGTCGGGCTCAACCCGGCCCTGCTCTCCTGGTCGGAGGGGGCGACCCCGCGGCTGATCTGGTGCGGGCCGCATCAGCGCGAGCGGTATGTCGACCCGCTGGTGAAGGGTCTGGCCACGAGCTTGCACGGCGTGACCGAGCCGCACGCTGGCTCGAACTTCTTCGACTTCACGACGAGCGCGGTGCGCAAGCGTGGGGGCAGGTGGGTGCTGAACGGGCACAAGGCGTTCATCACGAATGCCTTCGAGGCGGACGTGGCGCAGGTGCTCTGCGTCACCGATCCCGGCAAGGGCCGCCGCAGCTTCAGCTACTTCCAGTTCCTCACCTCTGAGCATCGCGGCCAGGCGTTCCGCACCGGCCGGCTCTTCCAGACGATGTGGGACGACGGCATCACGGGCGAGTTCGTGCTGGACGGGCTCGAGTTGACGGACGACGACCTGATCGGCGAGCGCGGCCAGGGCTTCGAGATCGCCATGTCCTCGATCAACTGGACGCGCATGCGCCGAGGTGGCATGTGCGCGGGGTGGGCGCGCTACCTGATCGAGCGCTCGGTGGAGCGGTTGCAAGGCCGCATCGTCGGCGGGAAGCCACTCGCGGTCAACCAGGGGCTGCAGTGGATGGTGGCCGACATGGTCACAGACTGGTTCGGCGCCCGGGCGCTCTCGCTGGCGGTGGCCGGGGCGATCGACACACCCGGCCCCTGGTGGAAGATGCCGCGACCCAAGCACGAGATCCGCCAGATCTGCATGGTCAAGCTCGCCAACGACGAGGCCTTCTCGCGAATCGCCGATCGAGCCGTGCAACTCCACGGCGGCGCCGGCATGCTCAAGGACAACCCGGTGAACAAGATCGCCCTGATCGCCCGCAACCTGCGCGTGCCGGGCGGCTCGGACGAGGTGCAGCGCTCGACGATCGCGCAGACGCTCGGTCTCTGAGGGCGGGTTGCAGGGGTCGGTCCCAGCCCCTGCAACCCGCCCGAAGAGCCCGAGGGGGTCTGTCCCCTGGACCGTATGCTGTCGTCGCTCGCCGCGCGTTGACGGGGACTGACACCCGTCCGTCGAGGACGCGGAAGAGCGGAAGAGCGGAAAAACGGAAAAGCGGGGTCAGTCCCCGAGGATGCGCGCCGGGGCTGACTGCCTCGATTGAGGGGACAGACCCCTGGCTCTTCGACTCAGGCTGGGCTTCGTTCGCGGCTCTTCGACTCGGGCTGGGCTTCGTTCGCGGCTCTTCCGACTCGGGCTGGGCTTGGTTCGCGGCTCTTCGACTCGGGCTGGGCTTGGTTCGCGGCTCTTCGACTCGGGCTGGGCTTCGTTCGCGGCTCTTCGACTCGGGCTTGGCTTGTGACGCGGCTCGTCGACTCGGGCTGGGGTTGGTCGCGGCTCGTGGACTCAGGGTGGGCTTGATACGGGGCTTGGTTCGCGGCGCGTGGGGAGTAGACTCCCGGCACCTGATGTCAGACATCCGAAGGAGGAGGCAGCCGTGAAGCGCGTGCTCGTGATCGTGCCGTTCGCGTTCGGGGAGGAGGGCATCGCCAACCGCGAAGCTCAGATGACCGACGTCGAGGTTGGCCCTGGCGTCAAGTTCGAGTTTCGGGGCGTGAAGGCCGGCCCGGCGCTCTTCGACTCTCACCACGATTGGGCGATAGCTGACGTCGCGCTGTTCGAAGCCGGCAAGACTGCCCAGGACGAAGGCTACGACGCCGTGTGCATCGACACGATGTCGGACAGCGGCGTCAACCCGCTCCGCTCGATCCTCGATATCCCCGTCATCGGCCCTGGCCGCTGCTCCTATCTGACCGCGCTGATGCTGGGCTCCAGGTTCTCGGTGCTCACCCAGTGGGACCCCTGGATCGGCCTGTACAAGAAGGGCCTCGCTGAGGTGGGGCTCACCGACAAGTGCGCCTCCATCCGCTCGATCAACACGCCCCCGGACGTGGAGAACCTGCTCGGTGGCAAAGAGGAGGTCGTGTTTCCCAAGCTGCGTGACGCGGGCCTGCAATGCATCGAGGACGGCGCCGAGGTGATCTGCATGGGGTCGACCACCATGCACCAGGCTGTGCCGTACCTGCGGGAGAACCTCCCGGTGCCGGTGATCAACCCGGGGCCCCTCACCTACAAGCTCGCCGAGTTCTTCCTCGGTCTCGGGCTCACGCAGAGCCGCCTCGCGTACGGCAAGCCGAACGCGCCGAAGCTGGAGATGCTGGAGGCGATGCTCGCCGGCGCCGCGGCCCACGAGCTGCAGCACGCCTGACCGGCCTGGGAAACCGGCGCCGCTAACGCCACTCCGCGCAGATGGCGGTGAGGTGGCGGTGGTCGGTGCCGCAGCAGCCTCCGAGGACGTTGAGCTCCGGCAGCCAGCGCCGGAGCTCGGCGTAGCGGCGGGCCAGATCGGCGGGGTCACCCTCGTCCAGCTCCTCCGCCGCGTCGAGCTCCGCGTGGCTGAGCGTGGAGGCGTTGGCCCGCAGTCCGCGGACCCGGCTTGCCCAGGCGGATCCGGCCCCCGCTTCGAGCACGCCGGCGAAGTGGGTCGGATGGGCGCAGTTGACCATGAAGTACGCGGGCCCGCCTGCGGTTGCGTCGTCCACTTCCTGGATCGCTTCACCGAGCGGCTGACCGCTCGGCAGGCGCCCGTCGGTCTCCACCGTGAACGAGATTGCCGCCGGCAAGCCGGCAGCCCGCGCGGCGCGCGTGACCCCGGTCGCCTCTGCCGCGTACGTCATCGTGATCGCGCAGACCATGTCGGCGGCGGTGCGTGCGAACGCTTCGATCTGCGTCGAATGGTACTCCTCGGCCTCGTCGGCGCTGAGCATCCGCTCGGGCGAGTACCCGTCGCCCTGTGGGCCGACGCAACCGCTGATCACGACCGCGGGCACGCGATCCGCAACCTCCTCGCGCAATTCCTCCATCAGGCCGATCGCTGCCCGGTTCGCCGCGACGAGGGACTCGGCCGTGTAGCCCACAGCGCCGGCCCAGTCCGGGTTCGCGCGCCACGTCGGGCTCTCCAGGATCAGCCCGAATCTGGAGCCGGCGGCGATCTCCAGGTAGGGGCGGTAGTAGCGGCGGAGCTCGTTGCGCCCTTCGTCGTTCGCGAGCAGGACGAACGCGGCGAACGACGGGAGCTCCAGACCCTGGTGGAAGATCAACGACGTCTCGATGCCGCCGTCGGTGACGAACATGCCCGCGTCCAGCTGAGGCAGGCGCTTGCGGTAGGACACGGCTGGCCTCCTTCGCCCTGGGCCTAGGAGTGTGCCAGGTCCGGCTAGTGCGCCTGCAACCGGTGCCTGATCGAAGTCAGGCACCAGTCAGGCACCATGGGCCCGCCACAGGCATCGGCGACCCGCGCTCGCGCTTCCCGGTTGACATGGGGAGGGGTGCCGACAAGACTGGCGTCGATGGCGATGTCTGACATCACCACCTCCTCTGGGCGGCTTGCGTGACCCTGCCGCTCGCAGATGTGCGCATCGTCTCGGTCGAGCAGTTCGGCGCCGGCCCCTGGGGCACGCTGCAACTCGCCGATCTGGGGGCCGAGATCGTGAAGATCGAGGATCCAGGCTCCAAGGGCGACGTCGGGCGGTATGTGCCTCCCTTCCAGGAGGGCGAGGACTCGCTCTTCTTCGAGACCTTCAACCGGGCCAAGAAGAGCGTTTCGCTGGATCTGCGCCATCCGCAGGCGCAGGCTGTGCTTCACGACATCGTGCGGGTCTGCGACGGCGTCTACTCGAACCTGCGCGGTGACCAGCCACGCAAGCTCGGTCTCACGTACGACCAGCTCCGGCACGTCAACCCGCGTGTCGTGTGCTGCTCGCTCTCCGGCTTCGGCATGACCGGCCCGCGCGCGAGCGAAGGCGGTTACGACTACATGATGCAGGGGCTCGCCGGGTGGCAGAGCCTCACAGGGGAGCCGGGCGGGCCGCCCACGAAGTCGGGTCTCTCGCTCGTGGATCTCTCGGGCGGCTACGCGTCGGCGATCGCGATGCTGGCGGGGCTCTGGCGGGCGCGACGCGACGGTGTCGGCTGCGACTGCGACGTCTCCCTGTTCGAGACCGCGCTCCACGAGCTCATGTACATCGGGCCGTGGGCCGCGACACACGGTTACGTCCCGCCCCGCCGCGCCAGCTCGGCGCACCCCACGATCGTGCCTTTTCAGAACTTCCAGGCCTCGGACGGGTGGTTCGTGGTGGGAGCTGCCAAGCAGAAGTTCTGGGAGACCCTCTGCGAGGTGATCGGGCAGCCGGAGCTGAACGACGATCCGCGTTTCGCCACGATGGCGGCCCGGAACGAGCATCGCGACGCCCTGCTTCCGATCCTCGAGGCAACTTTCGCCGGCCGCACGGTCGACGAGTGGGTGACGGCGCTCGTCTCGGCCGGCGTGCCCGCCTCACACGTGAAGACCGTGGAGGAGGCGCTCGTCGACCCGCAGACACTCGCGCGCGAGGATGTTGTGGAGCACGAGCATCCGGCGCTGGGCACGGTACGCTCCATCCGCACGCCGCTCCGCTTGTCGGCCGACGGCGAATCGTTGGAGCGGCCGGCGGTACGAGGGCCGCGGCGCGGCGAGCATACGTGGGAGGTCTTGACAGGAATGTGTGGGTACGAGGAGGCGAAGGTGCGGGAGTTGTCAGAGGCCGGGGTGTTCGGTGACGTCGAGATCGGCCCGGTGACGGCATGAGATGCCCTGTGTCAGCGCGCCGTCTTGCGTGCCGGGGGAGCGGCCGGCCGCGTCTCCGGCTCTGGGGGCGAGAATGAGCACGACCGTCGACATGACCGCCGGGACGGACGTGCTCGTCGATCTCTACAGGGAGATGGTCCGGGTCCGTGTCTTCGAGGACCGTGCGGTGGAGTTGTTCAAGGCCGGCGAGATCACCGGTACGGCGCACAGCTGCGCGGGGCAGGAAGCTGTCGCCGTGGGCGTCGGGGCCGTGCTCCGACCCGACGACTACGTGGTCGGACACCACCGCTCACACGGCCACGTGATCACCAAGGGCGGCGACCTGCACGGGATGTTCTCCGAGCTGATGGGGCGCCGCACCGGGCTCTGCAAGGGGCTCGGCGGCTCCATGCACATCGCCGATCTTTCCCTCAACATCCTCGGCTGCAACGGCATCGTGGGCGCGCCGATGCCGATCGGGGTCGGCTCTGCGCTCGCTTCGACGCTGCAGGGGGTGGACCGAGTGACCGTCGTCTTCTTCGGTGACGGCGGCGCCGCCCAGGGCGCCGGGCACGAGGCGCTCAACCTCGCCGCCACGTGGCGCCTGCCGGTGGTGTTCGTGTGCGAGAACAACCAGTTCTCGTTCTCCGTCGGCTGGCGCGAGACGCGCGCGGTGGAGGACATCGCTCCCCGCGGCGAGGGCTACGGGATGCCGTGGGAGATCGTGGACGGCAACGACGTACTCGCCGTGCGCGAGGCGGCGGCGCGTCGCGTCGAGGCGGCCCGGCGTGGCGAGGGGCCCTCCCTGATCGAGGCCAAGACCTACCGGCGCACGTTCCACTCGCTGCGCGCGAACCTCCCGGACACGCGCGACCCGAAGCTCGTCGAGGAGTGGGAGGCGAAGGATCCCATCGTGCGCTTCGAGGAGGCGCTCCGCACCGCAGGCGTGCTTGACGAGGCGGGAATGCAGGGCGTCCGCGACGAGGCTGCCGCCGAGGTGGAGGAGGCCGTCGAGCGGGCCCGCGCCGACGACCCGGCCGACCCGGCCGACATGGAGGCGGCGGTCTACGTCCCGCACGAGAGGTCCTACCCGGAGCCGTCCGGCGAGACGCACGACCTCACGTTCATGCAGGCGGTGAACGAGGCGCTGCGCCAGGAGATGGAGCGCGACGAGCGCGTCTTCATCATGGGCGAGGACCTGGGTCGCGTCGGCGGCGTCTTCCGCGCCACGGAGGGGCTCTACGAGAAGTTCGGCGCCGCCCGCGTGCGCGACACGCCGATCTCCGAGAGCGGCTTCACGGGCGCGGGTGTCGGTGCTGCCCTGGCGGGATTGCGGCCGGTGATCGAGCTGCAGTTCTCCGACTTCGTGACCGTGGCGATGGATCAGGTCGTGAACCAGGCGGCGAAGTTGCGCTACATGATGGGCGGCACGCCGCGCATCCCCTTCGTGCTACGGGCAGCAGCCGGCGGCGGCGCTCGCCTCGCGGCGCAGCACTCGCAGAGCCTCGAGGCGTGGTTCTGCCACGTGCCGGGCCTGGTCGTGGTCATGCCCTCGAACGCGTACGACGCGAAGGGGCTGCTCACCGCCGCCATTCGCGACGACAACCCCGTGATCTTCCTCGAGCAGAAGCAACTCTTCTTCGCAGAGCCCGCGCCGGTGCCGATGGAGCCGTATGCGATCCCGCTCGGGACAGCTCGGGTCGTACGCGAGGGGAGCGATGTGACGGTTGTCGCCCTCGGCGGCCTCGTGCCCCTGGCGGAGCGCGCGGCCTCCGAGCTCGAGCGCGACGGGATCAGCATCGAGATCGTCGATCCGCGAACGCTCTACCCGCTCGATCTCGACGCGATCATCGCATCGGTGTCGAAGACCACGCGGCTGGTGGTGGCGCACGAGGCGGTCTCCTTCTGCGGCTTCGGCGCCGAGGTCGCAGCCAGCGTTTCGCAGCACTGCTTCTGGGACCTCGACGCACCTCCCGTGCGGGTGGCCGCGCCGCATCGCCCGATCCCCTATGAGAAGAATCTCGAGCTGCTGACGATTCCCGGCTCTGCCCAGATCGTGGAGGCGGTGCGCGCACTCGTGGGCTGATCGCCACCCTCGCCTGCAGCCCCGCCCAGCGCCCAGAGCGGCGCCCGGAGCCGGAGCCCGGAACCGGCCGAGCGGCGCTTCAGCGGGGCTTGTTCGTCGTGTGCATGGAGCGCGGAAGCCCCGCTGAAGCGGGGCTCGCGCCCGGGGAATGATCCCGGAAGAACTCGGTCACGATCCGGACCGCATCCTCGGGGCACTCGACGAGGTCGGCGTGGCCGATGTCGGGGAACTCGACGAGCGTGATGTTCGCGTTCAGCTCCGCCATCTTGCGGGCGGCGAGGCCCGAGGGGGCCATGTCGGGCGGGCACAGGATGTCGTGCGTGCCGTTCGTCATCAGGAGCGGGCGGGAGATCTGCGGGACGAGAGGGGAGAGATCCATCTCCTCCATCGCGATGCACGCCTGACGCACGGTGTACGGGTCGTTGTAGCCGACGATCTCGCGCACCATCTCGAAGATGTTCGCCCCCTCGGGCGACTCCATGAACTTCGCGCCCACCGCTTGGGTGGTCACGTGGTCGGAGAACTCGTCCCACGGCATCGTCTCGGCCATGCGGCGCCACACGCGAAACACCGTCTGCCGGTACTTGTCCGGCTTGGCGAAGGCGACGTCGGCGCAGGCCGCGATGACCTTGTCGGGGTACTTGGCGGTGAAGGCGATGCAGATCATCCCGCCCATCGACGTGCCGTGCACGTAGACGGGGCCGAGACCGAGCGCGTCGAGCAGCTTGGCGCCGTCGTCGGCCCACATCTCGATGGTGTAGTCCTCACGTGGCGAGGTGGATGCCCCGTAACCCCGTGCATCGAAGGAGAGCAGCCGGTAGCCGTTCTCGCGGAAGCCGTCGTTGACGAGCCCGAAGTTGTACCGCCCGAACAGGCCGCCGCCGAACTGGATCACGATCGGGCCGTCGTCCGGCCCGGTCAGCTCGTACGCCAACGTTACGCCGTCCCCGATGTCCGCGAACCTCATGTTCCATCGCCTCCGTCCGTCGTGCTGTCGTGGAGGCTCAAGTCTTACGCATCGCTCCCGGCAAGGGCGAGGTAAGAGCCGTGGCAGAGCGTGCGGGTGTCCGCGCTGCGGTCGCTACTCGACGCCGATACCGCTCGCCCAGGAGGCGTCGGCCTGCGATGTGCTCGCCCAGGAGGCGCTCGACCAGGACGCGCTCGACCAGGAGGCGCTCGACCAGGAGGCGCTCGACCAGGACGCGCTGGCGCGTGCCGCGCTCGACCAGCTGGCTGCGTTGAACACCTTCTTGCCTGTCGCGTCCGTGGTCACGAACTGGTGGAGCGCCTGGTTGGGATTCGGCGGGCTCGTGGTTCCGACATTCCCGTCCCCGTCGAGCACGCCGACGCCGAGAGGGCCGCGACCGTTGTATCCGTCGGGAACGTCTGCGTCGAGCATGAGCGCGCCCTTGACCTGGTCGGGTGTCCAGCTCGGGTTCAGAGCCAGGAAGTACGCGGCTGTGCCGGCCACGATCGGCGCTGCGAACGAAGTGCCGGACATCCACATGTAGTTGCTGCCGGACCTACGCCCGGAGAACTCGGCGGCGAGCTTCGAGCCGGCCGGAACAGAGGAGGTGATGCGGCGGCCCGGTGCAGAGATCTCGGGCTTGAAGAAGCCGTCGTACGTGTACCCCCAGGCAGACCACGGCGCGGCGAAGTCGTCGTCGTTCCAGTCGTTGCCGTTGACGTCGCTGGCGCCGACGGTGATCACGAAGGGGTCGTTGGCAGGGCTGAACTTGACACCGGTCGGTGTCGATCCGGTTCCGTAGTTCCCGGCCGAGGCGACGACGACGACACCGTTCAGCCAGAGCTTCTCGACCGCATGGTTCAGCGGGTCGAAGAGCACGCTCGCGCCGCCGCCCGCGTTGAGCGAGAAGTTGGCGACACGGATGTTGTATTGGGCCTTGTTGGCGAGAATCCACTCGCAAGCGGCGATCACGTCGCTGATCCGGCCCATCCCGTTGTCGTCGAGTACGTCGAGCGAGACGAGCTTCGCGGTGGGCGCGACGCCCGTCTTGCCGCTCGTCGAGCCGGCGGCCATGCCTGCAACGAGCGTGCCGTGTCCGTATCCGTCGCCTGGTGAGTTGATGCCGGCGGAGACGAAAGTGGCGCTCGCGAGAAGCCGGTTGCCGAAGTCGGTGCGGCTCTCGATTCCCGAGTCGACGATGGCGATCGTGGGGAAGGATTTCGTGGTCGTCCAGGGGTTCGTGGAGTTCTCGAGAATCTCGGTCGAGCCGACCCACTGCTGGTCGTTGGCATGCGTCGAAGCAACAGGGGCGTCCTCGGTGATCGAGAAGACGCGCCGGCTCTCGGCGAGGTTGACGAGCTGCGCACCGGTGACGTCGGCCGCGATCGTGCCAAGTTCGGCGAAACGCCGCTTGAGGCCCTTCGCCTTGCCGGGCCTGTCCTTCATGGCCTTCTCGAGCAGCTTCGCACCGTCGGTGTTGCCGTTGGAGCGGACCTGGACGATGACCTTGAACGTCGCGTCGGGCGAGCCTTGGGCGGCTGCGAGGAGCCCGGGAGGAACGAAGGCCTGGCCTTCGACCCCTCGGTTGACCTCCGGCCCGCCCTTGCCGGCCGGCGACGGCGATGCAGTTCCGGCGACCAGAGCGAACATCGCGATCAGGAACGTGACGAACACCGGCAGCCGACCGCGCCGACCGCCCTTTCCGCCCCACAGCGCGTTGCCGCGCGTTCCCGTAGTGCCGCCGTGTGCCTTCCGCATGTCAGCTCCTTCGCCGCATTCCATTGCTGTACTGACGGTACGGCGGAGGCTCGCAGCTGCATGCCCCAGATGGGGGGTGGGCATCCCTCGACCGAGGGAAAGGCACTCACGAGCCCGGCGCACACCAGTCGTGAGGAGAGCGGAGGGTGCCGTCTCTGGGTTGCCGGGTGCCGGCGCACCCGAACACCAGTGCTACAGGCTCAGTCCCATTTGCGGCCGACTCGATCCCACGCGACGTTGCTCGGCAGCCACTCGAGGTTGATCTTCGAGAGCAGCCGTTCGGCCTTGTCCGATCCGCATTTTGGACAGGGTGGCGCAGGCTTTGTCGACGTTGAGAGATACTCCTCGTACACCTCGGAGCACTTCTCGCAGCGGTATTCGTAGATCGGCATGTCTGACACCCAGTCTAACGACGTTACTCCCCCGGTCGACCTGCTCCGGGCGCGAGCCGCGCTCGAAGGCGTGCACCCGACCGACGAGGATCTGGAGGCCGTGCGGTCCTTCCTGAGCACGATCCTTCCCGCGCTCGCCGACCTCGAGCAGCGCCTTCCGGAGGACGCGGTCATCGCCGCGCTCTATCTTCCTGAGCCAGAGGGGCAAGCATGAGACGCCCTGGGTCATCTCCCCGTCTCGCGTTCCGGGGAGCGCTTCAGGGGTTTTCGGGGGGCTACCTTGAGCGTCGCTGATCTGGCACGGCGTCTCCGCTCGGCCGAGCTCACGCCGACCGAGGCGGTCGACGGGTATCTCGCCCGCATCGAGCGGCTGAACGGCGATCTCAACGCCTACATCACCGTCCTCGCCGAGGAAGCTCGGGTGGAGGCCGCTGCGCGTGAGAAGGACCCGCCGGAGGCCCGTGGTCCGCTCTGGGGTGTGCCCGTCGGGATCAAGGACGTGATCGACGTCGCGGATGCGCCGACGACCGCGGGGTCGGCTGTCTACGGCCGATCCAACGTCCCGACCACCGACAGCACGGTCGTGGCGCGCCTGCGCGCGGCGGGAGCCGTGATCCTGGGGAAGGTCAACACCCACGAGTTCGCGTTCGGCGCGATGACGACGAGCCCATGGCCGGGTGCAGCGCACAACCCGTGGGATCTCGACCGGATCTGCGGCGGCTCGAGCGGAGGCAGCGGCTGCGTCGCCGGCGCGGATCTGGCGGCCGGCACGCTGGGGACCGACACCGCAGGATCGATCAGGATCCCCGCTGCGGTGTGTGGCGCGACCGGCATCCGGCCGTCCACCGGGCGTGTGTCGAATCGCGGTGTGGTTCCCGTCTCGCAGACATTCGACACCGTCGGACCAATCGCACGGTCGGCGGAGGACTGCGCGCTTCTGCTCGGGGCGATCGCCGGGCACGATCCGGCCGACCCGACGACCGTGAGCGCACCGGTGCCCGACTACGCGGCGGAGCTCGGCCGCGGCATACGGGGTCTCAGGCTCGCCGTGCTTGCCGAGCGCTTCGAGTCGGGCGTCCGCGAGGACATCGCGGCGGCGGGCCGGAACGCGATCGAAGCGCTCCGGGAGGCAGGCGCCGTGATCGAGGAGGTCAGGGAGCCGCGCCTGACGGAGGCGAACATCGTCCAGCAGCTGATGATGCTGCCCGAGGCGGCGACGATGCACCGGGCGCTCATGCGCTCGCAGCTGGGGGACTACGGCCCCGACGTGCGTGTGCGGCTGCTGTCCGGAATGCTGCTGCCGGCGACCGCGTACGTCACCGGCCAGCGCGCCCGGCGCTGGCTCTACGAGTCCGTGCGCTGGGTCTTCGAGCGTTACGACGCTGTTCTGCAGCCGGCCTTTCCGATCCTGCCTCCCAGGATCGGCGAGCAGACGGTCGAGCTGAACGGCGAGCAGGTGCCGTACAGGCTGTCGTTCCTGGCCTTCCAGTCGCCCTGGAGCTGTCTCGGCGTGCCGGCGCTGTCGGTCCCCTCCGGCCTCGTGGAGGGCATGCCGGTAAGCCTCGGCGTCGCGGGGCCGCGACTCGGCGAGGGGACGGTGCTACGCGTGGCCCATGCCCTCCAGCAGGTGACAGACTGGCATCTGCGGCGACCCGAACTGGGGCACGGCGCCGGCGACGACGTGATACTTCCGAGACGAACTGAGCGAGAAAGGGAGCGGTCATGACGGTGTTGCTCAAGGGGGGACGCATCATCACGGCGTCGGACGACTACGTCGGAGACGTCTTCATCGACGACGGCAAGGTGGCGCTGCTCGGCTCGGCGCTCGACGTCCACGCCGACAAGGTGATCGACGCCGCCGGCAAGTACGTGATCCCCGGCGCGATCGACCCGCACACACACCTCGAGATGGCCTTCGGTGGCACCGTGACCTGTGACGATTTCACCTCCGGGACGACGGCTGCGGCGTTCGGCGGCACCACCACGCTGATCGACTTCTGTATGCAGGCGCCCGGCACCAGCTTCGGGCAGTCGCTCGACAACTACATGGAGAAGATCGAACGCTGCAAGCCCGTGGTCGACGTCGGCTTCCACATCGGGGTCACCGACCTGCACACGGGCGGCTCGCTCACCGATCTGGCCAAGCTGCCCGCGCAGGGCGTCACCTCCTACAAGCTGTTCATGGCCTACAAGGGCGCGGTGATGGTGGACGACGACACCCTGTTCCGGACGATGCAGACCGCGGCCGACACCGGTGCGCTCGTGATGGTGCACGCCGAGAACGGCGACGCGATCGACATCCTCGTCAAGCAGGCCGTGGCCGACGGCAAGCTCGAGCCGATCTGGCACGCGTGGACCCGTCCTCCGGCGACCGAGGGCGAAGCTACGAGCCGGGCTGCGCACCTTGCCCACGTCGCGGGGGCGCCGCTCTACGTCGTGCACGTCTCCTGCAAGGACGCCGTCGACCCCATCGCCTACGCGCGCGACCGCGGCTGGAAGGTGTGGGGCGAGACCTGCACCCAGTACCTCTTCATCGACGAGACCGCGCTGCAGAAGCCGGACTTCGAAGGCGGCAAGTACGTGTACACGCCACCACCGCGGCCCAAGGAGCACCAGGAACATCTGTGGAAGGCGCTGCAGGATGGGGTGCTGTCGGCCGTCTCCACCGACCACTGCCCGTTCAACTGGCCGGAGCAGAAGGGGCTCGGGCGGGACGACTTCTCCAAGATCCCGAACGGCGGCCCCGGCATCGAGAACCGGCTGCACATGCTTCACGAGTTCGGTGTGCGCGCCGGACGCTTCTCGATGAACGACTTCGTGGCGATGACCTCCACCAACATCGCGAAGCTGTTCGGGCTGTACCCGCAGAAGGGCACGATTGCTCCCGGCTCCGACGCAGATCTCGTCGTGTGGGACCCGAACCGCAAGCACACGATCTCCGTCGCGACAAACCACTCGAACGTCAACTACAACCTGTTCGAGGGAACCGAGGTGCAGGGCGCGGCGGACGTCGTACTGGTGCGCGGTCAGGTGATCGTGGAGGGCGACCAGCTCGTGGCCAAGCCGGGCGCGGGGCAGTTCGTCAAGCGGCGCACGTTCGACGCGAGCCTCTGACTCCGGTCATGTCGGACGAGGCGGCCAAGCAGGTCTACGCGCAGGCGGGCCTGGGACAAGCGGTGACGATGGGCACGCGCCCGTGCGTGCTCGTCATCGACTTCTCGTGCGGCTTCACCGATCCCGAATGCCCGCTCGGGGCTGACATGACGGCCGAGGTGACCGCGACCAGGCGGTTGCTCGACGCTGCACGAGCGAGAGATCTCCCGGTGGTGTTCACGACCATCGGCTTCGAGCCGAGCCTCAAGGACGGGGGACTGTGGATGCAGAAGGCGCCGTCCCTGGCCGCCCTTCAGCTGGGCGGCAAGTGGGTGGAGATCGACCCGCGGCTCGACCTGCAGCCCGGAGAGATCGTGGTCATGAAGAAGGGCGCGTCCGGGTTCTTCGGGACGAACCTCGCCTCGATCCTCGTCTCGCAGCGCGTCGACTCCGTGATCCTGTGCGGAGCGACGACGAGTGGTTGTGTCCGCGCGACGTCGATCGACCTGCTCCAGTACGGCTGGCCGACGATGGTGCCGCGTGAATGCGTGGGCGACCGGGCGCAAGCGCCGCACGAGGCGAACCTGTTCGACATCCAGGCCAAGTACGCCGATGTCGTCTCCCTCGAGGACGCCCTCGGCTATCTGGAGGGTCTGACGGCTTGACCCATCGCGTCGTGCTCCTTCCCGGCGACGGGGTCGGCCCGGAGGTCATGGCCGAGGCGAGGCGTGTCGTCGACGCGCTCGGCCTGGATCTCGAGTGGACCGAGGTGCCGTGGGGCTCGGCCCACTTCCACGAGCACGGCCGAATGATGGCGGAGGACTGGGAGCAGGTGCTTCGTGCCCACGACGCGATCCTGATGGGAGCGATCGGCGATCCCTCCGTGCCCGATCACGAGTCGCTGTGGGGGTCGATCCTGCTGATGCGCCAGAAGCTCGACCTATGGGCCAACGAGCGGCCGGCTCGTCTGCTCACCGGCGTGCCCTGCCCGCTGGTCGGCAAGGGGCCCGCTGACGTGGACATGCTCTTCGTGCGCGAGAACACCGAAGGGGAGTACGCGGGCGTGGGCGGACGCTCGCACCGGGGGTTGGCTCTCGAGGTGGGAATCGAGACGAGCGTCTTCACGCGCGCCGGGGTGGAGCGGGTCGTGCGGCACGCGTTCGGCCTTGCTGCGGGTCGCCGAGGTGTGCTGACGAGCGCGACGAAGTCGAACGCGTCCCGCTTCGGCTACGTGCTCTGGGACGAGGTCGTCGAGGAGGTGGCCCCGGAGTACCCGGGCGTGCGCGTCGAGCGCGTGCTCGTCGACGCACTCGCCGCTCGCATGGTGCGCGCACCGGAGAGCCTCGATGTCGTCGTCGCCTCCAATCTCTTCGGCGACATCCTCACCGACCTCGCGGCTGCGATCCAGGGCGGCATGGGCATGGCCGCGTCGGCCAACGTCGCCCCCGGCTCTGACGCCCCGGGGTTGTTCGAGCCGGTACACGGATCCGCCCCGGACATCGCGGGGCAGGGCGTCGGCAACCCTGCGGGTGCGATCTGGAGCGCCGCACTGATGCTCGAGCACCTCGGGGAGCGCGAGGCGGCGGCGCGGGTGATGGCGGCACTGGAAACCGTGTGCCGCGACGGGCCCCGCACCCGGGACCTGGGCGGAGCAGCCGGCACGCGCGAGGTCGGCGACGCCGTCCTGCGGGCGCTGGGGTAGCCGATCACGTCATCGCCTTGCGCCACCCGAATGGGTGAGCGACCCGCACGCGGACTGTGGCACACTCCAGCCGTGACCGGCCGCTTGCCTCGCTTGGTGCTCGGTGCGCTCGTGCTGGCTCTCGCCCTCGTGCCGGACGGCCGTGCCGCGCGCGCCGTCGTCGCGGCAAAGGTGGTGCGGGGCGCAACCGTGTTTGCCGTCGGCACGGGATTCGCGCCACCCAACGAGTTCTGCCGCGCCGTCAAACTCCGCGTGGACGGTGCGGCTGTGGCGGTGACGTCCCGCCGGGCCGATGACGCCGGAACGTGGGTGCTCGGCTTCAAGGCGGCGCAGGCGAAGGGCGTGCACGCGCTGCGGCTGAGCCAGGTCTGCGAGAGCGGTCAGGACGGGAGCCTCCGGACAACGAGCGCTGCAACGAGCTTCCGGATCTTCTGAGACCCGTCCGCTGCGTCAGGGAGGTATCGCCCGGATCAGCTTCCGCGATACGTGCTGTAGGCCCACGGGCTGACGAGGAGCGGCACGTGGTAGTGGGATGAGCCGTCAGCCCGGAAACGGACGGGCACGATGTCGAGGAAGGGCGCAGGGCTGACCCCTTCCCGGCCGGTGAAGTACGACCCGACTTCGAATCGCAACTCGTACACCTCCCCGTCGAGGTGCTCGCCCTCGAGCAAGGGCGCCTCCGTGCGTCCGTCCGCGTTGGTCACGGCGCGTGCCACTTCGGCGCCGTCGGCGACTCTCACGACGGTGATCGGGACACCCGCCGCGGGTTGTCCGGCTGCAGTGTCGAGCACGTGTGTCGTCAGCTTCCCGGCCATAGGGGCCTATCGTACGGCGCCGATGATGGCGGCGCCCGCAACCACGAAGAGCCCGGCGAGCACGGTTCGTCGGGTCACCCGTTCGTCGTGCAAGACCGCCCCTGCGAAGAGCACCGCGAACAGCGACTGTGTCGCGTTCAGCGGCGCGACGATGCTGACGCGACCCCGGTCGAACCCGATCACGAGGAAGGCATAGGCAAGCCCGAGCACAACACCTGCCGGAGCGAACGTCCGGAGCGTCCGGCGCCAGGTGTCCTGGATCCGTCGTCTACGGAAGAGGAGCAGGTAGACGCCGACGGTCGTCATCGCGCCGAGTAGCGAAGCAGCTGTGCCCTGGAGCACCGGAGCATCGCCTGTGGCCGTTCGCACGAGGTTGTCGCGGACGCCGAAGGACACGGCGCAGCCGAGGGCCAGCACGATCCCCAGGAGGCGGAAGTGCGCCGGTCTTGCCCCTTCACCCGCGAGCGTGACCCCGCCGAGCACGATCGCGATCGTTGCGACGAGGAGGAGCCAGTGCAGCGGCTCGTCGAGGAAGAGCAGGGCGATCGCGACCGAGACGAGGGGTGCGACGCCGATCACCAGCGACGTGCGGGCTGCGCCGGCCAGCCGGATCGCGTGGATGAACACGATCTGCGACATACCCGGCACGAGAAGCCCGATCGCGTAGAACGGCGCAATGCCGGCGATGTCGATCCCCCCGCCGGCTGTGGGCGCGGCGGCGAGGATCGCGACGAGGGAGGCGCAACCCGTCGTCACGAGCCCGCCGACCTCCGGGTCGCCGCCGCGAGCGAGCGCCCGTCGGATCAGCACTGCGAGCGCGCCGAACGTCGCGCCGGCGAGCAGCGCGAAAACGATCGCGGTCAGCTCGTGCCTGCTTGCAACGCGGCGATCGCGTTGAGCATGACCTCGGCAGCGAGGGCGCCGTCGGCCGGATACGCGAGCTCGGCCGGGTTGTGTGAGATCCCGTCGAGGCAGGGCACGAAGACCATGGCGATCGGCACCCGGTCCGCGACGGCCATCGAGTCGTGGGCGGCTCCTGACGGCATGCGGCGGTACGGCTCACCGGCCGCGACCGCCGCAGCGTCGAGTGCGTCCACGATCGCCGCGTCGGACGGCGTCGGCGGCGCGGTCTGGCGCTGGACGAAAGCCGCGGTCATTCCCCGCCGGGCGGCGGCTTGTTCCGAGAAGGCGACGATGTCGGCTGCGACGCCGCGGCAGGTGGGCTCGTCGGTGCCGCGGATGTCGAGCGAGAACCGCGCGGAGGCCGGGACGACGTTGATCAGCGACGGCTCGAAGCGGATTTCGCCCACGGTGCCCACCGTGCCCTTGCCCGCGGCAGTAGCCAGCCGCTCGAGCTCGAGTACGCATTCTGCCGCCACCGTTCCCGCATCCAGGCGGCCACCCATCGGGGTGCCACCTGCGTGGTCGGCTCGCCCCGTGACCGTGATGTCGCCGTGGACGTACCCGGCGATGCCGGTGACGATGCCGAGCCGGCTGCCCGTGTCCTGCAGCACCCTGGCTTGCTCGATGTGCAACTCGATCCACCCTGTGAGATCGTCGAGGAGTCGTGCCGACTCGCGCCAGCGTTCTGGCTCGTAGCCGGCCGCGGTCGCGTGCTCCCAGAAGGAACGGCCGTCGTCGAGCGAGCGAAGACGGCTGCGTAGGTCGTCCTCGGTCACCCGTCCCGTGATGATGCGGCTGCCGAGGAGCATCTGCCCGAAACCCGAGCCCTCCTCTTCCAGGAAGCTGATCGTCTGCAACGGCAGGTCGAGGTCGTGCTCGACCGCGAGACGGCAGACCTCGAGAGCCACTACCACGCCCATCGTGCCGTCGTACTTGCCGCCGTTCCGGTTCGAGTCGCAGTGCGAGCCGACGCCGAAGCAGGGCGTCCCGACCGGGCGGTTGCGAGCAGCGAAGTTGCCGACCGGGTCCTCTGCCACCGCGAAGCCGATCGCCTCGAACTCGCGGCGGAAGTAGGCGAGTGTGTTGCGATAGGCGTCGGTGTAGGCGTAACGGAGGATGGCCTGGTCGGAGAGCGTGTAGTCGGGCCCGGCGAGCGTCTCGATGTCGTGCTCGATGCGGGCCGACGAGCGCTCGCGATCGATCCGCACGTGCGCCATGTGGCGACTCTACACTCGTCCGATGGCCCCGGCGGATGGACGGGAAACACGCTTCGAACGCGACGTGCTGGGCTCCGTCGAGGTACCGGCGGAGGCGCTGTATGGAGCCCACACGGTGCGTGCCCTCGTCAACTTCGCGCTCGGCGGGCAGCGCCTCGCGGATGTCCCGGCGCTCGTCTCGGCGATCGCCGAGGTGAAGATCGCGGCGGCTCGGGCCAACGTCGCGATCGGCGTGCTCGAACCGGCGCTCGGTCAGGCGCTGGTGAGTGCCGGGCGCGAGGTGCGGGGCCTGCACGTCGACGAGTTTCCACTGCCCGTGCTGCACGGCGGCGGCGGAACCTCGTTCAACATGAACACCAACGAGGTGCTCGCCAACCGGGCGAACCAGTTGCTCGGCACCGCGCTCGGCACGTACCACCCGGTCCACCCGAACGACCACGCCAACCGCTCGCAGTCGACGAACGATGTCGTGCCAACGGCGATCTCGATCGCTTTCGTGCGAGAGGGGCAGCTGGCGGTGGCCGGGCTCAGGCACTTCCGCGACACGGTGCTGGCCAAAGCCGACGAGCAGGGTGAGCTCGAGCGGCTGGGCCGCACGTGCCTGCAGGATGCGGTTCCGCTCAGTGTGGGCGACACACATCGAGCGCAGGCGCACGCGGTCGAACGGGCTGCCGGGCAGCTCGAGTCCGAATTGGAGGCGCTGCTCGCGGTGCCGCTCGGTGCGACGGTGCTCGGCACAGGTGTCGGTGCGCCGCCGCGCTACGTCGAGACCGTGTTGCCGCTACTCGCCGAGGAAACCGGGCTCGCGATCACGGGCGCGTCCGATCTCTTCGCCGCCCTTGCGCACGCCGAGGCGTACCTTGCGGTCGCACATGCCCTGGAGCGCGCGGCGAGCGTGCTGGCGAAGATCGCCGCCGACCTTCGGTTCCTCGCCTCCGGACCGGTCGGCGGGATCGGCGAGGTCACCCTTCCCGCGCTCCAGGCGGGCTCGTCGGCAATGCCCGGGAAGGTCAACCCGGTGCTGCCCGAGCTCGTGCTGCAGGTCTCCTACGGGGTGCGCGGAACCGCGGCGACCGTCGCCGCCGCGGTGGCCGGCGGCGAGCTCGAGCTGAACGTGATGGAGATGGTGATCGCCCGCGCCCTGCTCGGATCGTTCGCGGAGGTGGCCGGTGCCGCCCGCCTGTTTGCCGATCGCTGCTTCCAGGGCTTGCGCTGGAACGAAGACCGCGTGGCCCGCCATCTCGAGGGGTCGCTCGCCGGCCGCGTGGTGGAGTCCACGGAGCGCGGGTACGACGCCGCGTCGGGGACAGCCCGCCGGTGACAGAGGACGGACATGACGAGGAAGAGTGGCGACCGGCCGATGCGCGGCTGCGGGCCGCACTGTGGGAGGCGGAGCGCCGACTCGTGAGCTGCGAGTGGGCGCATGCTGAGGTTGCGTGCGGGTGGGCGCTCGCCGTTGCCGAGGGCGGCGACCGGGAGGTCGCCCTCGGGCTTCGCCATCTTGCCGCTGCCGGGATGCGAGAACGCGACGGGCGGACGGAGAGCGCGGCGAGGCAGCGCGAGCACGCCCGGCGCCGCCTCGCTCCTTTTCTGCCAGAGCATGAGAGCGTCGACCTCGGAGCGCTGCTCGCGGCCCTGGAGCGAGAGGGTTCATAGAGGGCGACGACCAGGACGGCGAGAGATCGACCCCGGCCGCCACCCCTTGTTCTTCATTCGTCACGGCCACCCGATCGGATTGCGTCAGAATCGGGGTCTGACCCGGGGGTCTGACTCCGGGGTCAGACCCTTCGGATCCGAAACGGCTGGAAGAGGAGGTCTCCATGGCAACGATGCGGCAGATCGCGACAAACCCCGACCCCTATGCGGCGTTCCGTCTGTCGCAGGCGATGCGGGTGGGGGAGATGCTCTACGTCTCCGGGCAGGCGGCGATCGATCTCGAGGGCAACATCGTCGGGATTGGGGATTTCGACGCCCAGGCCGAGCAGACGTTCCGCAACCTGCAGGCGGTGCTCGAGGCGGGCGACTCCAGCCTCGACCGCGTCGTCAAGGTCACGATCTTCCTCACCGACATGGGGAACTTCCCGAAGATCGTCGAGCTGCGCGGCAAGTGGTTCACGCCGCCGTATCCAGCGGACACCATCGTCGAGGTCACCTCGCTCGCCTTGCCGGAGCTGGTGATCGAGATCGAGGCGATCGCCCTGGCCGG
>JBJXGY010000127.1:0-3996 GCA_046160185.1 Gaiella sp. | reverse complement strand
GGGGTCTGGAGCTGATCTCAAAGTGACCTCGCGAGGATGAGGATCATTCCGAGTTGCAGAAAGGCGAGGTAGTTTGACGCCTTTCGGTCACGACGGATGGCGATCCGTCGTTTGGCCTTGAGCCAGGCATTCGTGCGCTCGACAGGCCAGCGATGGCGGGCGAGGGGATCGGCGCTGCGTAGCCGGCGCTTTCGACCCCGCCACACCTCGCGGGTTGGCGTGCCGGCTGGGATCTCGTCACCTGCACGACGCGGCTGCGAGATGCGCGGCTCAATCGCACGCTGGCGCAGTGCCTGCTCGAGAGCCCGCGAGGCGTAGCCGCGGTCTGCCCACAGCTCAGTCGGATGCAGCCCGCGTCCGAGGAGTGTGTCCACCAGCGGTAGCAGGTGCCGGCGCTCGTTCTCGTTGCCTGCGGCCAGGCGGATGGCGAGGGGAGCTCCGTTGGCGTCTACGGCGAGGTGGAAGCGGCTGCCGGGACGGCCCAGGAGCGTGCGCGCGACCTTCTCGCCCCCTTTTTCGCCTCGACCAACGAGGCATCGACGATCACCCGCGACCAGTCGAGCCGGTCGGCCTTTGCCAGATGCTCGTGCAAGACGTGCACCGCTCGCTCAAGCAGCCCTCGGCGCTGCCACTCCTCGAGACGTCGCCGGCAGGTCTCGCCCGAAGGAAGGCCGAGCTCGCGGTAGGGGATCTCGAGCCAGGGCGTGTCTGTGTACAGCACATACAGGATTCCTTCCAGGCAAGCACGAGCCGGATAGCGGCAGCGCCCAGGAGAGCGAAAGCGACGGGCTGGGTCCTGCAGAAGCGGCTCGAGCTTCGCCCACAGCTCGTCGCTCACTGATGCCGGGCGCCCAATACTGCACCGGGATCGGGAATCGAAATGTGCACCGCTGGCGGCGTTGCCGGTCGCGTCCGGCTCGGCTTTGAGGCTCGGGTCGATCACGACGTCGAGCGAGAGGTGCGGAGGTGCGGAGCGTGTTGGAGTGGGCGCAGGTGCGGGCGTTGGCGGCGGAGGGGGTCTCGGAGCGCGAGATCGCGCGCCGGCTGGGGATGAATCGGCGGACGGTCGGGCGGCTGGCTGAGCTGATCGAGCCGCCGCGGTATCGGCGGGCGCCTGCGGGGTCGAAGCTGGATCCGTTCGAGCCGGTGTTGCGGCGGCTGCTGGTGGAGTGGCCGCAGATCAAGGCGCCACGCGCGAGCGAGCTGTTGCGCGACGAGTACGGCTACAACGGCTCGGTCGATCTGGTCAAGCGCAGGTTGCGGGAGCTGCGGCCGCCGAAGATGCGGCCGGCACGGCGGACGGGCTATCGGCCAGGGCAGGTGTTGCAGCTCGACTGGGCCGAGATGCCGTCCCGCCCGATGCTGGCGGGCAGGGAGCGGCGCGTGTACGCGCTGGTCGCGTCGTTGCCGTATTCGGGCGCGCAGACCGCGTTCTTCAGCTTCGAGATGACGATCGAGGCGTTCCTGGAGGGGCACGTGCGTGTGTTGGAGTGGCTGGGCGGGGTGCCGCGGGAGTGCGTCTACGACAACCTGCGCTCGGCCGTCGCCCGCCGTGAGGGCGAGGAGGTGGTCTGGAATCAGCGGTTCCTGCATCTGCGCGGCCATTACGGCTTCCACGCGACCGCCTGCACGCCGGCGACCCCACGGGAGAAGGGAGCGGTCGAAGTCGGCGTCCGCTACCTCAAGAGCGGCTTCTGGCCGGCCCGGGGCTTCGCCTTCCTCGAGGAGCTCGATGAGCTGTACGTGGGCTGGCGCGATCGGATCTGCAACTGTCGCGTCCACGCGACCGGTCGCTTCCCGGTCGCCGAGCGGCTTGCCGAGGAGCGTGCGGTGTTGCGGCCGCTGCCGCCGCTGCGCTTCGACTGGTCGGGGCACCGCACAACGCGCGTCCCCATCGATGGCTACCTGCGTCACGGCGGCTGCTTCTACCGGGCACCGGAGCGGCTCGTGCACGAACGCGTCGAGCTGTGCTTCGACCGCGACCAGGTCTGGATCGTGCATCGCGGCGTCGAGGTCGCCCGCTACCGGCGCAGCTACCAGCAGGGCCTCTGGCTGCCGCCGCCGATCATGCGGCGCGAGCCCCCGCAGACGCCGCCGCCGGTCGCGCTGCCCCAGATCACGGTGCCGCCGCCGGAGCTGGCCGACTACGCAGAGCTCTGCGCATGAGCAAGACCAAGGCGGGCGAGCGGCTGCCCTACCTGCTCGGGAAGCTGAAAGCACCGCGGGTGCTGGAGCGATTGGAGCAGACCGCCGCGCTGGCCAGGGAGCAGGAATGGCCCTACGAGCGCTTCCTCGAGACGCTGCTCGAGGCGGAGGTGTTCGCGCGCGACGCCTCCGGCGCCCGCATGCGGATCCGCCACGCCAGCTTCCCCGCCATCAAGACGCTCGAGGACTTCGACTGGAGCGCCCAACCCTCTGCGGAGAGGCCGCTCGTGCTCCACCTCGCCCAGCTGACCTGGATCGAGGAGCACGGCAACGTCTGCTTCCTCGGCCCGCCCGGCACCGGCAAAACACACCTCGCGACCGCGCTCGCCCTCAAAGCCTGCGAGCGCGGCTACCGTGTCGCTTTCGCGACCGCCCAGGAATGGGTGTCCAAGCTGGAAGCAGCCCAGGACCGCAACCAGCTCGAGGCCGAGCTCCGCCGCCTCGAGCGCTACCAACTCCTCGTCGTCGACGAGGTCGGCTATCTCCCCCTCGAACGCCAGGCCGCCAACCTCCTCTTCGCCTTGGTGTCGCGCCGCTACGAACGAGGCTCGATCATCGTCACCTCAAACCGCGGCTTCGAGCAATGGGGCGAGATCCTCGGCGACGCCATGGTCGCCGCCGCCCTCATCGACCGGCTCGTCCACCACGCCACCATGATCACCCTCAAAGGCAAGAGCTACCGCCTCCGCGAACGCGGCCTCGACGTCACCCCCGCCGCCCAGGCCCCCACACCCCGCGACCCCGCCTGAGCGAAATCACCCGCGGCGCCTGCGCCGGCCAGTGGTGCACTTTTCGCTGCCCGAAACTGGCGCACTATTCGACGCCCCTTGACACTCACGCGCCACTTCAGCGGCGTTTGTCTACCGATGGGACGCGAACGGATCGTTCTTGAGGTAGCCATAGGACAGGCTTTCGACGCTTGCTCGTGGGTCCCTTCCCATTTTGGGATCAGCTCCTGACCCCGGGGTCAGACCCTTCGGATCCGACAGCGGCCGGCAGTGTCCGCTTGAACGCATCGCGGCATGACGGAAAATGTCCCGAATGGCCAATAGCGGAGCGGGCGTCGCAGCCGTACCGTGGCGACGATGGCGCGACCGCACCGCGTTGACGCACCCGGAGCTCTTCACCACGTCACCGCGCGCTGCCAGGACGAGATCCGCGTCCTCGGCGGAGCGGCGGATGGGAACCTCTTCATTTCGATGCTCTCCGACACCGTAATGCGGACCGGATGGCAGATGCTTGCCTACACGCTGATGTCGAACCACCACCATCTACTGGTGCGCACACCTGAATCGAACTTGAGTCGCGGCATGCAGTGGTTGCAGGGAGTCTGGGCGCAACGCTTCAACCTGGGCCATGGGCGACGCGGCGGCGTGTGGGCTGACCGCTTCCACTCGAAGCTCGTCGAAGACGAGGCTCACCTCCTGAACACCGCCGTCTACATCGCGCTGAATCCGGTCAGGGCGCGCCTCGTGGATGAGGCAACGGACTGGCGTTGGAGCTCTGCCGCTGCGACAGCAGGCATCGCGCACCGTCCGCAGTTTCTTGACGACGGACCGATCCTCGCGAGCCTGGGTGACGTGCCTCAGGAGCGCTTCTCGCGCCTCCTGCGCGACCAGGCGGCGTGGATACGATCGACCGCGCCGTTCGGCGGGTCTGACCCCGGGGTCTGGAGCTGATCTCAAAGTGACCTCGCGAGGATGAGGATCATTCCGAGTTGCAGAAAGGCGAGGTAGTTTGACGCCTTTCGGTCACGACGGATGGCGATCCGTCGTTTGGCCTTGAGCCAGG